>DATKNR010000050.1:0-34382 GCA_035541255.1 Patescibacteria group bacterium | reverse complement strand
TCGCTGATAGGGCTTTGCGCCACAGCCGATGTCGGCCACAGCGGCACCGGGGGCCGTGGCCAGCGCGCCGAGTTCGCGGGCGATTTCCCAATTCAGCTCGCGGGAGTTTCGTTGGGTCCAAGCGAGCGCCCGACTGCGAATGGCTCCCTTATGCGCCAAGCTCCTTATCCTTCCGGGCCAACACTTCGATCCCCTGTGCCCACCAACCCTGAAAGGGTTCAGGCACGGACTCAATCGGGATCTTCATTGGCCAGCCACAAAGCGTGCCTCGATGATGCAACCTTTCTATCTCAAGCCCTGCCGGAAGAAGGCGCCGGAGTTCGGCTGCGCTGAATTCGCGAACATGGGAAGGCTCCAGCACAATCCGTCGACGCAGCGCCCGATAGAACCATTGTGGCCGCCATGGACGCAGATATTGCAATCGGTTCGGGGTGGTCAACAGGAGTTTTCCTCCCGGACGGAGTACGCGCAAAATCTCGCTGAGAAAGCGATCCGGCCGCGGCAAGTGTTCCACAACTTCCACGGCAAGCACCCAGTCAAAGGTGTCGGAAGGAAACGCGAGTTCGCACGCATCCCCTTCCACGAGTATTTCCACGCCAAAGTGCTTCCGGCCGAATTGCAGCAGGCGGGAATCGCGATCCACAGCTACCACGCAGTTGGAGTTTTCTCGTTGAAGGAACGCAGCTTTCCAGGCTGTGCCACAGCCCAGGTCCAGGATCTTTCCGGCGATGCGCAGGTCGCTCCACTGCTCCATCTCCCGGAAGCCTTCGGGAGAGCGCTTGATCTCTTCGCTTAGTCTGATGAGCACGCCGGCTAAACGCTCGCCGGGATCAACCGCCAAGTCGTTGCTCCACCGCCCCTCCTGGAGTACGAATCGTATTGGCCTGCTGTCCGAGACCTCGGCCAGCATTGTTTCCCATGATTCGGCGATGGAATCCCAATTGATCCGCCATGCAGACTCACGCGCCAAGCCACCCATTCGCTTGCGGAGCGCGGCGGAATCCAGCAACTCGGCAATCGCAGGTGTGAGCGCTGCGGCGTCTCCGGGAGGAACGAGCATTCCGTTTTCGTGATCCGTAATCACGTCGCGCATGCCGCAAGTGTTCGTGGTAACGCATGGCAGGCCGGCGGCCATGGCTTCCAGCAAGGTGAGAGGCATGCCCTCGAAAAAGGATGGCAGGACAAAAATCTGATCCTGCGCCAGCAGTCCCGGCAGTTCGTCGCGGCTGACGGAGGGCATTACATCGACGGCCGCGCGGTCCCCGGCCGCGAAATCCGCACGTACCGCGTCCGGGGAAAGGCCCGAACCCAACACTGTCGCGCGAAGACCGGGGCGCGAGCGGCGCAGTTCCGCAAAGGACCGGACGAATTCACGCGTCCCCTTACGAGGAATCCAAGAGCCTGCGAACAGCAGTTTCGACTCCGGCGACAAGCTCCACTCGGTGCGGAACCGCTCCACATCTACACCGTTATTCATCCGGTGGACGCGCGCCGCCGGAACTCCCAGCCGGCGATGGATGTATTCCGCGTCTTCGCTGGACAGACACACAACGGCATCTGCGTGGCGGAGCGAGTAGTTTGCCTGTGACAGTTCGGTGAAGGGATGCACGATCCGCGTCTTGAGCGACCGGTGCGTCCGTTCTCCGTTTACATCCCAGCACCGCTGCTCGACGCCGTGTGACATCACTACGCAAGGCGGCAACGCTGCGTTCCATTTCCGCGCGAGTGTATAGACAGCCGCTGACGGTTCATGGATGACCACCACGTCGTACTTCACCGCGTCTTGCGCGATTCGACGAGCGGCCGCAACGGGGAAAAGCATGCGTGCGGTCTTCCCCCCTCTGACGGACGCGGAAAAATCTTCTGCTAGAAGCGTCTGGACAGAATGGCCACGTTTTTCGAGTGCGTCGGCGAGCGACAGCACGGCGTTTCCCGCGCCCGTCCGCTGGTCGCCTCTGAATCCCGCCACGAAGAGCACACGCATCGGCCGCGCCGCACGATGCTCAGAACGCGCGGCACCAGCCGGATCCACAACAATCGAAGTCGCTACCACGGCCATCCGATAGGTTTCCGGAACGAGCCCTTCAGGAACACTTGCGGAAAGCGACGGCCACATTGATCGCGAGATACGGACCAACCAGCGCGTCGACCTCGTCCCACATTGCTTCCCATCCGCGGGCGACCGGGCCGGGGCGGTACCCGTTGCCGTTGCCGGCGCCATCGCCGTTACCCCGCGAAAGCAGCCGCTGCAGCGTCCGGTGAGGATGCATGAGCAACCGGTCCACCAGCTTCCCGTGCTGGCAGCCCACAGATCCCGCAACTTCCAAGCCATATTGCGGGGCCCAGCGGCGCAGTTCGGTTGCACTGTATTCCGTCTCCCATCCCCAGGGCCAGGTGCCTTCACGCATGCACTGGTGTTTCCGCAGCGTATAGACGTTGAACTTCTGCGGCACATCCACCACCAGTCCGCCCCCGAGAGACAGTACCCGTACCTGTTCGCGCATGGCCGGCGATGGATCACGAAAGTGTTCCAGCACCCCTTGGCTGAAGACAAGGTCGAACGCGCCGTCGGCAAAGGGGAGCGCGGTCAGGTCACCGGCAAATGTGCGGAGTGCAATGCCCATTGCCGAGGCGTTTGTGCGCGCCACCTGCGCGGCTTTCTCCGAAATATCGCAGGCGTACGCGTCGAGTCCGGGATTGCCAGCCGCCAGCAGGCAACTGTCAATTGCTGTGCCGCACCCTACCTCCAGGATGCGTGCCACGCGGCCCTCCGGCAGCAGCCGAGCCAGTAATTTCAGCAGTGGCCGGCGCGAATTCCGGTGGATGGCAAGCTGTGTGGCGAGTGGCCCGTGGAACTCGCCCCACAGACGTTCGTAAAATGCCCGGTCATTCAGCCTCAGGCGCATCTTCGCAGGCGTCATCACGGGACTGTGGCCTCTTCTCGGCGAACGGGAAAGAGTCCTTCGCGGAAACGAACGGTCCGGCCTGCGCCGCGGTAGCGCGTCCTGAGTTCCATGAATCTTGGATACCCCGCACAGAAAGCGACCAACGCGAGCAGGTAATGATAGACGCGGTATCGCCGCGTCCAGAGCGGCTGGTACAGCCGGTGGAAATCAAGCAAATGCCTCAGATACTCCGCCCGCGCGGGCGGCAAGTAGAGATATCGCAACATTTCTTCCACGAGCTCATTCCGGCGAACATGTACCAATATGTCGTGCCGTCTCAAATCGAAGCCATGAGCTTCGAGCCATCCTTTCGATTCGGCGACCGCTGCTGCGAAGCACTCCCATCGGCGCTTCGACCTGACCTTGTCGGGGGCGGTGAAGGCAGCCAAGTTATCCTCGTGGCAGCGATACCGCGTGAGGGCTTCGGGAATTCCGAACACATCTCCCGCAAATACCGCCAGAAGCACCAGGTAGGAATCCGCGTAGATCCGTATACGCTCCGGGATGGGGAACATCGTCGCCGCGAGGGACTTTCGCAGTGAAATTTCCGACGTTCCGTAGCTTCCATAACGGAGAAGTTCCTCTCCTTCGAGCGGCATACGGCCGTGAACGGGGAAAAAGCTGTGATCCTGGACGACGAGAGTGCTGCCGTGAACCCAGGCGTCGTGCGGGTGGTACACGACCACTGTTCCGGGCGACCGTTCAAACTCCTCCGCCACGCGGCGAATCTTGTGCGGCAACCACACATCGTCGCCGTCGAGCATCGCCACGACTTCTCCCTGCGCCTCGGCGAAGCCTGCGTTCATGGACGAAGCCTGGCCGGCGTTTTCCTTGCGGATGAGGCGAACGCGGTCTCCGAATCCCCGGATGATCTCGGAGGTACGGTCCGTCGAGCCGTCGTCCACCACCAGAATTTCCATTTCGCTCGCCGGAAAATCCTGCGCCAGCACACTCTCGACCGCCTCCGCGATGAACCGCTCGTGGTTGTACGTGTCGATGAGCGCTGTCACGTAAGGTTTGCGCATGAACTCAGGCTCGGGCGGCGGTTTGCTGCTGCGCGGTCTCCGCTGCCACGATTTCCTTCAAAATCTCATTGAGCGAGCGCGTAATGCTCCACTTGGGATAGTGCGACTGTAACTTGCCCAGGTTCGTGATGTAGCAGATGTGGTCGCCGATGCGCGGTGCTTCTTGATACTCCCAACGAATTTTCTTCCCCGTCATTTCCTCGATGCGTGCCACGGCTTCCAGGATCGAGATGCTGTTGGCGCGCCCGCCGCCGATGTTGTACACCTCGCCGGGACGGGGGCTGAGCGCGAACTCTTCGACGGCGCGAATCACGTCGTGGCTGTGGATGTTGTCGCGAACTTGTTTTCCTTTATAGCCGAAAATCTTGTACGTCTTCCCGCTCAGAGCCACCTTCACCAGATAGGAGAGAAAACCATGCAGCTCGACCCCGGAATGATTCGGCCCCGTGAGGCAGCCTCCGCGGAAGATCCCGACGTTCATTCCGAAATAGCGGCCGTATTCCTGCGCCACCAGGTCCGCCGCCGCCTTCGACGCACCGAACAGAGAATGTAGCGTCCGATCAATCCGGCAGTTCTCATCAATCCCCTCGTGGTCTTCCGGGCGCGCGTAGTCGTAACGCGTGTCCCGTTCCACGAGCGGGAGTTCGTTCGGCGAGTCTCCATAGACCTTGTTAGTGCTCAGGAAGACAAAGGGTGCCTCCGGCGAAAACTGCCGGGCCGCCTCGAGCAAATTGATCGTGCCGAGGGCGTTGACCTCGAAGTCGAGCAGGGGAATCTGGCCGGCCTTGTCGTGCGAAGGCTGCGCCGCGCAATGGAGCACCAATTCGAAACGCTCCGCTTTGAACAAAGCGACGAGCTTTTCCCGGTCGCGGATGTCGATATCGACCGGACGGAAATTCCGCGTGATGCTCTTGAGCCGCTCCAGGTTCCACAGCGTGTCGCCCGCCGGACCGAAGAACACCCGCCGCATATTGTTGTCGATTCCGGTGACGCGATGACCATGGCGGTCGAAATGTTCGACGGCTTCCGAACCGATCAGCCCGCTGGATCCGGTGACGAGCACACGCATGCTCTTCACGATTTGCTCCGCGACGCGCCCAGCTTTGCTCTTACGGACTCAAGACTGCCCTTGCGGATGCCCAGGGCATGCCGCAGCGGTCGAGACACGCGCAATGAGGCCGAAAGTCCGCCGTAGGTCGCGCGAGCCACCGACCGCCGGACGAATGCGATATGGCGCTTCCAGTTTCGCCGGATCCCCCCCGGCGTGAGGCGGAACGTCGCGTCGTCTATGGTTCCAACCCAGTGATATCCCCCGCCCAGCTCCACGTTGCGGAGCGCCAGCTCGTCCTGCCACACACCGGTGGCTCCCTGGGGATGGTAGGCGTAGTCGTGATTCTGATGAATGGCTAGCACCGAGTCCGTCGCATCGACCACAGGTGCCGGCATGTCCAGTGCCCGCCAGACAAGCCAGTTGTCCCAGGCCACGCGGCCGATTACGAATGGCGGAATCGACTCGTAGAAGCCGCGTGGAAAAACAAAGTAGTCGATCCACTGTCCCGGCCGCGGCCGGCCTTCGCGCGAAGCGCGGTCGCTAAGCATGAGGGACCAGTTTGCTTCGTCGAGCGAGATCGGTTCGGCGAGATCCAGGTCCGTGCGGCGGCCGAGCATCAAAAACCGCGGCATGGACTCCGCCACGCGCCGCACTGCCTCCAGTAAGTCCGGAAGGAAGATAATGTCGCAGTTTGCATAGCAAACAATCGGATTTCGCGCGATTTGCTGGGCGTGCGCGAAGAATGCGTTCAGATACTTGAAGCCGGAGGGATGCCGCGGTGCTTCAGGGATGTGGCGGATATCCAGCTCGCGCGCGATTTCTGCCGCTCCTTCGTCGTCGCCGAACAGAATCACTTCCACGCCGGGACGCAGCCGGGTCCAGCTCGCCAGCGCGTTGCGCTGAATCGTGCCGATGTGCCCTCGAAACGGCTTCGGAGTAGTGAATAGAGTCAGCATGGACTGATGCGCACCGTGGTGGCTAGAGATTCCTCACGCGGTCAGCAACGACAAAATAGTTTCCGCCGCCCCAGAGCAGTGCGGGGTCGAGGCCCAGCACACGGCGGAGCAGCGCCGCGCGGACCCGGTTCTTCCATGTGGGCGGGCGATCGCCGATCCCCCCTTCCGCCACGACCGTGTACCCGAAGCGATCCAGCATCCCGCGCAGCACATGCGGCGAATAGGGCGCCAGGTGGGACGGCACTTGAAGATAGAACTGGTGGCCGAGCACGGAATTCGTGTTCGGCGTCTGCACGATGATCCGGCTGCCCACCGGGAGGCTTCGAAACACCTCCTCGTTTACTTCGAACGGTACGTGCTCGATCACATCCAAGTAGAAGTAGAGAGCGGGCTCGTGGCCGTTGCCGCGGACATATTCCAGAAGATCCGTACGCACCACAGGAACGCCCCAGGATTGTGCCAGTCCGCAGAGTTCCTGATTCGACTCCACCCCCAGCACTGCTCCACGGCCGTGCTCCTTCAGCCACAACAGCAGTGCGCCTTCTCCGCAGCCCAAATCAACGATCGGTCCTTCTCTGGCGTAGCCGCCGTAGAGAGACCAGAGGTACTCGCCCTTTCGGAGCGCCTCCTCCCGGCTGGCAGCGTACCAGCAGTGAAACCCGGCGTGATGCCCGTTCACTCCCATTTCCACAACAGATTCGGCTGGGCGTAGCCAGGCCGTCCGTCCGCCAGCCGGCCGAATCGCCCCGAACCCACCTCCACCGTAAAATCCCCTGCCGAAGAAAACAGATCCACGCACTCCCACGTTGCGTAATCGAGAACGCCAGCCTGCAACGAGTAGCGCCCTGGCTTCAGGTCGTTTGGCGAAAACTGGCAAGAAAGAGTGTGCCGCGTTCCCGCAACCAGAGCGCGCATCTCCGCCGAATCGTAATGA
This sequence comes from Patescibacteria group bacterium, assembly GCA_035541255.1. Classification (GTDB taxonomy): domain Bacteria; phylum Acidobacteriota; class Terriglobia; order Acidiferrales; family UBA7541; genus JOPF136. The sequence continues at coordinate 27,471 of DATKNR010000050.1, read as the reverse complement.
TGCGAACTCAGAACGCTGGCGCCGTCCGAGGAGAGCAGCGTGACTCCCACGTAACACGACGGCGTCGAGCGTACGCATTCGATGTCGAACACAAGCGTGAATGGTTCGCCAAACTCCACGCTCGCGCTGGGCCGATGGTCGCTGTCCAGCAGCCGCAGTTCGCGCAACCTGACGGAGCCGGTGCCATAGCGATCCTTCCTCTCGCGAAGATCGAATATTCCACTGCCGGTTTCGGGGGCCTCCACACTCGCGGCATAGGCGTCCACGCATTCCGCCGCTGTTCCGGTCATGCGCACCGCGCCGCCGTCCAGCCACACGCCGCGCGTGCAGATCCTGCGGATGGCGCCCATATTGTGGCTCACGAATAGCACCGTGCGCCCGCCGCGTGTGACCTCTTCCATTTTCCCCAGGCACTTCTTCTGGAATTCCAGGTCGCCCACGGCCAGCACCTCATCCACGAGCAGAACTTCGGGCTCCAGGTGCGCCGCCACGGAAAATGCCAGCCGCAACTGCATCCCGCTCGAGTAGTGCTTCAGCGGGGTTTCGAGAAAGGTCTCGACTCCCGCGAAGGCGACGATCTCCTCGAACTTCCGGTCAATTTCCCGCCGCCTCATCCCCAGGATCGAACCGGAAAAATAAATGTTCTCGCGCCCGGTGAGTTCCGGATGGAACCCGGTTCCCACCTCCAGCAGGCTGCCCACCCGGCCCCGCACCTCCGCACTGCCCTTCGTGGGCAGTGTGATGCCCGCAAGGATTTTGAGCAGCGTGGATTTTCCCGCTCCGTTGCGCCCCACGATTCCGATGGTCTCGCCTTCGCCGACTTCCAGCGTCACGTCTCGCAGGGCCCAGATGTGTGCGTTCCCGTTCCCATTGGCGGCCGGCCGCCGCCGGAATGGCGCAGTGACGGCGCGTGCCAGCACGTCGCGCAGCGCGAGATACCGTTCCCGCTCACCCAGCCGGAAGCGTTTTCCCAGCCCATCTGCGCGAATCGCTGCAGTCGCCATCGGAGTTCCGCGGCCCGGGTAACACGTCCGGTCCGCGCTTTGTTTTAGACCACGTCCGCCACGGTCGCTTCCATCCGGCGGAAAAACCAAAGCCCCGCCACCAGCATTACCACCACAGCCACTGCAGACACGGCAAGCAATCCCACGCTCGGCGGATTTTCACCGGTTACTGCCCAACGAAAACCGTCTATCACTCCAGCCATCGGATTCAGTCCGTACAGTGCCCGCCACTTTGCCGGCACCAGGCTCGAGGGATACGCCACCGGCGAGGCGAACAGCCAAAATTGCACCAGGAAAGGAACTACGTAGCGCACATCCCGATAGAGCGCATTCAAGCCTGCCAGCCACAGTCCCGCACCGAGCGCCGTGAGCACCGCCAACAACAGGAATAGGGGCAGGAACGCAAGCCATGGCCCCGGAGTCACCCGGTAATAGACCGCCATTCCGACAAGGAGCAAGAACGCAATTGTAAAATCCAACAGGCCTGAAATCACCGCGGAGAGCGGCAGAAGGACCCGCGGAAAATACACTTTCGTGATCACCCGCTGGTTTTCCACCACGCTGTTCGTGGCGCCGGTGAGCGCGCCCGCGAAATATGTCCACGGCAGCAGCGCCAGGTAGAAGAACAAAGGGTAGGGCAAGCCGCCGGAAGGAATTTTTGCAAGCCGTCCGAAGAACAGGCTGAATACCGCCATACTCGCGACCGGCTGGATGATTGCCCAGCCAGCCCCGATCAACGTCTGTTTGTAGCGCACTTTGATCTCACGCCACACCAGGAAGTAGAGCAACTCGCGATAATCCGCGAGTTCCCTCAAGTTCCACGAGAACCATTTCCCCGGCGGAGCGATCCGTTTCACCGGCACGGCGTGCAATGCCGGGTGCAATCCTCCGGCCGCCGGCGTGCTCCCGGCTACCGCAATCACTCCGCTTACCGGATTCGTTTCTGTGCCCATTGCCCTGGTCGAGGAATACGTCCTGGCTCTCTACAGCGGAATCACCTCGTAGCCGGCCAGCTCCACGGCCACGGCCTGCTGGATCGCATCCACTGCGATCACCAGCCGCTCCCGCCGTTTGATGCGAACCAGAATTCCTTCCATGCCTGCCAGCGAACCACTAGCCACTTTCACCCTTTGCCCGATGCGCAGATAGCGGTGTGGATGGAGCAGCACTCGCTCGTCCGCCAGCCGGCGTAGCGCCTCGATCTGTTCTCCGGGCACTTCCGTGTACTCCTGGCCGAAGCCCACGATGCGCACGACCCCCGCCGTGCTCAGAATGGCAGTGCGGTCCGCAGAATTCGTCGCGAACTGTGCGAACAAGTATCCGCGGAACATGGGAACTTCCACTTTCTGATAGCGGTCCTGCCAGCGATGCACTTCCAACCGCAGCGGCAGAAATACAGGCACCCGTTTGCGCTCGATTTGTTCCGCCACCTGCTTCTCAAATCTCGAACGCGTGTAGATGGCATACCACCGCGAGGCGGAATCAAGATCCTTCGCGAAAGGGATGGCTCCTTCCTTCCGGGAGAGATATGTAGGCTCGAAATTTGAGAATGAAAATACAGCTCCGCCTTTTCGGTTACATTCGAGAAACGTCGTAACCGATTGACTACAAGATTCTTACGCCTCGTCCCAGCCCCGCGCCGCAACCAGCGCAGCCAGAACGGCGAAACTCGATGCGTTCGCTGGAATGTGAAAATTAAAATCCAGCCATCCATGCGCCATAAACCCGATGCAGCCGGCCGCCAGCGCAGCAAGCAGTGCTCCCGTTGCGGTGCCGCTCGTGCGCCGCAGATTGCGCGCGGCCTCGCGGCTTCCCGCAAACAACATCCATCCGGCGAGGAGCCCGCCGATCACACCCGTCTCCGCCAGGAACTGAAGAAAGTCGTTGTGTGCGTGCGTCCACACCAGGTCAGTGGCAAAGGAACGCGCTGCGGGAAACCGAGTCGCGAACGTGTCCAGGCCGCTTCCGATGACGGGTGTTTCGCGGATCAGCCGAAAGGTATCCTTCCAGGCTCCGATGCGGTAGGCGGCCGCATCTTCCTGCTGGAACTGATTCGGCCTCAGCACAGATTCATAGCGCTCCAACAGTTCTCCCCGTTCCAGCGCCAGCACGGTGCCGCCAGTGGCAAACATTGCCACGAGCAGCCACACCACAACCCGCTTCCCCGCGCGCTGTCCGGCCACCAGCAGGGCGAACGCCACTACCGCCAACCCCAATGAAATTGCGCCGCCTCGGGAACCGGAGAGCATCACCGCCCCGCCCATGACCACTGCGAGCAGGCTCCAGAACCAGCGCTGAGCCAGACGGTGGCCCGGCAGCAGTGCCATGCCGAGCGCCAGAGGGCACCACAATTCCATCAACCCGGCAAAATGGTTTCGGTTCACATACGGGCCGAACATCCGGCCGCCGTTCTCCAACTTCCAGGTCCAGTACAACCTCCCATCCGCCGTCAGATACTGCGCAATTCCCATGGCTGCAATCAAGAACCCTGCAACAGCCAGGGCAGCGCAGAATGTCCGTAGCCGGGCGGGCGTGTCGAAACACCCCGCGGCTGCCACCGCCAGCGCTATGTATCCGACCCATCGCAGCCACTCGATTTCGCTCAACACCGGAGCCGGCGAAATGCCCGTCGCCCAGTGCAGCACTGTAAATGCGAGCAACAGCAGTGCCGGAAGGGCCATGGGATGTCCCAGAACCATCACGCGTCCTCGCAGCATTCCGTCCAGCAACCAGAGAAGCAACATGCACCACGAGGCGCCCACCAGAACCAACGCTGCGATTCTCGTTGTGGCCCCGAATGCCAGCGGTGCGGCGATGAGAACCGCGCACACCCCTCCGGCTGCCAGCCGTCCGGCCAGAGTCATCGCCGTGGTTTCCTCGTGCAGAGCCCATGCGTCGGCGCGACTGATGAGCACGCTCATCGCGGGCCTCCCGCGCCGGCCGGTGCCGTTGCATCCGTCCCCATCTTGTGCACACCCGACTGCGTTTGCCGCCACTGCACTTCCGCCAAGCACACTTGCCCGCTGGCGGGCGGCTCGTCTGCGCTCACTCCCGGTCGCACCAGAACCACCTGCGCGAGGCGCGTTTCCGGACCGGCCGCAAACTCAGCGGAGATGTCCTCCCACCCTGTGCTTCCCGTCACATGGTTTGTCGAGACCGAAGGTTGCCCCGCCGCCCCCACTCCCAAGACCGTGAGAAATGCACCTGCACGGGTACCCATGTGGCGAACACGCATTTTTGCCGTAAGCAGATAATCGACGCCAGGCTGCACGGCCACAGGGTGAGAAACGTGGGAGTATCCTCCCCGCGACCGCCCGGTAAAATCCGCGCACAGACACGCTTCACCGGGCATCGGACCTTCATCGCTCACCCAAACCGAGACCTCTTCCTGAGGGACCACTTTCCAGTCAAAACCAAAACCCAGCATCGGCCGCCGAAAATCGCTGTTGTAGAGCGGATCTTTTAGCCTTTCTTCATCACCGGCAATCCACCCGCGATGGATGGAATCCGCCCACATGCGTTGCGCAAGTTCTCCTTCGCCCTGTCCGATGAGAGAGTCCAAAAGCCGCTGCAAATTAAAATTGGAAGGCGCTATTCCTGTGGCGGTCACGCGGTTCCAGAGTGCCGAGACGGAATTGGTGTCCCTGCGGACACTCAAATAGGACGAAATATCGTCAATGGCCTGGCGGTCTGCCGGCAGGATCGTGGCGATCAACGAGCTCAGGTCCGTTACCTCCGAAAGCTGCGGCAGCACTCGCGCCGTGTAGGGCGGCGCCTCGGCCAGTAATTCGCGACCCAGCTCCAGCGCGTGCCCCGTCTGGTTGCTCCGCAGTGCAAAATTCATTGACTGCCACAACATCCGCGGCGTGCGGGGTTCCGCAGCCCGAGCCGAATCCAGCGCGCGTGCCGCGCCAGCCATGTCGCCGGCGTTTTCACGCGCCTCGGAAAGGTCTACCCAGTACGTCCCCGAATGCGGATCCATTGCCGTTGCCTGCTCCAGCGCTGCCACAGCTGCGGCCGAGTTGCCGGTCTCCGAGAACAGTTCCGTCCGACCCAGCTGCCAGTAGAGATCCGCGTTCCGGGGTTCCAACTTCAGGGCCCGCTCCAGGCTCGTTACACTTCCTTCCTGTGCCAGTCGTTGCGCCTCTGCGTGTTTCCATAGTTCGGCCGACAAGGCTACCGTGGCAGCCACGGCGATTGCCGCGGCCAGGATTCTGCCCGGCCAGCCTTCCAGGACCAGTTCCATGAATCGTCAGCGAATTCTCCGGCCGCCCCGGGCGGGAAACGGCGAACCTACTATGCATCTGGCTCCGCGAGCACCAAGGTACTCCGGGCCGCCGCCCGGTCTGCACCCTCTTCGGGACTTCGACCACTGCAGTCTTCCCCGCGGCCCGCAGCTCCCCGCGTTACGATCTTGCCCGAGACTCCCCACGGCCTTCCGCCTGCTCCTCGTGCCCATACCCATAGCCATGGCCATCGAGCAGGTGGCGGTAGTAGTCGCCGTAGTAATTCGTGTAGTAATACTTGTAATCCACGGAGCGCACGTCCACGTTGTTCAGCACGATTCCCAGGATTCGAGCGTTCACGCTGTTCATCAGTTTCGTGGTGTGCTTCAACGTCTCGCGTGTGGTCACTCCGCCGTGCACCACCAGCATCACGCCGTCTGCGTGTGCCGCCAGGATCATGCTGTCCGCCACACTGATGGCCGGCGGAGAATCCAGCACGATAAAATCGAAGTGACGCCGCAGCTCGGCAAACAGCGCTTCCAGCGGTTCCGAGCTCAGCAGTTCTGCGGGGTTTGGAGGCGTCGGCCCTGACGTAATCACATAGAGGTTCGGCACTTGCCGCACAGGACGCGCCAGTTCGTCCGGGGCCGCCTGGCCGGTAAGGAATGAGCTCAACCCCCGGTCGTTCGACATCTGGAACGACCTGTGAATCCGGGGACGCCTCAAGTCCGTGTCGATCAGCGCAACGCGGTCACCGCGCTGCGCCAGCGTGATCGCCAGGTTCAACGCCGTGGTTGTCTTCCCTTCGCGCGGCTGCCCGCTCGATATCAGGATCAACTGAGGCGCGTGTCGCGAAGTCGACAGCAAAATCGAGGTCCGCAGCGCGCGGTACGCTTCCGACACCACGGACTGCGGCTGCGATACCGTGGCCAGCTCGCTCGTTGATCCCGAAGTCGCCGCCGCTTGCGGCAGCGACCTCCGTCTGGCCGCGTACGACATCACGCTGGCAACGGCCGGGATAATTCCCAGTACCGGAAGGTTGACAAGCTGTTCCACGTCCTCGGGAATTTTTACGGAATTGTCCAAATATTCGTTGAAAAGCGCCAACGCGCACCCCAGCGCGACGCCTACGATGAGACTCAGCATCAGGTTCAGCGATTTCCGCGGGCGGATGGGATTGATCGGAGGACGCGCGCGGTCCACCACGTGGATGTTGCTCGAGCGCAGGCCGGACGAGATTCCGGCTTCCTTCAACCTTTGCAGCAGCCCTTCATACAGCTGCTGGTTCGTCTCGTAATCCCTCCGCAGAAGGCTGTATTCCACCAGTTTTGCATTCAGGGAGTTCGCCTCGTTCTTCTGCTGGTCAAACGCCTTCCGCAGCAATTGCTCCTTGTTCATCGCCGCCTGGTAATCGCTCTCAATCCGGCTCGCCGCCACCTGCTCCTGGCTCTGAATCTGCGAATCCAGCTCCTGCAGTTGCCGCTCGAGCTGCACCACACGGGGATGTTTCGGGCCGAGGCTCACCCGCGCCTCCGCGAGCGCGTTGGCGGCCTGCAGGCGCTGCTGCTGCAGGTTTTGAAGCACGGAATTTTGCACCACCGCGTTCAAATCCCCCAGCCGGTGCGTTTTCACCAGCTGGTATTGCGATTCCTTCGCGATGCGGTCCGCTTCCGCTTCTGTCAAATCCTTGTTCAGGTCCCCCAGTTTGGTCACGGTCACGTTCTGGCCCTGGTCCAAGGCGAAGATCTGGTTGTCACGCTCGTAATTGATTAGCGCTTCGTGCGACTGTTCCATCTTCACTTTCAGTTCGCGCATCTGCTCGGCCATCCAGTCGGAGGCCTGCATCGCCGATTCGTATTTCTTGCGGAAATTGTTCTCCACATACAGGTCCGACAGCGTGTTCACTACGTCCGCGGCCTGTTTCGGGTTTGTACTGTCGAACCGCACCTCCACCAGCCGGCTCGACCGCAGCACGCCCACGTTGAGATGCCGGTGAAATGCCTCAATCAGCCGCAGTTCCTCCGCAGAGGTGAATGGAGCGTTCGTATCACTGCCCGTAGGCCGCACCGCAAACTGCGGGTCTTCATACAGGCGCAGCGCGCGCACCGTCTGCATAGCCAGATCGTCGCCTTGCAGGATGCGCACCTGCGTTTGCACGTAGTCCTCAGTGGTTGGCATCTGCAGGAATAGCTCGCGAAGGTTGGTCAGATCCGGCGTCTCGCCGTTGATCTCGATCCGCGCCGCGGCCTCAAACACAGGCTTGATCCGATACGTCACCACCGCCACGACCGCCACCATCACCCCCACAACCGCGGCGATCATCAGCCGGTGCTTATGCAGAATCCGGAGCAGGTCTCGCAGGGGCAGCGCGGCCGTCAGTTGGTCTGGAATCGCTGCGGGCAGCGTAGACCGCCAACTCCCCGAGTCCGAGACAAGAGCGCCCGGGCCGATGCGCACTGTGCGTTCCAGCGCGCTGCCAGGCTTGCGCTCTCCTCCGTCCCCGCCCCCTCGTAACGACCCGTTTGGTCTTTGCGGGTCCATCCACCCCACTCCCCACCGGCCGCTCCGCTTCCCGGGAGCGCCGGCCTGACGCTCAAAATCCTACGGGATAGCGCCGTAGATCGCCGTCGCTGTGGCGATTTGCACCGCAGCCTCAAGCCCCCGCGTAAACGCTCGCTTCGCCGTACTTTCGGGCACAAATAAAACGTCATTCGGCCGCACAACGATGTCGGCTTGTTGCTGCGCCACGATCTTCTTCAAATCCAGGGGTATCTGTTCGACTTCCCCCGAATTTCCTTTCTTTCGAATCAGCACGGAATGCGACAGCTTTGCGGTCCGTTTCGCGTCCTCCGCCATGGCCAGGATGTTCAGGACCGTTGTCTGTTCGGAGTCTGAGGGGAGCAGATAACGCCCCGGCCGGTTTACCGCGCCGAGTACATATACCGCCCCTGCGGGGGGAACATTGACGATGTCCCCTCCCTTTACCACAATGTTCGCATCGTCCAGGCCCAGGCGCACGTCCGCCACTTTCACTTCGGTAATGTGCTCCGGCCCCGTAGCTTCTTCACGGATCAACTGCACCACCGTGCCGGAATTTTCTGCAAGACCGCCGGCCATGGTCAGGAGCCGGAGCAGGCGAACACTGCCGCTCACCTGGAATACCCCAGGCTGCCGCACGGCCCCCGAAACCGTCACCGGCTTGCTCTCCAACTCCTTCAAGGTGACCGTAATATTGGGGTCGTTCAGAATCCCCGCCTCTTGATACTTCTTCTTCAAGAGCGCTTCCGCCTGAGTGAGGGATAGCCCCGCCACGTGCGGGTGATCGGCGAGCAACGGCAGTCCCACATTGCCATCCGCATCCACGCGCACGTCGCGCGTCAAGTCCGGAGATTCGAGAACTGATATGGAAAGCAGGTCGTTTGGCCCGATCAGGTATTCGCCCAAACCATCGCCAGCACCCGAGGAAAGAATTGTGGTAGTCTGGCTGGTTCGCGTGGACTGCGTGGCAATGCCTTGTCCCCCGTTCCCCTCTGCCGATTGCGCCGCCGCATTGGTTGCAAAGGCCAAAATCGCGGCAAAGAGAAGCGCAGAGACAATCGTGGGGGTTCGGCTAGCCACCAGACACACAGGCCGAAGGGAAACGCGCCCGAAAACGAACTCGTGTCGCGTCAGGGTCCCTCGAAAAGAAAATACCACACCGGCATTGAGTCTGCGAGTCGTTCTGAATCCTGTCAAGACCATATCCGAACGGAGTTTCGAAGAGGTTTCCTAGTCGTACCGTTCCGGTACAGCTGCCCGCCCGCTCTCTTTCTGATTCCAGTGATGGTCTGACTTCCCTACCACTCCTGAGTTGCGCATCCAGCGCACTCCGAGTCGTTGATTCCGGGCTGCGCGGATTGTCAATCCCAGCCTCGTGAGCGCACATCAGCCACGAAGTCCGCATTGACGGCGCTCCGGCCTGCCTTTTATAATGTTGGTTTCGCATTCTCCCCTGGAGGCTCCATGTATGCCCTGATTCGCACCGGTGGGAAGCAGTATCGTGTGTCCCCCGGCGACCGTATAGAAGTCGAGACGCTCCCCGGCAAGGTGGGGGATGCGGTTGAGTTCAACGAAGTTCTGGCCGTGCGCACCGGCGACAAGATGGTCACCGGCAAAGCCGCCGCCCAAGCCACCGTGTCCGGCAAGATCGTGGCGAAGACGCGCGGCCCCAAGCTCACCGTACTGAAGTACAAGAAAAACAGGCAGTACAAAATCCAGCGTGGCCACCGGCAGAATCTCACCGCCGTCGTGGTCGGCGATATTCATCTCTGAGGCGGATCCCATGGCGCACAAAAAAGGCGGCGGTTCCTCAACAAACGGGCGCGACTCGCAGGGGCAGCGACTGGGCTTGAAACGGTTCGGCGGCCAACTGGTTAGCGGCGGTTCCATCCTCGTCCGCCAGCGCGGCACCCGCTATAAGCCCGGCAGGAATGTCGGTCGCGGCAAGGACGATACGCTTTTCGCCAAAATCACCGGCATCGTCAAGTTCGAGGATAAGGGCCGCATGGGCCGGTTTATCAGCGTGGACCCGGCCGAGGCTCCTGCCGGTTAGCTGGCAATTGCTCCAGCCACCGGCGCTTCCGGTTTTCCCCCTGGCGTGTCATATTCTCTTCCTGGAACGGCAGACCATCTTCCGTGTTTGTTGACGAAGCCCGCATCTACGTGAAGGCCGGGGACGGCGGCCGTGGCTGCGTCGCGTTTCGACGCGAGAAGTTCGTCCCCCGCGGCGGACCCTCGGGCGGAGACGGCGGCGCGGGCGGCAGCATCACGCTGGTCTCCACTCCCAACGAAAACACGCTGCTCCGCTTCCGCTTCAACCGCGAGTTCCGGGCCGAATCCGGCCGTCATGGCCAAGGCTCGAACTGCCACGGCAAGTCCGGAGACGGCACGGCTCTCGATGTTCCTGTCGGCACGCTTGTCTACGACGACGAATCAGGCGAGCTTCTGTTCGATTTCAACGCGCCAGGCCAGCGCTTTGTGGCCGCGCGCGGCGGACGCGGCGGCCGAGGCAACCAGCATTTCGCAAAACCCTGGCACCAGGCTCCGCGCGAATTCGAGGATGGCGAACCCGGCCAGGAACGCCATCTGCGCCTGGAGTTGCGCCTGCTCGCCGATGTTGGCCTCATCGGCCTGCCGAACGCCGGGAAATCCACGCTCATCTCGCGCATTTCCGCCGCGCGCCCGAAAATCGCGGACTATCCATTCACCACTCTGGAGCCGCATCTCGGCGTGGTTTCCGTGGACGGTCCGCGGCCCGGCACTGGCCGCAGTTTCGTCGTGGCAGACCTTCCCGGGCTGATTGAAGGCGCGCACGAAGGCGCCGGCCTGGGCATCCGCTTCCTGCGCCACATTGAACGCACCCGCTTGCTCGCGCACTTGGTGGACGTCAGCGGCGCAACTCCCGGCGATCCCGTGCACGATTTCGAAGTCGTGCGCCACGAACTGGCCGCTTCCAGCACGTCGCTGGCGGAGAAACCCTTTCTTGTGGTAGCCACGAAACTTGACGCGGCCACAGATCGCACGGCCCTCGACGCGCTCCGAGCGTACGCCCAGTCGCATGCCTACCCGTTCCACGCCATTTCAGCGGCCACGGGCGAAGGTGTTCATATGTTGGTTCGGGCCATGGCCACTGCGCTCGAATCGCTCCCGCGGCAAGACGAGCCCGTCTCCGCCTCTCCGGTGGAGAGTCAGGATGCGCGCACCCTGCGCACTGGAGGGACGAGCGCGTGACCCTTGCGTTTTCCTCCCCTCCGCTCCGCGTCCGCTCGCTCGCCATCTTTGGCGGGACCTTCGACCCGGTGCACCGAGGCCATCTGGCCGCGGCCTGCGCGGCCCGCGACCGTTTCCATGTCGAAGCCGTGCATTTCGTGGTTGCGGGGTGCCCGCCGCACAAGTCGCGCGCGCCGCTCAGCCCCTATCCCCATCGCTGCGCCATGGTGGCGCTGGCGTGTGCGGGACAGCCGCGCCTCAGCATGTCCCTGGCGGAAGCGGGCCCTGATTTTTCGGGACATACTACGATGTATTCCGTGGATCTCGTGCGCGCATACCGGAAACGCCTGCCCCGCTCCGCGCATCTTTATTTTTTGATTGGCGCGGACGCCTTCCTGGACGTCGGCAAGTGGCGCAAGCCTGAAGCACTGCTCGACTCCTGCGACTTTATCGTCGTCAGCCGCCCGGGCTTCCGCTTGGAGACGCTCCGTGAGGCGCTGCCCCCTGGCCTGCTGGCCTCGGGCGCCGGCGCACGTCGCTCCGCGTCGCATGGAATACTGCGCCTCCGCCGTTCGACCGTGCATCTGATATCCAGCGTCCACGTGGACGTTTCTTCGACCGAGATTCGGAGCCGTGCCGCTCGCGGGCTTTCGATCCGCTCGTTCGTCCCGGCCGCTGTGGAGGAATACATTTGCAACCAGGCCCTCTACCATTGATGGAACGCAGCGCGGAAATTCGCAGCGTCGTGGCTGCGGCGCAGGAGAAAAAGGCTGCCGGGATAACCGTGCTTGATCTCTCCGGGCTCGGCGCGTTTACCGGGGCCTTCGTCATCTGCACGGGATTCAGCCAGCGGCAGGTGCAGGCGATTTCCGACGGCGTCGAGGAGACGCTCGCCCGCGCCGGTGCACGCCTGCTCCATCGCGAAGGCTACGATTCCGCGGAATGGGTTCTGCTCGACTACGGACGCTTTGTCGTCCACGTGTTCTCCGAGCGCGCCCGGTTGTTCTACGACATCGAACGCCTGTGGCGGAAAGCGCCCCGGGTCGACGTTCCCGACCTGCCTGCCGGGCGCGACGATTCCTCGCTTCGCGATGGGGCCGCTTCCGCATGAACGACGCCCGCGTCGAATGGATTGCCGTGGACGCCGTCTCACGCCGTGTGCTCGAACTGGCGGAACGCGTCGCTCCCGCCACCACGATCCTGCTTATCACCGGCGAGAGCGGCACGGGCAAGGACCAGCTCGCGCGGTTTATCCACGAACACGGACCGCGACGCGACGCCCCCTACCAAAAAATCGACTGTGCCAGCCTTCCGCCGGAGCTCGTCGAATCGGAGCTCTTCGGCCACGAGCGCGGAGCCTTCACCGGCGCCGTGGAATCCAAGCGCGGCCGTATGGAGCTCGCCGGCCGCGGCACTCTCGTCCTCGATGAGGTTGCCGCGCTCGGTCTTCCCGTTCAGGCAAAACTCCTTCGCGTCCTCGAAGAGCGTCGTTTTGAACACCTGGGCGGCACGGAATCACTGCGCATGGAAGCGCGCATTGTGGCCCTCACCAATTCGAACCTGGAGCGCGCCGTGGCTGAACACCGCTTCCGCGAGGACGTTTTTTTCCGTCTGAACGTGCTCGCCATCGAAGTGCCGCCGCTTCGCGACCGCCCCGCGGACATCCTGCCGCTAGCCGATCATCTCCTCCGCCGCCTGGGCGCCGTTCACGGCAGGCCCGAAGCACGCCTCGATGCGGACGCGCAGGCCGCTCTGGCCGCCTATCCGTGGCCCGGCAACGTGCGCGAATTGAAAAATGCGCTCGAACGCGCCCTCGTATTTGCCCAGCACGACGTTCTCGGCGTGTCCGACCTTCCAGAGTCCGTTCGCTCCGCGGCGCGGCCGGGCGCGCCTCCCGGCAACCTCCGCTCCCTGGAGCAGCTCGAAAAAGAAGCCATTGCCGCCACGCTCGAAGCCACGCGATACAAAATCTCACGCACGGCAGAAATCCTCGGTATCAGCCGCAAGACCCTCCTCGAAAAACGCAAAAAGTACGGGCTGCTGTGAGCCTCACCCTGCATTTTGTTTTTCTAGGCCGCATTCGCCGCCCCGAATGCCGTGCGCTGTTCGACGATTATGCTTCGCGCATCCGCCGTTCCGTCGATGTCCGTGTCACGGATCTCCGCGAACCCACAGACGCAGCACTCGCACGCGTCAAGTCCGATCCCGCGGCCCGTTGGATTCTCCTGGACGCAGCCGGCCGGCAGTACACCTCGAAGGAATTCTCCGGCTGGCTCGCCCGGCTGCGCGATCGCGGCACGCGGGGGCTCATTTTTCTCTGCGGCGGCGATGCCGGTTTCCCTGAATCCTTCCGCAGGCGGGCGCACGAATCCCTTTCACTTTCCTCGCTCACCATGCCACACGAACTCGCCCGTGTCGTCCTGGCCGAGCAGCTCTACCGCGCCTTTTGCATCCTCTCCCATCATCCCTACGCCAAGTAAGCCTGTTTGGGCAGCTCCGGTCCGTGCGTTCCTGACCGTGACCTTTCTCTTCCCGAAGCGTGGCAGAATATCCCGCGGGACCCTCTGCACATGAGCGTTCGCATCACCCCCGACACGAACACCCCGACCGCATCGGTCGAACTTCCCATCACTTTGTCGCTGCCGGACTACGACCTCGATGAGGTGGAAAAATCCACGCCGCGCCAGATTGATGAAATCCTTGTCTCCCAGGGCTTCCGCGACCTGGTGGACGATGCCCGCGCCGAACTCAGCCTTGCCGTTGCGGATTTCGGCCTCTCCATCGTCCAGTTCACTGGGGCCATCTGCCCGGCCGAAGGCGTCTTTCGCCCGGGTTTGTGGATTGTTCTTCGGGAAGCGAGCGGCGAAGCTGGTTCCCCAATGTCCGATGCTGCGCGCGAGCGTGTCGTGCAGCTCGCCGAGTTAATCCGTGGCCGATTTGGCCTCTCCGAATAGCAACGCCTTCTTCGACCCTCTTCTTTTCCAAGCTCCGAGTGTCTCTATGTTCTTCCTGTGATTCCGTTCTGATTCCCGGTGTCGTTCGCTCGCGGTTGTCCCGTGCTACTCTCGTTGCATGCCCGAAGGCAAAGGCCTGCTCATCGTCTACACCGGTCCCGGCAAGGGCAAGACCACCTGCGCGCTTGGCACCGCCTTCCGCGCCGTGGGCCAGGGCTTGCGCGTCCTCATGGTCCAATTCATCAAAGGCTCGTGGCATTACGGCGAACTGGACACCGCCAAGATGCTGGGCGACGACAAAATCGAAATCCGCCCCATGGGCCGCGGTTTCGTCAAAATCGGAGGCGCGGAAACCGATCCGGAAGACGTGCGCCTCTGCGAGCAGGCCTGGCAATTTGCCCTGGAGCAGATCAACAGCGGCCGCTACGAACTCGTGATTCTGGACGAAATCAACTACGTCATCGGCTACGGCATGCTCGAGGCCGAGAAGGTTGTCGCCGCGCTGGCCGCGCGCCCTGAGCAGGTTCACGTGATCTGCACCGGCCGAAATGCTCATCCCAAACTTGTCGAACTGGCAGACATGGTCACCGAAATGAAAGAGGTAAAGCATCCATACACAAAGGGCATACTGGCCCAGCGTGGTATAGACTACTAGCCCGGTTCCGCCGTAGGCGGATAGGGTGAACGAGGACTTCGATCCGCTGAGGTCAAGTCTCGTTTGCTGATGTTCCAGATGTGAAATTCGATTTTCGTTCTTGGGTCTTCCTATGACGTGGTTTAAGCGCGACAAAGACTCGATCCAGTCGCCCGTCCCCCCCGAGGAGCGGCGCGTCCGCACCGAGGGCATGTGGGAGAAGTGTCCCTCCTGCCGCAAGATCATCTGGCGCAAGGACCTGGAATCCAACTGGCAGGTCTGCCCGAAGTGCGAACATCACTTCAAGCTCGGCGCTTCCAAGCGGCTGGAACTCCTGCTCGACGACGCCCGCTGGACCGAACACGATTCGGAGTTGGCCTCCAGCGACCCGCTGCATTTCACCGACACCCGTCCCTATAAGCAGCGCCTCCGCGAAGCCCGGCAGAAACTGGGCATGAACGATGCCATTGTCACTGCGGAGGGCGCGCTCTCCGGCCGCAAGGTAATCTGCTGCGCGATGGAGTTCAGTTTTATTGGCGGCTCGATGGGCGCCGTGGTGGGCGAGAAGGTCACGCGCGCCATTGAGCTGGCTATCGGGCGCCGCTTCCCGCTCATCATCGTGTCCTGCTCCGGAGGCGCCCGCATGATGGAGGGCACTATCAGCCTCATGCAGCTGGCCAAAGTGTCCGGGGCGCTTGCCCGCCTCGACGGCGCCGGTCTGCCCTACATTTCCGTCCTCACCGACCC
Source organism: Patescibacteria group bacterium (assembly GCA_035541255.1). Lineage (GTDB taxonomy): Bacteria > Acidobacteriota > Terriglobia > Acidiferrales > UBA7541 > JOPF136. The sequence continues at coordinate 12,158 of DATKNR010000050.1, read as the reverse complement.
CACGACCGGTGGCGTCACCGCCAGCTATGCCATGCTCGGCGATTTGAACATCGCCGAACCCGGTGCACTCATTGGTTTCGCAGGACCGCGGGTAATCGAACAGACGATTCGGCAGAAGTTACCGGAAGGATTCCAGCGCGCCGAATTCCTCCTCCAGCACGGTTTTCTCGACGCAGTCGTGCCGCGCACGCAGCTGAAAACCTACATTGCCAGTTCACTGGATTTCTTTTTGGCCTGAGCGGCATCGAATCCCCCATGGCCGCATCCCGCAAAGACCTCCAAAATCTGCTCGACCGGACACCTTTCCTCAGAGGCTACGGTTTTCGCGTTCATTCCCTCCGCCCGGGCTGGTGCACCATCGGCGTCCCCCGTCGTCCCGGGTTCGAACGGCCCGATGGCATTGTCGGCGGCCCGATTCTCATTACCGCCGCGGACGTGGCCATGTGGCTCGCCATCTATACCCGCATTGAATTGAAGGAAACTGCGGTCACAGTGGAGATGAAAACGAACTTTCTGCGCAGCCTTCGCAAGGCGCCCTTCTACTGCCGCGCACGCGTCATCAAACTCGGTCGCCGGCTCGTCTACGGTACCGCCGAGTGCTACGCTGTGGGACACGGACTCCTCGCCCACCATACCCTCACCTACATCCGCCTGCCTTAGCCACCCGCCGCCTGCCTCAGCCGCGCGTCCGCTTCTTCTTTCTGGCTCGATCGGTCAGCACCTTCACGCAATTCCGGATCCTACGCGCCCGCGTCTCCGCTGCTTTCGCTTGCTCGATGTACCGCAGCACCTCACGCCGCAGTGCCGTGCTTTTTTCGAGGAAATACCCTCGCGCCTCAGGTGCGCGAGCCAGCGCCGCGGCAAAATCTTCGGGCACTGGCATCTCCCTCGTGGCACGGTCCAGCCGCAGCGCCACCCCTACAGGATCCCCCGCGTCCGCGCCAGACGCTTTTCTCATCGCCCTGCCCAGAAACAGCCGGTAAGTCCCTCCCGCGGCCGGAAGCAATGATGTCCGAGTGGCTTGCCCCGCCACTGTCGCCACCACCGCGAGCGCTCGCCCCTTGCGGCTCCTGAGCCGCGAACAGACCTCCTCCGGCACGCTGACGCAACGGTTGATCCCCACTTTGTAGATCACCGCGACAAAATGGTGAGTTTTGACTCGCGAGGAACGGACTTGCCTGGACACATTGCCTCCCCCTCGGGATTTCCGCCGGTCTACGCGGCTCGCACTCGGCGCCACTTACCGTTTGACTTTTGCAGCCGCGCCCGCCTGCCCATGAGGGTGGTTGTGGCAAGTCAACGTGCACGAGTTAGTGGCTCGCGAATAGGAGATCGGCGCTCCGCCGTTTGGCGCCACCACATTGAGGTCGAAATTCACCAGTCGCTCCCCGGAGATGCTCGCGCTCGCGCTTCCCATTCCGTGCGCCGTGTGGCATACGGAGCAGGAGAACCCGTCGTTGATGTGCCGCGCGTGGTCGCTGAAGCTGGCATTGGACATTACATTCGACAAGTCGTGACATTTCCCGCACAGCGCATAAGGCCCGTTGACACTCAGATCCGGCAAGGGGAAAAGGTTGGTAACCAGCTGGCCAGGAGCAGCTGCCTGGCTGAATTCATACCGCCTCTCGAGAATGTGCATCCACTTCGATCCATGCGGTCCGTTAGGCCCCGTGCCGCCGAATTCGCGGTTGTCGTCGCTGTTGTGGCAGTCGGTGCAGAAAACTCGCGTGCCCATCGTCCGCCCCGGCGTCACCCCGTCTTCGTTCATCATAAACGCCCGCAAGCTCGGCTGAGCATAAGGACTCGACCGGTCGTGCATCACGGGATGGCTCGAAGTGGCCGACAGTGCGAATTCCGGAATGATATTCAGCGGATCGCCGAACGACACCGCCCACACCGGCAGGTAACCGTATGTCGCGGGAACCTGCGCCTTCCCGGTGCTGGTTCCGTGGCACCGCAGGCAGTTCTCGTACTGGTTGACCGCGGGATTCAGCACGGTGGTGCCATCCGTGGCGCTTATCCCTTCCACGCCGCCCTGCGAATTCCGTATGGCCGGCGGCGGCAGGAACGCCGCCACACGTCCGGCCGAGTGAGGATTATGGCAATCCACGCAGGTGGCATGCCGGTTTTGATTCAGCAGCACACTCTCTCCTCCATCATGAGTCCCGCCAGCGGTGGAAAACAGATGTCCGGCCTTTGCAAATTCGGCAAACACATTCAGGGCTGCCGGAGAAATATTGCCTCCTCCGCTGTGGCACGCCGCACAATCATTTTCATTCTTGCCGCGCAACAGACGTCCCGCTCCCGGCGCGTTGTGTTCCATGTGGCAGGCTGCGCACGCATCGAGTGCCACGGTTCCGTAGGGTCCCAGGTTTACTCCCGGCTGCACAGCCACCTGGTTCCCCGCTGTCGCGTGCGCGCTATTCGTCCATCCCGCCAGGTAGTTCGTCTGATTGTTGACCGTACGATTCCCCGGCTCATGGCAGGCCAGGCACAGCTGTCCGCTCGACCCGTCCCGAACCAGGAAATTGTGCGCTGCCGGGTCCGTTCCCTCCACATGCGCGTTGTGGCATGTGGTGCACTCGATGTTGCCGTTGATCAGTTTCACCGCGCCGGTGGGATCGGCCGTCGCGCTCGAGTTGTAAAGTGAAGGCACCAGATCCGGAGAATCTTTGAGCGGCAACGCCAGGCTGAAGGGATGCGAGCTGGAAAGGTCGGTTCCGAAATTGTCTCCGGGGCTCATGCTCCCGGTCATCGGAAACACTCCGTAGGCAATCGTCTGGCCGGGGGCGATGCTTCCGTCGTGACAGCTCAGGCACAAGTTGCTGTCGCTTCCCAACAGCGGCCTTGGCGTTCCCATCTCATGGTACGTGCTGCTCTCATAGACCGTGTACGTCTGCATGGTCAGTTTCTGATTCCACAGCGGCGTATTCCCGCCAGCGCCGGAGTGGGGTGCATGACAATACAAACAGGGAGCGCTTAGCCCTCCTCTTGTCGGCGAAGTGCCTGCCGGGCCCAGATTGTGCTGGCCCAGCACATCGCCGCTGATTTGCTGCCCGTGCGCCGAGCTGCAGGCCAGCACCAGTACGGCGATCAGCCCGCGAACATTCATTGCCCTGCTCCCGCGGCCTGCTTTCCCAATGCGAAATACTGGAACGTCTGCACGCGGTGGTTGTAGGAATCCACCACGTACACGTGATCTCCGCGATCGATGAACAAATCGGTCGGCAGTTGAAAATCTCCAAACCCAGTCCCGCGTTTGCCGAAGTAATAGAGCAACTGTCCCTGGCGATCGAACACCTGCACGATCCCGGTGAGGCCCTCCACGACGTACAGGTGCCCCTCCGAGTCGACGCCCAGCCCTTTCGGCCGGAAAAAATCTCCCTGTCCGTCGCCAAGTTTTCCGATGGCCGATTGAAAAGCGCCCGAGCGGTCCAGCACCTGAACCCGGAAATTCATCGTGTCCAGAACCAGCAGGTTTGGCCCATCCAGCCGCAGTTCCGTTGGAAAATTGAAGTCGCCGTCGGCTGTCCCGCCCTGGCCGATCTTCTGGACCACGTTTCCCTGCATGTCCATTACGAAAATCTGGTTCCGCCAGGTGTCGCTCACATAGATTCGCTGTCCCGCGGAATCCACTGCGATGCCGGTGGGATGTTTGAAGAAGCCTTCGCCGTGTTTCAGGCTTCCGATCACCCTGCTGAATTTGCCGCCCGGCTCGAACACGAAAATCTTTCCCAGGTCCGAGTCCGTCACGTAGATATTGTCCTGCGCGTCCACTGCCACGCACTGCGGCGTGGTCATCGCTTCCTTGCTCTTGTCCTTTCGCGTGAGGAACTTGTACTTTCGCTCCTTGAAATCAAAAATGTGCACACCGCCCGCCCCCGGGTCCGTGACGATAATTCTCCCCCGCGAGTCCGCGACCACACTGAACGGACGGACTAGAAAGTGGACGTCGGGGGCGCCCACTACCACGTCCAGCATTTTCTTCCAGAAGCCGCGCTTCGACTTCACGTCGCGCTCACCGCTGAAGCTCCCTTGGTACACAAGCTTCCGACCCCCATCGAGCAGCAGCACAGGAACGGTTACCGTACGCTCCTTGGAGTCAGGGGGAAGCGGCGCGGCAGGCAGGACGAGCGGCAGCAACAGGGATGCGACAAGCAGGCAGGGAACTAGCCGCTTTCGATTGTGCCCAGACTGCGCTAGAAGACCTTGAACCATCGCGAGACGCCGAAATAGTAAGTAGATACCTGTGTCGCGAGCAGTCCCGTGCCGCTGAAGCCCTGCAGCAGCCGGCTATAGCCCGCATTGAAGTATACCTTCCGGAACTGATAACTCATGTAGGCGTACGCCTGTTCCGTGTGATTGTTCGAGGAGAGCGTCCCATTGAGAGTGTTGCTCCGCGAATCCACGTAGCTCGCGTTCACTGTCAAACCCCGCTTCGGTGTGCTTCCCAGGCTGGCCGAATAGGTTGTCCCACCGTAGACAATCCCGGGCACCAACGGCGGTGGCACTCCCGGCGGCAGCGGAGTAATCCCGGTGGCCGTCACCAATCCGACTCCGCTGGACTTCGAATACCCGAAGCTCGCGCCGAGCCATCTGCCCGAAAGGCCGGTCGAGTAACCCTGCGTGAAGTAGTTGGTCCCTTCCACCTCGGTCAGCAGGCTCTTGGCCCCGCTTGCCGTTACTGTCCAGATGAGCCTGCGAATACGCCGGGTTGCTGAACCGGAATAGCTGTAGCCCGAAGTCGTGTACGCGATCAGCAGCGACTGCACGTTTTGTGAATATCCGAGCGATCCGCTCACGCTCCAGGCTCCGAATCTCCGGATGTATATCACGCTGGTCAGAAAACCGAGCATCGACTCGCCGTTCACGCTGTACGAGTTTTCGGACACCGTGGCATTGGCCGTGAGCTGCCCACCGAACAGATTCCGCCCGTAATTCACCGATCCGCTGAACGAATTCGAATCATACTCCTCGTCGAGAAACTCCTGCTGCCGGTGCGCAACGCTGCCCGACACATACAAGCCGGGAAGTACGCTGTATTGCGCCGAGCCGGTCACTCCCCAGGAATGCGACGGCTGTTCCGTGATGGCGATGGGAGCGATCGCTCCGCTGCCGGCGATCGACTGGAAGATGGAACCTGCCAGATTGTCGTTGTAATCCGCATTCAACTGCAGCGTGAGCCTCGATGTCGGCCTTAGCGCCACCCCTCCGTTGACGATGTCCGAGGTCTGTGAGCTGCTCATTCCCGGCGTGTCGTAATCCGTTGTGTTCCTCGTATAGTTCACCCACGTGCTCCCCTGGAGGGGGATATTCCTTGTCATGCCCAGCGTGTAAATGGTGCTGTCGGAACTCGTCCTCTCCGGAGCCTCCCCCGCCTCGATCTGCGGAAAGAGCGCGTCGTCGTTCGAGTAGTGGATCCCTCCGGTCAGATGGAACCCGTCGATTGTGTAATTGGCGTTCCCGAAGACGGAATGAAAATGGTTGAAGCTGTCCTGCTGCGTCCCGTAAACAGAATAGTCGCTGCTCCCCTGCTGGTACCCGAATGCGAGCGAGGGAAGATTCTTGAAATGCGCCGACCAGCCCACGCTCAGCGCGTCCGTATTGCCGTTTGTCGCGTAATTGGCCAGTCCCGGAACCGAGTAGTTGGACTCGGAGTTGTAGAACTTCGAGTAGTTGATGAACCCGGGAAAGTCGCTGCCCCCGAACAGGTTCACTCCCGCCGTCACCCCTGACGCGTCTGAAATTGACTGGAAGTTGGAGTTGTTGCGCGACTGATTGAAGAACGGTGTGATGTCAAAATTCAGAAATTGGGGGCTGTGGAACGAGCCGCTAAAATTCCCGATTCCCCCGAAGTTCAGCCCGTGGCTGTCCGGGCCTTCATTGGACATGCTTCCCGCGTATCCGGCGCTGATGCTGCCATCCAGGTTGAGCTGTGTTTCGCCGCCCGCCTGAATTTGCGCCCGGGCCGCACCCGCCCAGAGCAAGCTCCACGCCAGCGCCAGGCCCGCAAACCGGAGGTAGCTCCTGGCGCGCATGTCATGCCTACAAATCCTCGACCTTGGCGTGTTGCCGCAGTTTCGCGTCCAGCTCGCGCCGCAGCGTTTCCTGCTTCCTCTGCCGCAGCTCGACGCGAAGCCCGTTGTATACCTCCTCGAAGCTCTGTGTTCGGGCCGGCGTATGCGCATTCAGGCGCACGATGGTGAGCGCGCCTTCCACCTGGATGATGTCGCTGATTTGCCCGGTTTGAAGTTTCGCGACCGACTGCGCAATCGCGGGAGGCAGGTTCTTGACCTCCACGCTGCGGTGATCCCCCATCATCACTCGGAAGTCATCTTCCGACACCCGTTCCGCCAGGACCCCGAACTCCTCGTACGACTTCGTCGCTTTCGCCTGCTTCAGGGCTTCTTCGGCTCGCGCCTTCATCTGGATCCACTGCACCATCGTCGGCTGCGGCGGCACGGGCTGCTTCGGAGTCGGCCGCACCGGCGGCATGATTGTGATGGATTGCAGCGAATAAGACTCCGGCACCCGGAAGTGATCCAGGTGTTTGTCGTAGAACGCCTTGGCCTCCGCCCGCGTCACTACGGACTTGTCCGTAATTTCTTCCTTCAGCATGTCTTCGATCAACAGAGCCCGCGTGATTTTTATCCTCATCACTGCAACCGAACCGTTGGCCTCCGTCTTCAGGTATTCCTGGAATTTGTCTTCTGTGGGAAATTGAGCCCGGAATTCCGCCTCCGATTTCGCCAGCCGTGCCGGCGCTATCGTCATCTTCCGCCGCTGCGCCTCCTGGTACAGCAGCTCTTCGAACTCGATCATTTTCAACGCGCCTTGGCGGATGTCTGCCTCCATCGCCTTCGGGAAGCCTCCGCCGTGCTGCCGGGCATATGGGAATATCGTGTACATTTCGCGCAGCAGGTCTCGCTCCGTCAGGACCGTCCCGTTCACGCGTGCCACCGGCCTGGCCAGCGCGGCCACCACGTTCCCCTGTGCCGATACGGACGCCACGGCCGCTCCGTGCGGTTCCCTGGTCTGTCCCTGTGCCGGCAGCGCCGCTGCCAGAACCAATCCGGCCGCCAGCAGCAGGACCACCCCCAAGACTCGAGCTATGGTTCCAAGATTGCTTTTCATATCCCCTCTCGATTCCGGTTCCACCGGCGCTTCATTCTCTTTCCTGCTCTGTCGCATTCCCATCTCCCGCCCTCGGGATGAAATTGCGGGGGGAGGCGCGTGCCTCCCCCCGGAAGCTGAGACTCAGGTGGTTGGCACGGTCTGACCGTGCATTTCGTTGGCTTCGCCGCCGTGGCAGGTGCGGCAGAACTGCGCCGCGCTGTTGCTGGTCGTGGTGTTTCCCGGATCGTACCAGCCACGAACGAAGAAATGGGTCGGCTTGATCGCCGAGCCCGTATTGAAATAGGTCATGTCGTGCTGATCGTGGCAGGTCGTGCAGGTCACCCACGAATTGGAGGTGTACGTCGGCGGGTTGGAGCCCGTGACGAGGGTCCCCGGGACTTTCACGATGGCGCTGATCGGCCCCGTCTTGGTCACATCAAAGTAGTCCACGAGGAACTGCGAACTCCCCGGCCCGGTGAAGCTGATCGAGCCGTTCGAGTTCACCACGCAGTCCCAGTTGTACTGTCCGCCGCAGCTCACCACTGCCTGCGGGCCCACTGGGTGATCGTTCAGGTAGTTGCCCGGCGTCGAGCCGTCGTTGCCAAGCAGCGTCGGCGGATTGAAGGTCGCTCCGTTGATCGTCACCGTTTCCACGGAGGTGCCCTTCATCATGCCCACTTTCGCGATGTTGCCGTCATGACAGCTCAAGCAAGCGGCTACAACAAACGTGCCGTCGCTCGCGCTGGTCGGCGGAGTGGTCCCATAGTTCGGGATCGTGATGCTGTATGTGGACCGCCCGCTGTTGCCAAACACGAATGTCTGGCCGTAGAGCGGGGTCAGGTCTTCGCCCCACAGCGCGAGGTTGCCGCTGTTGGCACTGGTGGCACCGCCGTTCCCGGCTGCACCGCTGTGCGGCGCGTGGCACGCGATGCAGCCACGCCCGTACACGTTGTGTGCTCCCAGGACGTCTTGCGTCGGCGATGTAATCTGGGCTGCGGCATATCCCGCCATTCCCAGCGTCAGGAGTAGCGCTACTACTATCCGTTTCATTACTTCGACCTCCCGTTTGGGTTTCGTTTCATCGATTTCAACTTCCACGACAATTGCCTTGCTGACTCCGGAATAGGCAATCCGGCGGACTTCCTTTCCCAAGGCGATCCTGCGCCTGGGATCTCCGTCCGTCCTGCGCAATCCCGGCACTGGGTTTCTCGGTTCATTCACCGCCTTTCTGCGACGTCGAACCTGCAGGCTTCGGCGCCGGCGTCTCACTTCCCGCCCCACGGCGGGCTTTTTCTGCTGCTGCTTCCGCGTCCGTCACGTACTGGAACACCTGTACGCGGCCCGGAAACTGCTCGCTTGTAATCACCCGGTTGTGCTTGCTGTCGTAGGCGATTCCGTACAACGCCTGGAACTGGCCCGGATACCAGCCCAATCCTCCGAAGTAGATCAGCAACCGCCCGCTCGGATCGAACACCTGCACGCGGTTCTGCACTTCGTCCGCAACCCAGATGTGTCCGTCGCAATCGATCGCGATCCCCTTGGGCCGCGCAAAGTACCCCGGGCCGTCGCCGGCCTTCCCAAACTGGCCGATGAAATTTCCGTCCGCGTCGAAGCTTTCCACCCGGTTGTTCAGCGTGTCCGTCACGTACACGTTTCCTTGCTGATCCACGGCCACGTTCGTGGGCAGTGAGAAATCCCCAGCGTCGGTCAGAGTGTGCTTCTTCCCGCTCGTGCCGATTCTCCGCAGCAGCTTGTAACTGTCCGCGTCGAACACCAGCACCTGGTCCAGCTGCGTGTCCACCACGTACGCGAACCGGTTCGCCGTATCCAGCGCGACCCCGGCGGGCGACACCAGCGTGTCCCCGCCAAACGAAGTCTCTAGTTCGTGTTTGGCGTTGAACACCAGCACGCGATGCAGCTTTAGGTCGGATACGAACAGGCGGTCGTTGTCGTCTATTGCCAGGCCGTTGATCAGCCCGAAGTGCGCGTCCTGGCCGTTCTTGATCAGCTGGAGGGGCTGGTTCTTGTCGTAGGGAAAGATGAAAATCGCCCCGACCGCCTGGTCCGCCGCGTAGATATTTCCCTTCGAGTCTGCGGTCACCCCGTACACGCGGATCAGTTGGAACCCGATCTTCTTCTCGGCGTCCTTCACCTGGTCGTCCGGCTGCACACCGGCCAGCCGGTCCATCCACGACATTTTTTGCTTCTTCTTGCTCTCCAGTCCGGCCCAGTCGATCGGTTGCCCGGTAAGAATGTCTTCGAACTTCACCCGCGCGACTTCAGGCGGCGTGGGCCACACAATCTTCCGAATATCGAATGAGGTGGTGGGTGGCCCCTGAACGCCGCTGGCTGGTTTCGTTTTCTTGTTCGAATTTTTCTGCGCCTGCGCCGGTGGCCCGCTCAGCGCGAGGGCCAGCAGCACAGCCAGGAGGGGAAGCAACCCTCGCAAGCGCGTCGAATTCGTGTGCTGTTGGCTCATCTCTTTCTCCCCCTCACTTCAACCGCAGCGTCCCTTCCGCGTGGCACGTCCGGCAAAATGCCATGTTGGCTTCCTGGTCTTTCACCAGCAGCCCCGCGTGCATCGAGGCATGTGGCTGATGGCAGGTCAGACAGTTGATCGCCACGGGTTTCTGGGTTTTCGGATCGATCGTGTCGCTCACCGGATGACCGTCGGTCGGGTGCCCGGTTCCGTATCGCAGCGGGAGGGTCGGCGTGGTCCGGAAATAATCGGCGCGCAAGGTCACCTTGCCGTCGAAAATCGTGATCCATCCTTCGCTCCCGGGCTTCGTTTGTCGCGGAGCGTCAGGCCCGTGGCATTCCAGGCAAAGCCCGTTCACCGCTTTGGCGCGCAGCAGATGCTCGTTTTCTCCCCCGTGCGGCGTGTGACAGGTGGCGCATCCCGTTTGAAACGCCGGCTTGTGGAGCACCTTTTTCGTCTTCAGCATCTCGGCCTGGTCCGTGTGACAGACCAGGCAGATTTCGACGCTGTTCGTTTTCGGCAGGCCCGGTTGCGCGCTGGCATGCGGGTTGTGGCAATCCGTGCAATCCCCCATCGCTCCCGGGTGCTGCACTTTTGCGGACTCAATCGCTTTCGCCTTCTCGTCGTGGCAGGTGATGCAAATCTCTTTGACGTTCGCCTGCGTCAGCACCACTTTCCCGTCTTTTGCCGGCGCGTGGCATACGTCGCACTGGCCCCCGGCAAACGGCGGGTGCGTGAACGTCTGCATCAATTTCGGCTGTGCGGATTCGTGCGGGTCATGGCAGGTCACGCAATTTGCCGTCTGGAATGGCTGGCCCTGATGCGCCTTCGCCAGCTCCGCGTCCTTCGGGTCGTGGCAGTCCAGGCAGAGTGCCGGCGGATCCTTTTTCAAATGCCGGGTGAACTCCAGAGCCTGCGACTCTCCCGTCTTGTGGACGATGTGGCAGGCGTCGCAGCCCGCGTCCAGCGCCGCGTGCCGGCTCCCGTTCTCCGGCGTGTGGACTCCCTTGTCATGGCAATCCAGGCACAGGTTTTCTTTGGGTCCGCCCGACTCCGGCTTCAACAGCAGGTTCGCGTTTTCGCTGCTATGCGGGTCGTGGCACTTGAGGCAGTCGCGGACCGCCGGCTTGTGGACTACTCCTTTCAGTTCCGCCGGATTCTTGTCCGCATGGCAAGTGAAACACAGTGCCGCGGGGGTGGTCGTTAGCAGCTTCACCCGGGTCACCTCTTTGTTCACTCGGATTTCGTGACAGCTCATGCATCCCGCCGTCACTGCCCCGTGCACCACTTTTCCTTTGCCTTTATCCGCATGGCACTCCAGACACTTCGCCGTGTCCGTGTTCTTGTCGAGAGGAACCGGGTGCACGTTCGCCATTGCAGATAGGCCCGACATCATCGCCACCACCGCTACCGCTCCCGCACTGCGGACACCGGCAACCAGTCGGTGCGTCTTCTTCCAGGTTGCGGGTAGCGGCATCCTTCCCTCAATTCCGTGAATCCTTCAGCAGCCCAGCGCATGGCCCAAGTAAAGCGCTAGTCTGGATTCCCGCATTGAGAACCACAGTGGCGTCACGCACATCCGCATGTGACTGGCATCACATTCCAACACACACGCCGGGAACACCCCGTCTTGCCGGATAGGTCTTCGTGGGAATGGACTACCGAATTAGAGAAGAGAACTTCCTAAGTAGCGGCAAATGTGGGAGTAAAGCGCCCTCAGCTCCCAACGCGAAATCGCCTCCCGGCCAATAGGTTGCCCTTTGATGAGCGTCTATCGGCGCGAGCGATGATGGCCAAACACGAGCAGTATGGCAGCCCGGCGTGTTGGCTTGAGGGTGCAGTCTGTGGCGGAAAAACTGACAGGGCTCACAGTGCGCGCACACTCGGTTTGGACGTGCTTCTCCGTCGTGGCGACTACGGAACCTGCCTTGCGAATTGGCAGCTGGACCGGATTAGATACTGAGGTGCTTACCTGCCGCTGGCGGCCGTGGCGCGCGTGGACTTCCGGGTACGCTTTGCGCCGGAACGCTTCGGCGGAGTTCCTTCTGCTGGTTCCACCACCATGAGGCTGGTCACGAATTTCTTGAGACCATGGGCGTCAAAATCGATGGTCGTACGCTCCACGTCCGATTGGGTCACGACTCCGCAGCCGTACTGGAAATGCCGGATGTACAGACCTTCTTCGAGAGCTTTCACCTTGCCTCCTGTTCCCACCCATCACCCTTATGATTGCTGCAGATTCCGCCGTCCAACTCCCGGCTGCTGATCCTCCCGCGAGCGAGCCCCTTGTGCGACGTTATGAGTATGCGGCGCGGGCGCCCACCGAGATGAGCGCCCGCTGCGCGGTTGTATTAGAGGCTCGTTACGTTCGCGGCCTGGAGGCCCTTCGGCCCGCGGGTCACTTCGAACTCCACTGCCTGACCTTCGTTCAGCGTCTTGTAACCCTCCGCCTGAATCGCGGAAAAGTGCACGAACACGTCTTCACCCGACTGCCGCTGGATGAATCCATATCCCTTGCTGGCGTTGAACCACTTCACTGTTCCTTGTTCTCTCACTTCTGTTT
>DATKNR010000049.1:0-41715 GCA_035541255.1 Patescibacteria group bacterium | reverse complement strand
CATGCGTTCCACCAGCCGCGTTTCGAGCGGAGGCAGACGCTGGCGGAGCCGCGACTTCAATCCGTATCGCGCGGCGTCCGCGGCATCGTCGCCCTCGGACTTGGCAACGTCCTCCAGATTCCGCTCATCGCGCGTGAGCCGCGGCAGGCATTCGACGAGCTCCCGGCACGAATCCGAAATCACCCAGTGGCCGGACTCGAGGAGCTGGTACATGAGCATCCATCCGCCGACGCGGTCGTTGTCGGCGGGAGTGGGCCGCGGAATCGTCCCGCCGGAAGCGGCGGCAAACACGCTGCCGAGCTGGTCGGCGATGGTGGCTTCGTCGGTGCGCTGCGCGAATGCATCGGGGCCCAGGAACACGGCGTCGATTTTTTCTCCGCGGGTGCGCTGCACGATCTCGTGGGCCAGCAGCCGCGGGCTCATGCGCTGAGCGATGAATTCGCGATACGTGTAGGTGTGCCCCGTGTCTTCATTGCCGTCCTGCATGTGCCAGTAGACCGCAGCGGGATGCTCGAATCCCCAGTCGATCGAAATCCACCGCGGCAGCCAGGACGTGGCGCAAGGGCGCGCCATATCCTCGGCCGGCATGACGCTCTTGCGCAGATCGAAGACGTCGAAGAACTGCCCGGCAAAGATGCTCCAATCGCCCTCGAGATACGCCAGGCGCATCCGCGTGGGCAGCGCCAGAAGCGACCGGCGATAGTTCTCGTCGCGGGCATAGACCGGATTGTCGCCGATGAGAGCGGGAATGTATTCGTAATCGCGCTCGTCGTATTTCTCCGCGTGCTCGAAGCCGGGCGGGGCGCGGCGGTCAATCCACAGCGACTTGACCCAGGTGTGTCCGATGCCGCCGGGGTTGGTGGCGCCGGCCATGCACGGAAATACGTCGGGGCGCTGGATGTGGCAGCGGTTGCGGCTGGTGAGAAAGGTCCACTGGCCGAGGGTGAACTGGGTCAGCTCGTCGATGCCGATGAACAGAAATTCGGCGCCCTGATACTGGTAGATGTCGTGCTCGCTGCGCGAGTAGCCGAACTGCGTGAGCGAGCCGTTGTGCCAGGTGACCTGGTGTTTCGCCTCGTTGTAGCTGCGGTAAAGTTCGCGCGGCACGTAGCGGCGAAAATAGAGCAGCAGCGATTTTTCCAGCTCTGGAAACGTTCGGCGCAGCAGGAGCGTATTGACACCGGCGTGATCGTTGGCCTGCTGCACGCCCTCCATCAGCAGGGCCATGCTCTTCCCCGGTCCCGCCGCTCCGCCGAACAGGCGATAAGGGGCATTCGAGCCGTGGAAGAGCAGCTGCTTCGGGAACGGCATGTAGCCCAACTCCCGAGGCATGCGCTTTTTCAGGTCGCGCTTCCAACGCTCCGGTGCAGTGAGAACGGAGACCGCCATCGGGCTATGAGCAAAGCGGCTAGCCAAGGGACGCTACTTCGAGATCCGCGGGAAAAACCGGCCGACGGCAAAAGCACCCACGCCGGACAGCACGGCAATTCGCTCCGGAAGCGGCGAGAAGAATGCCGCGGCAATGACGGCCGCTGCGCCGACAAATTCGAGCAGGAACCCGATCTGGATGCCGGAGCCTGACGATTTGGAGTTGCTGGAACCGCCGCTGCCGGCGGAGCTGGCTGGTGCTGGTGTTGTGCTCATGTTCATCTCCCTTTGCTGCCCGCCACAGCGGGCAGGGTGGAATCGTTGTCGTCCTTGTGTTCCGCCGCGGATGCGCTCTCGTCCAGGGATCCGGGGGCGCGGTGGGGAGGCGGATAGTGCGGGCGCGGAATATTGCTTACGAACTGGTACTCGATCTGCTCCTCTTCGTCTTCCCTGCCTCGCGGTTCCGCCGACTGGACGGGCTTGCCGTAGAGATATTCAAGACACATGCCGTAGGTCCGGCCGACGGTTGAGTCAGCCTTGCCGTTCAGGAGTCTGGTGGCGACGTCCACGGGATCGTTCTTTGCGAAAATGGAGCGCATCAAACGCCGGGCCGTGTACGGCACACGCGCGGGAGCGGCAGGCGCGGGGGCGTGCTTCGCGGCCTTGCGCGACGTGGCGGCAGGCGAACGATGCGGACGCGGGCGCTTCGATTTTGATTTCATCGGATTCGTATGCGCGGCTGCCTGCGCGCGAAACCTGTCTCGGTTCCTTCGCAGGGATTCAGTTCCAGCTATGTCCCCCGCTCCACGAGCCTGCGGCCCAGGAAAGCGAGCCCACCGCGGCCCAGGAATGGCCCAGCGGATTGATCCAGCCGTAGGCCGGCGGATGCAGGCCCGCGCTCGCGAGGTCCAGGACGAGCACCCAATCGCTTCCGTTCGCGGGCGTGAAGGTGCTCGTGCCGGAATTGGACAGGGTGCCGAGACTGGTCACCGCGCCATTCTGCGGGTTGAACCACCAGGCGTGAACCGCGCCGCTGAAATGCCCCATGGCGATTTGCGGCGCCTGCGCACTGCCGAGCGGGTCATACACGATGCAGGTGACACCGTCTGACGTGCACGCGGCGACGCTGGCCGTCTGCCCGCTGCCGAGGCCCCCGGTGAGCACGCTGTGCGGAGTGTCCGGCACGAACAGCCAGTGAGAGCGCGAATTAAACAGCGCGCCCATGATCTGCTGGGCCACCGACACCGGAGAGCCGAGCTGCGTCTTCCAGGACGGCTGGCTGCTGCCGCCGGTCGGCGTGGAGTTGAACGTCCAAATGGCGTCGTTGCCAAACAGCCGGCCGAGGTAGCAGCCGGAGAGAATCTCCTGCCAGCCCTCGGCGCGCGCCTGGAAGACGGTCGTGCTGCTATCCAGTTCGTAGCTGTCTTCGCCCATGAGCGGCGGCACCGCACCGCCCGAAGTCGCGGCGTACGCCGCATTGCATTCTGAAATCACGTTTGGAGCCTTGGCATACGCCCAGTTGAGGACAATCCATGAGGGCGCGGAGACACCGGCCACCGAGTAAGCTTCCAGGGTGGATTGCTGGCCGTTTGTGACCACGCCGGTGCAGGCGCGGCAGCCTTCCAGCGTGATCAGGTGATTCGGATCCGCGGCGGCGATGCCCGCGCCGATATAGCCGATCTGCGTGTACATGCCGGCGGTGGCCGGCGGAGCGTCGCCGCCGAGCACCCACACGATATTCGGATAGCTTTTGTAGCGGTTGCCCAGGAAGGCGCCGTAGTTCGTCAGCACCGTGGAGGAACTGTTCAGAATGCTCGTGTAGTAGTAGGACGTGCCGAACTGCGGCGTGCCCACGAAGGCCACGTTCATGAAGGCCACCAGGCCGTAAGCCTGGATGCGGCCGAGAACGTAATCGACGTGCGACCAGTAGGTGGCGTTTTCGTTCGTGAAATCCGCGCCCGCAAAGGGCACGTTCCCGTAAAAGTTTTGCGGCGCGCTGTTCTGGTCCTGGTTGTCGATCGGGTAGACCCAGATCGCGTTGAACCCCCGGGCAGCGCGGTCGGCCAGATAGAGGTCCACGTCCGCGTTGGATATTTGCGTGAAGAGGAGCTGCGGCGCGTCGCCCGTAAGGAAAACGGGCGAGCCGGTCTGCGAATTCATCAGGTACTTCGCGTTTGCCGAGGCGGTGAGCCACTGGCCGGCCGCCTGTGCGCGCGCCGCGCCCGCGGCCAGCAGGAGAGCCGTCAGGATGGCGAGGGGGCGGTTCATGAGTGTTTGTAGGCAATTACAAGCGAGCCGCGCTCCCAGGACGAATACGTGCCGCTGGTGAGAGACATCTGCGCGTCATAGGACGCCCCGGCCGTGTTCGTGCCGGCGATCACTTCGGCGGCCACAGGATTGTTGCCGCCCGCTTCCGTTCCCGACGAAAAAAGATTGGACCAGCCGGCGCCGAGGTGAAAGGTTTGCGTGTTGTGGCTCAGGCCGCAGGCGCCGAGCAGGAAGTCGTTGGAGAAGGCCGTGGTGATGGAGCCGGAATCACAGGAGGTGATCCCCGTCGAATTATTGGAGCCCGCCTGGTCCACCGTGCACGTGGCTCCGCTGATTTCGTAGATGACGAATGCGCCGTTGTGGGCCGAGCCGTTCACTTTCATCGAGAGAGTGTCGGCGCCGGACGACCCCGCAATGGCGCACGCCGCGCCCACGGTGTCGCCGTCGGTCGCCAGGTTCACCTGTTTGTTCGTGGTGAATGTGTTGCCCTGCGTGTCGCTGAACGTGAGCGTGTGGCCGCTGCCGCTGCCGTCGAAGCCCACGATGTAAATCGCGTTCCCGGCAGTCACGTTGGAGGAAAACGAGACCGATGCGACGTTATCCGCACTGTTCCCCTGGACGAATGCGGGAACGTTCCCGCCGCCGCCGGCGGCAGCCGGGGACGGCCCCACACCCGTGGTGGGCATCTGCGGCCGGGCCGCGAGAAGAGAAAGGAGGAGTAGAGCCTCAATCATTGCTGCACGTAGGTAAGCACTCCGGAAATTTGTCCGCTGCCGGAGGACTGGAGACAGACATTATCGGCCGCGGTGTCCGTCCCGCCCGCCACCACCGCAGCGCCATTGCCGAGCGTCCAGCCGGTGTTGGCGGCGAGGTTCGGCCCGGTGGCCGCCGTGGTGCCGCCGAAAAATCCGGCGTGCACGGTGGTGCCGCAGTTCGTTCCCGTTCCGGCGACGATGTTGACGTTTTGCGCCGTGGCGGAAATCAGGAAGATGGAACAGATGTACGTGTGCTTTGAAGCCGCGCCGCTGATTATTGTGGCCGTCGACGAACTGGACTGATTGATAGCCAGTGCCACGGGCTGATTGGCCAGACAGGGATTTGCCGCGGCAACGGCCGTTCCGCCGATCTGCGTGACATTCACCGTGGCGTTCGACTGGATGTTCACATTCGGCGTGCCCTGCTCGTGGACTTTCAGGTAGCCCGAGCCGTCCAGAGCCGCGGGAAGTTGAGTCGAACTGACGGCGAAGGTTCCCGAGCCCGCGTTGGCGGTGACTGTCCAGGCACCATGCTGGTCCACCGAGCCGATGTCATTCGATCCCGCGGGGAGCGCGGGGAGCGAGGCGAGAGAAACGGGCTGCGTGGATTGCCAGAAGGTGCCGCTGACCGGCACGGTGTTGGTGACGCTGACATACTGGTTGCCGCTCGAATCCACCTTCGCTTCCTGGACACACGGGCCGCCGGCGCAGCCCGTCCCATAGTCAATGCCGGCGAGACCGGCGACGGGATTTTTTGTCTGTGCCGCGGAGCGGGCATCCGGGCCGCTCACGACCGGATCTTCCGCGCCGAGCGCTCCGGAGTTGTTGAACAGGAGCTGGCCGTTCGTGCCGGGGACTTTCATCGTGCCGGCAGTCGGGTCGAAGGTTCCGCCCGCGGCGAGCGACAGCGTGCCTCCGGAAAGGAGGTTCAGAGTGCTCGTCCCGGCGTTCCAGGTGAACTTCGGAACGTCGCTGCACGCGCCGCCGCCGGCGTCGAAGAGCAACGCATTCGCGGTTGTGCCCGGCGGGATGCAACCGGAGCCGCCGCCTCCGCCCGTGCTGCTGAGCGTGAACGTAGGCGGATTGCCGCCGGAGCCGGCGGCGTAGGAGCAGATCATTCCGGTGGAGCAATTGAATTGGAGGAGGCCTGCGGGCGTGGTCGCAAGGACGGTCCCGCTGCTGGCGAGCTGGATGATGATGCCGCCGGGTTGGCCTCCCTGGAGATATTGGCCGGCCGGCCTGCCTGCCGCAGGCAGATACGGGCCGCGTGCCGGTCCGAAAATTCCAGCCGCGGATGGATGGAGCAACGCGCTGCGAAATTCCTGGCGGGCGGCGGAAGGAAGTTGCTGCGCGTGCGCGCGTGGCACGCTGAGGAACAGCGCAATGAAAGCGGCGAGCGCCACCAGCGCGGCGAGGAGCAGGCGCTCGCGGGAGTTCCATCCGCGCGTCGCTGTGGAGTGCGCAGGAGTGCCGGTGGCGCGGAAGCCGCCGCGGCGGCGGCCCTCCTCCTTTCCCATCAGGCGAAGCGCGGCTCGGGCATGCGCTTCGTCGTCGCCGAATTGCGGGTACTGCTCGCGGACGCCGGCGAGTTCGCGCGCGAACTCTTCCGGGTCGAAGACGAATCGCGGGCGGTCCCACAGCGGCGCCAGGTGGCCGGATTCCAGCAGCCAGCGCCGGAGAGTCTCAGAGTTTTGGATTTCTATCATGGCTGACCACAGGCCTCGGTTTGGGAAAAGCGAAACTCGGAAGCAGAAGTTGCGATGTTCATGGACCGGCAACCCGGGCACGCACTGGAGTACCAAATTTCGAGTTTTGCGATTCTGCTACTCGCAGATGTAGCTGAACGTGGCGCTGGCCACGTCGAGAACGGTGAAGTAAGCGGGAATTTCGCCCGCCTGGAACAGGTGGCCCGCGGGATAGGCCATCAGGACGGTGGATTCGCCCTGGAGCTTGGTATACCCGGGGTCGGTGGCGGACGGGGCAAACACCTGATAGCGCGTTGTGCCGGCGGCGCCCTGCTCACGCAGCGTAATCGTGCGGCAGGCCACGGGCACGACGAAGGGATCGTGCGAGGAGACGTTGTCGAAAGTTACTGTGCCGGTTTTTGCCATGGTTGAACCGAAGGGCGAAATTCGAAGCTCGAAGTTCGAAACTCGGCGCGCGTCCCGGCCGCCCTGGCGAGATGCGAATTTCGATTGTTCCCTGTTTATGCTGCGATGGTGACGGTGATGGCGCCGCCGCCGGACTGACTGACCAGGCGCGCCCGCACGAATCGCGCGCGCACCAGGATCTGCCGCCGCTCGCCGTTGACGTTGGTGCTCGTGTCAATCGTGGCGTAGCTGGCGTCCGCATCCTGATCCGCTGCCTGGAGCACCACGTTTGCGCTCGTGGGGGCGGAGGCGAAACTCGTTTGCCAGGAGATTTGCCGGCTCTGGTCGGCGCGGGCGCCGGTGAACGACGGCAGCGCGAACTGGATGCTGGATTGCGGCGGCGCGGGCGATTCGGAGTTGAACGCGAATACCACGTCGCCCGAGTCGATGATGAATGGTGCTGCGGTGCTGTTGTAGTTTGGCATCGGAGACCTCGCAAGAAATCAGAATCGTCCGGTGGCGCCCGGCGGCCAGGCCGCGGACAGACATCACGCGGAACTGCGGAGAATCGCGGAGAGCATGGTGCGCGCCCAGGCGCATCCCTCATAAATCTGGACGGCCAGATATGCCCCGGTTCGGGCGGAAAGCCCGCGGAGCGGAACGGTGTGCTTCATCCGCAGCACGCGGGGATAGACCACATAGTCGGCCACGCCTGCCGCAATCAACCGGCGGCGCTCGGCGTGGCTGATGTGCGTGTGGCTGCCGTCGCTGCACGAGTGGCGGTGGACCTCGCGGGGGGTCCAGTGGACCGGAACCAGGCAGATCGGTTGGCGTGCCATTGGGGTACCTTTCTGCAAGCGGCGGCCGGGACAGGTATGCGCGACGGCCGGAAAGCCGGCTGCGCGAAGACACCCGTGCGCGACCTGTGCGCCGCTGCGTTTAACGCCGCCGGCGAACCCGATGCGAGCCAGCTTTCGGCCAACCGGGTATTACGCGGCGCCCGGGAAACCATTGAAACTCCCGGGCTTGTACTTCGTTACCTGGTCACTTCCCCTTCCCTGCCTTCCCCTTCATCCCCTTCTTCCACCTCGCCGGAACCTCCATTCCAGATTGCCCAGAACGGCGAGGCATCCACGGCTTCGAGCTCCGGCTGGCCCTCCGGGGGATCCTCCGGGTGGCCGCTGCACGCGCTGCACATGGGCGACTATCCGCCGATGGGCAGGACGGTAGAGGCGCCGGTGGGTGAGTCGCCGGGCGGGGCCGGAAAGATTTCCACAGGTAAAACTTGTTTTGCACAGACCGCCAAATCTGTTACACTTGCGGGACGTGGCGTTGATATAACCATCGCCCGTATACCAGGGGACTCCCAATGACTCGGTTTTCTGAACCTCCTGTGGAATACCTTCGGGAATGTTCCAACACTTCCCTTCGCTACTTCGAGATGTCCAAACTGGAACACGTGGCCAACCTCCGCCGCGAACTCGGTGTCTTGCTTGACAAACTGATGGAGGAATCGGCCCTCGCGCTTTTCGCGCGATGGATGCTCGAAAAGCGCTCGAAACCCTCGGCTCCGTGCAGAAACGGACGCGGGCAGGAATCCGAGGGATCGAAACAGGCTCACCGCGTGCTGGAGCAGTTCTTCAGCCTGGCGCCGCTGGTTGCAGAGGGGGGCGTCGCGGCGAAGGCTCCGGCGGGCCAGCCTCCCGGCGACGTCTCTGCACGGGCCGAACTGGGCGGCAGCCCGAGCGGCTCCGGCGGCGGGGACGATGCGGGCCGAGCCCAGGCGCCTGGGGAGCGCAGCGCCGGCCGGTCGCAAAGGCATGTGGAGCGTCGCCATGGTCGCGGGAATCGGATACCTGGCCGGACCGACGCCGGGGGGCGGGACTGGCTGTAGAGTGGCCAGCGCGGGCGCCAGGCCCTCGGATGAGGCCGATTGCCATGCCTGCCAGTCGTGTTTGGATCCCGGTCTCAGGGCGTCCTCCTTATGTTTCCGAAACCCTTTAGATATTAGAGGACACATATAACTGCTTGTCTTCTAGAGGCGGAAGTCGCACGCGAGACACTGCTCCCCGCAACGGGTGTTATCGGACGGAAATCCGCCGGCGGGCACGCAGCGGGCGACGGGGTGGAATGATGAGCGGCGGAATCAGGCGGCCGGGGATTTCGGCCGCGGCCAGGGTTCGAGAAGCTGCTCTTTGCGGTAGAGAAGCGAGTTGATGTTGTAGGTGGCCAGCTCGAAGCCGTGTCCGTGGGTGATGGCGTCCGTGGGACACGCTTCCACGCAGTAGCCGCAGAAGATGCAGCGCGAATAGTCGATGTTGTACACCTTGGCGTAACGCTCGCCGGCGGAAATGCGGTTTGCGTCCGTATTCTCGGCGGCTTCAATGTAAATGCAATTCGAGGGGCAGGCGGCGGCGCACAGGAAGCAGCCCACGCATTTTTCGAGGCCGTGTTCGTCGCGCTGGAGGACGTGAATGCCGCGGTAGCGCGGCATAAAGTGCACGGGCTCGTCCGGGTAGCCTTCCGTGGTGGTCTTGCCCAGCATGGTGCGGAAGGTGACGGTGAAGCCTTTCACCAGCGCAGCGACGGTCTCCACCGTTTCCGTGACGAAGGATGCCATACGGCCTCTAGGCTAACAGACTGCCGGGCGGACCTGCAATCGCGACGCGCGGTCAGCGAAGACTGGCCAGGACGGAAGCCTCGTCCGGCTGGGGGGTCATGGTCGCGGAGAGTTGGAGCACGTCGAAAACTTCGCGAACGCGACCGCCGGGGATCACCAGCCGCATCGTTCCGCCGCCGCGCCGCATGCTCACAAAGCTGCGCACCAGGGTGGCGAGGCCAGAGCTGTCGATCTGCACGACGCCGGAAAGATTCACCACGAGCTTGCGCGTGCCGGCATTGAGCTCGGCGCGCAGCGCGTCGTTCAGTGCGTCCGCATCATTGCCAATGGTCACCCGGCCGGTGAGATGCAGGATGACGATGTCGCCGGAGATGCGCCGTTCGATGCTGAGGGCCATGTCGTTCTTCCTTCGCGGCAGCCTGGCGCCGCGCCTCGGGGGCCCGGGGGAACTGCGCGAGGATTATATCCCCGTGGATGGAAACGCGAGAGCGAAAAACGGGTGCAACTCCTTGCCGGGTGGTACCGGCTGCGTTATTCTTCCGGGCGAAACTCGGGGCCCGTGGCAAGGGGTGGCGCCCGATGTATGGAAGTTTCCTCCTGCTGCTGTGCAGTTGAGCGGGCCCGAGAAGGCACTGGTGCCGCTCGCTCCAGTTTGCCAAGTGCATTTGCGACAGGAGGCGGAATGATGTCTCGTCGTCTTCGGATTGCCCTTCCCGTGGTTCTGCTGGTCCTCTCATTCGCCATTGCATCGCAAGCTGCGGGAAACGAGGTCACCGGATTCTACCGGGTGACCGAAGTGACCGATCTCGGCAAGCAGGTACGCGTGACGCTGCACATCCGGCTGGCAAACAATACGCACCAGGACCTCTCCATCACGCGCGTCGGGGTTCACGAAGCGGCGGCGAACGCGCAGCCGGCGTTGCGAACGTCATGGGCGCGGCTGGAGCAGCATCAAGGGACGAGCATGGACCAGGTATTCGTGGTTTCGCACGCCGAATATGCGCGCTGGATGAGAGGGGGACATCCGGTGCTCCGGGTAGAAATTCAGGCCGCGGGAGGAGCGCCCGAAGTCCGCACGATACAACTCCGGCCGACGCGTGACCGGAGGCCGCAATGAAGCCGCGCGCGCAATGGATGGCGGTTTTGATCGCATGCAGCGCAATGGCACTGACGGCGCCGTTGGCGCGAGCCCAGACGGCCACGATCACCACGGTCGCCGGAGGCGGCCCGAATAATATTCCTGGGCTCTCCGCGAATCTTGCCTATCCGGACGGCGTTGCGCGGGACCAGAGCGGGAATATTTATGTGGCGACATCGGACGACAGTCGCGTATACAAAATCGATACAACCGGAACGATTACTGTCTTCGCCGGTACCGGAACTTCCGGTTATAGCGGGGATGGCAGTCCGGCCACAAGCGCGCAGCTGGACGGACCTTACGGAGTGGCGGTGGACGCTTCCGGAAACGTCTTTATCGCGGACACATACAACGGTTTGATCCGCCGGGTCGATGCGACGACCCATGTCATCACGACCGTGGCCGGAAACTTTTCCGGGACATTGTGCGCGAGTCCGGGCGACGCGATTGGAGACGGCTGCCCGGCGACGAGCGCGACGCTCTCGTATCCTTACGGCGTGGCCGTGGACGGTTCCGGGAACATTTTCATCGCGGACACGAGCAACACGGTGGTCAGAGAGGTCTTCGCGGCAACAGGAGTCATTCAGACCGTCGCAGGAACTCCGGGGGGGCAGCCTGGATATGGCGGCGATAACGGCCCGGCCACCAGCGCAGTGCTCCAGTATCCGGAAAGCGTGTTCGCCGATGGATCGGGAAATCTCTTCATCGGCGATACGAATAACTGCGTTGTCCGTGAGGTGCTGGGGCCCGGTGCGGGGCCGAACGCGGGCAACATTTTGACGGTAGCGGGACAGCCGCAGAACTGCGGGTACATCGGCGACGGAGGAGCAGCAACCAGCGAGCTGCTGAACTACCCGGAAGGGCTGTTCGTGGACGGCTCGGGAAATATCTTCGTCGCAGACTCCAGCAACTCTATCGTCCGGGAATTTACGGTAGGTGGAAACATCCAGAACGTCGCTGGAACCCCCCAGAGCTACGGGTACAGCGGTGACGGCGGCAGCGCGTTGAGCGCGCAGCTTTCCGATCCGGAAGGCGTGGCGGTGGATGGCTCCGGCAACCTGTTTATCACCGACACATACAATTACGTGGTCCGGGAAGTGCTGGCGTCGAATTCGAATATTCAGACCATTGCGGGAAACGGCTTCGTCTACTTCGGCGGCGACGGCTCGCCTGCCTTGGGCGCGGCGCTGAACGAGCCCGCGGGCGTGGCCGTGGACACGAGCGGCAATCTCTTCATCGCGGACAGCTATAACTCCGTGGTGCGGCAAGTCAGCGGGGCAGCTCCCAATAACATCAGTACAGTGGCCGGGACGCCGTTGCTGTCGCCCCCCTGTGATCCTCCCGCGACGGGAGTGGAATTCTGCTATCCGCAGAGCACGGCGGTGGACAGCGCCGGCAACCTGTTTATCGCCGACAGCGGTGACAGCCTTGTTTGGGAGGTCCCGGCAGGTACGGGACAGATTCAGGTGGTCGCAGGACTGAACGGCACGTCAATCTGCAACAGCACGCCTCTCGGAGACGGTTGCCCGGGAACCCAGGCTGCTGTGGATTTTCCCTATGGGATCTTTCTGGATGCGCTCGGCAATCTGTTCATTGCGGACACGTACGATCAGGTGATCCGGGTAGTCTACTGTGTAACGGGCGCGGCCGGATGTAGCGCCCCGGCGGGCTTCCAGGCCGGTTACATCAATACGGTTGCGGGAGTTCCGAATTCTTCGGGTGGAGGCGGAGATGGAGGCCCGGCGACGACCGCATTCCTCTCGTACCCCTCCGGTGTGGCCGTAGACAGTTTCGGAAACATCTTCATCGCGGACCCGGGGAACGCGGTGGTCCGGGAGGTGTATTGCGCGAATTCGGCGGTCGCGTGCACGCCTCCTGCCGGGTTGAATGCCGGCGACATCAATACGGTGGTGGGATCAATCGATCAATTCGGCTACTCGGGCGATGGCGGTCCGGCGCTGAGCGCCTCGACGAGCGGGCCGTATGACGTGAAGTTGGACGCCGCGGGGAATCTGTTCTTTTCGGATTGCGGCAGCAACCTGTCGGATGAAGGGTGTAACCAGGTGATTCGGGAAGTATATTGCGCCGACGTCTCGATCGCCTGCACTCCGCCAGCGGGATCGAATCCGGGGGATATCAACACGGTTGTGGGCAACGGCGTCGAAGGATTCGCAGGGGACGGAGGCCCGGCCCTGAACGCTGAACTCGACTACCCCAGCGGCCTTGCATTGGACTCCTCCGGTAATCTCCTGATCGCGGACTACTACAACAATCGCGTGAGAAGCGTAAGCGGGCTCGGCTCGGGAGCGGGCGCGCCGGGATTCATGGCCTCACCAAATGCTCTGGCGTTCGGCAACCAGCCGCAGAATCTGACCAGCGCGCCGATGACACTGACCTTCAAGAACACCGGCACTGCAACGCTGACCATCACCGGCGGATTGACTCCGACAGGCGGAAACGCAACGGACTTCGCGCAGGTTGTGGGCGCAGGGTCGTGCGGACCGACGCCAATCAGCATCCCGGCGGGGATGAGCTGCACGGTGCAGTATACGTTTACACCATCCATGCTGGCCCCGGAATCGAGCGCGCTGATGGTGGCGGACGATGCCGCAGGAAGCCCGCAGACCGTCAATCTGACGGGCACGGGCATCCCTCCGACGGTGACTTTCACGCCAAACGCGGCCACCGGAGTGAACTTCGGCGCGGTGGTGCCCGGCCAGACGAGCGGAGTGATGTCGGTGACGCTGGCGGTGACGGCAGGAACGGGAGACGTGCAAATTTCTTTCATCCAGACGATCAGTCCGGATGACTCCAACGATTTCGCCATCAACTTCCAGACGAGCACGTGTCCGACCGATGGGGGAACAGTGACGGCGGGGACGAGCTGCATCGTGAACATGACATTCACGCCGTCGATCGCAGGCGTCGAGAACGGCACACTGGAGTTCGTGGGAAGCAATCTGCCGGGAGGACAGGTGAACATCCCTCTCACCGGGATCGGCGCCTCCACGGCGGCGGGATTCACCGTGACGGTCTCTTCAAACAATGGAGGGAACGGATCGACGGTGTCCATCCTGCCCGGTGACACGGCGACGTTTACGCTGATCATCCAGCCGAATCCGGGATTCATCGGACCGATTACGGTGGCGTGCATGGAGTCGCCGGCGATTCCCTACACAATTCTCACGACGAACCCGACGACAACCATCAATGTAACGACCACGCCGAGCCCGCCGATTACGGTCACCTGCACGCTGCAGACAAACTGCAACACGAGCCTGATGGGTCCGCGGGCGCCGTGGCAGCAACCTGGTCCGTGGACGCCGGCGCCGCTGGCGGGGATGAGCGGGCTGGCGCTGTTGCTGGCGATGCTGTTGCGGAAGACCGCGCGCGGAGCGGGCGGGACGCAGCGGCTTGTGCCGGTTGCCGCAGCATGCCTGCTGGTGGTGCTGCTCTTCACCTGTGCGGCGTGCGTGAACAATCCTCCGCCGGCCATCCCGGGAGCGCCGACTACGCCGGCCGGGGTGTATCAGATTCAGGTGATCGCCAGCGCGCCGGGCATTCCGCAGCAGTCGTTGCTGCTCACGGTGCACATCATCTAGAGGGGCGCGAGTGGTAAAAACGCGCGGCGGGTGCGATGGAAGCTAGAGCTTCGCGAACGAGCTGACGATCTGCTTTCCGTGGAAGCGGCCATTCTCGATGAAAATTTCGCTGGTATGCTGTCCGCCAACGATGACTCCCGCGACAAAGAGGCCGGGAACATTTGTCTCGAGCGTATCCGGATTGACCGCGGGCTTCCGCGTCTGGGGATCGAGTTCAATTCCCTGCCGCTCGAGGAACGCGAAATCCGGCTGGTAGCCGGTCAGCGCGAACACCCCGTCGGCCGGCAGGACGATTTCCCCGCCGCCGGATTGAATCACCACGTGCCCGGGCTCGATGCGCTTTACGGCGGAATGGAAATGGGCCCGGATTTCTCCGGCAGCGATGCGATTTTCGATGTCGGGAAGCACCCAATATTTGATGGTGCGCTTGACCTGGGCGCCTCGATGGACCAGCGTGACGCGCGCACCGGCGCGAAACAGGTCGAGCGCCGCCTCCGCGGCTGAATTCCCTGCCCCGATGACCACCACGTTCCGCTGCCAGTAGGAATGCGGCTCTGTGTAGTAGTGCGAGACGTGCGGAAGATCCTCGCCGGGCACGCCGATCACTTTCGGAATGTCGTAGTAGCCGGTGGCGATGACGACGCGCGTGGCGCGATGCTCGTCGGGCGCGCCGCTTGCGTGCCGGGTGCGGATGCGGAACGAGCCGTTCGAGCGATGCACGTCTTCCACGGCTTCGTACTGGCGCACTTCCAGGGCGTAATGCTCGGTGGCCTTGCGGTAATACTTCAGCGCCTCGGAGCGCGTGGGTTTGTCGCCGGAAATGGCCATGGGCAGATCGCCGATTTCCATTTTTTCGGCGGTGGTGAAAAACAGCATGTTGGCCGGATAGTGGAGCAGCGAATTGCAGAGGCAGCCTTTGTCCAGCACCAGCGGTTTCATGCCCGCGCGCACGGCTTCCATGGCGCAGGCGAGGCCAGTGGGCCCCGCGCCGACGCAGATGAGGTCGTAGGTCATGGCCTGCTCGGGTCATAGGATGCAGGGTCGTCGAGTGCGTTGCAACCCGTGAAGCACACAGGGGCGATGGAAGTGCAAGCACGCCGCGGAAAAGGCGGAGCGACGATAAGCGCCGAACGGAAGATTGGGGCGAAGGGGCACCCGTCGTCGCAAATGCCCCTCCGTCCCGCGGGTGGACTACAGGGAGCGCAGGAAATTCAGCAGATCCTGCTGCTGACTCTGCGAGAGCTGGTTGAAGCGATGGATGACGGCATTGGCTTCCGAACCGGAGCTGGCGTGCTGCTGGATGGCCTGCATCAGATCGGAAGTTCTGCCGTCGTGGAGGAAGAAGACGCGCTGGCCCAGTCCCCAGAGAGGAGAGGTGCGGAACTGGTCGGGTCCCGCGCCGCCCTGGGAGACGCCGTCGGCAAGGCCTGTGCCCATGTGGTGGACGAGCAGGTCCGAGAAGAGCTGTGCGTTTACCTGGCTGAGTCCGGGCGTGAGCGAGGACGGCCCGGTGGGAAGCTGCGGAGTATGGCACAGGGCGCAGCCCACGCTGGCGAACATACTTCGCCCGTTGGAGATGGATTGGGCGCCGCCGGGAGTGTTGCTGGAGGGGGTGGGCTGGTCGAGGAAGCGCATGAAGGCGGCGAAGGCCACCAGATCACTCGGAGAGTTCTGGTTGAATTCGGTGGAGTCCTCGGGCATGGCGTTGAAGAAGCAGGAACGCGGCAGAGTTTCACCCGGGCCGGCTCGTTCGTTCTGGAACATCTCGTTGGTGACGCCCTGTTCGACGTTGTAGGCTTCGCCGGCAAACACCTCGAGCGATTTATTCTGCGCTTTCCAGCCGAATCGGGTGATGGTGCCGTCGTTGCCGGAGCGATTGGGCTGCCCGGAAATGCCGAGCTGGGATTTCGCGGAGGAGTTGGCGTTCATGTTGGCGAGGATGATCTCGTCGGGAATGTTTTCGATCATGCCCGCGCCGAATACGGGAGTGGGAACGCGGAAGATGATGTTATTGAGAGCACGCATCTGGTTGAAATTCGGCTGCGCGAGGGAGCACGTCTGCGAGGAGCCGAATGCGCCGGGAGCGTTGGTGGCGTCTGTGCGGCCGGTGATGGTGAAAAGATCGTGGACGCCGCCGTCGGGAATGTTGGTGAGGCGGCCATTGGACCCGACCACGTTGATGAAGCGGGCTTCGCGGACGGGGCCATCGGGGCGAATGAAGTAGGGCAGGACGTTGTCCGCGCCATCGAGAGTGGCGACGGCCACCTGGGGATTGGGGCCGATGAAGGGATAGGCGGTGGAGCTGGGACTGGTGCCGCCGGTAGTGGGCT
Organism: Patescibacteria group bacterium; assembly: GCA_035541255.1. GTDB lineage: Bacteria > Acidobacteriota > Terriglobia > Acidiferrales > UBA7541 > JOPF136. Next base: position 25,544 of record DATKNR010000049.1, on the reverse strand, counting down.
GTGCGTGGCAGCTTCCGCAGCTATTGGAATTGAACCGAGGGCCGAGACCCCCGTCGGGTTCGCCGGGAATCGTTCCGCTGACGGAATCGACCTCCGTGAACCTGCTCATTCCGTCGGTGAATGCAGCGGACTGAGCCGCGCTCAATCCGCTGACGGGAGTGCCCGCCCCGACCGAACCGGCGCGAGGGCCGGGATCGTGAGCGGGCGTCTGGCTTGCGGTGGTTACGGCTACCGTGAGCGAGAGAACGAACAACGAAACGAGAAGCAGAAGCGAACGACCAGGTGAATTCGCGCCCGAGGTTGGCGCGCGATTGGCAGTCTTTCTTTCCAGCATGTTTCCCCTTCCCCCCGTTGCTCCGGCCGGAGCGGACCGCGGACACACCCGGACCTCCAGAAGCGGGACACACCCGTGGCGCAGGCGGATTCGTCCCGACCTAGGGCAACTCTTTTTGGAATGATCGCCGGATCGGATTTCGGGAGGCGGGCAGCTCGTGCACCGATCAAAGGCGACGCGCTGGGTGCGAGCCTTATGCGCCGCGGGGGAGCGTTTGTCAATAGTAGATTGGGACAGGGATGCAGGAGTTGGGACAGGCGGTTCGGAAGACCTCCGGTGCAATCGAACGCACGAAGACGGCCGGAGCGTCCAAACCTGCGAGCGCGGAAGACAGGGGACGGGTAAAATTGGGTGCCATGAACGAATCGTCACGTGAAGCCGCTCCGGCGCCGGAGAGCAGCGCGCGCGAATTTCCGCACGTGATGCTCCGGGAGATTTACGAGCAGCCGCAGGCGCTGGCGGCGACGATCGAAGGGACTGTCTCCGGCCCCACTGTGATGCCCGCGGCGCTGACGCCACTGGAAGCGGAGCTGCGCCGATCTGCCAGGCTGATCCTGGCCGCGAGCGGGTCCAGCCGGAACGCGGGACTGGCCGGAGAGATCATGATCGAGGAGCTTTCCGGAGTGGCCGTGGACGTGGAGTACGCCAGCGAGTATTGCGATCGCTCGACGGGCACGACGGCGGACACGCTGGTGATGGTGATCAGCCAGTCGGGAGAGACGGCGGACGCGCTGGCCGCGCTGCGCGAGGCCCGGAAGCGCGGCGCGGTAACGCTGGGGCTGACGAATGCGCCGGGCTCGGCGCTGGCCCGGGAGGCGAGCGCAAAACTGCTGACCCGCGCGACGCGGGAAGAAGCTGTCCCCGCGACGAAGAGTTTTACCACGCAACTCTGCGTGCTGCATCTCTTCGCGCTGGCGCTGGCGACGCTGAAGGGGCGCGCGGGAACGGAAAACTCGGGAGCACGGCTGGCGGAAATGAAGCGTGTTCCGCAGTTGCTGGAACAATCGCTGGACAGCTGGAACACAGCGGCCCGCGAGGCGGCGCAAAACTTTCACCGGGCGGAATCTTTCCTGTTCATCGGCCGCGGCGTGCACTATGCGATCGCACGCGAGGGCGCGCTGAAAATGAAGGAAATCTCCTATTCGCCGGCGGAGGGACTGCCAGCGGGAGAGTTGCTGCACGGGCCGAACGCATTGGTGAGCGCGAAGAGCCTGGTGGTGGCGGTGGCCGCGTGCGACTTGCAGGACGCTGCGTCCGTAGGGCGCCACGAAAGAACGCTGGAGGTGCTGAGGTATGTGAAAAGCCGCGGCGGGCGGGCCATGGGGATTGCCACAGAAGGCGATGTGGAAGCGGCTGCCGCGGCTGATGCAGCGATCTTCGTTCCGCCGCTGCCGGAACTTCTTCTGCCGCTGGCGGAAGTGGTGCCGCTCCAGCTATTCGCCTACCACGTTGGCATCCTCTCCGGCAGCGACGTGGATCACCCGCGAAATCTGGTGAAGGCTGTCGTCCGCCCGAAATAAGAAGAAGAGCAGCGAGTTCAGTGCTGGAGGCGGGCGCGAAGAGCGCGGGTGAGCACGAGCGATTCCGCAGGCCACTGGCGGGCCGATTCCACCAGGCCCAGCGCGCGAGAGAGACGCGCGCACTCCGCCGCCGCCAGGTCGAATGAAAAATTGGGAGCGTCCGCTGCGGAGGACAGAACTCCGTAGAGGCGGAGAACCAGGCGTTCGTCGTCGGTCAGATCCTTCTGCGCGAGGAGCGGCGAGACATCGACGTCGAATCCGTCCCCCGCGGGTTTCAACAAGGCCGGGCGCGTGACCTGAATCATGGAGACGAGAGCGAGAAACATTTCGTCGGCGGTGACATCCAGGCGCACCCGGAAAGTATAGAGGCGAGCGGCGCAGGGGCAACCGGAATCGCAGTGGCCGGGCTAGAGACTGATACGTTACGCCGAGGAACAGGACGAAGTGCCTGCGAGCAGCCGCAGATGGTATATGTTCTGGCATAGGGTTGGTTCCCGGCCGATGCGGAAATGGGGTCCGCAAGGCCTTCACGTGGACAGCTAGCGGGGGAAATATGAGAACGAACCGGCGTGTAATCCTTGGGGCCATCACGCTCGCAGGCGCGGCAATCATTGCGGTGGGCTGCTGCTCCTCCACTCCGACATCCACCTCGACTCTGGCGAACTTCAGCGCCGTGCCGAGGTATGCCTATGCGGCAAACGAGAACTCGAACGACATTTCCGGATATACCGTGGACAATTCGACCGGCGCGCTGGAGGAACTGATCAGTTCTCCCTTCCCCGGTCCGGCGGGTCCCCGGGACTCGATTGTGGAGCCGCTGGGAAGATTTCTCTACGTGGCCAATGGAGGAACAAACGGGGTGTCCGGGTTCAGGATCGACCCTACCACGGGAATGCTGACGCCGGTGGCCGGGTCGCCGTTTGCCGGCGGAGACGGACCGAGGGGAATCACGGTGGACTGCTGCGGAAGGTATGTGTACACGGCGGACCGCAACGGCAACAGCGTGACCGGGTATGCGATCAATTCCGGAACCGGAGGGCTAACCCCGGTGCCCGGATCACCCTTCGTCCTGGGAACTTCGGAAGAGGACAACTACGGGCCGCAGCAACTGACCGTTTCGCCCTCGGGAAAATATCTGTACGTGAGCAACCATCTGACGGGCAACATTTCCGGCTTCACCATCAGCGCATCCACCGGAACGTTGACGTTGATGGAGGGTTCGCCGTTCAGCGACCAGGAGGAAGAGGAATCCTTTACGCAGCCGTTTGCGCTGGTGGTGAGCCCCTCGGAGAAATTTCTCTACGTGACGAACCATGGCTCCAGCACGATCTCCGTTTTCCAAATTGACGGAATGAACGGGACGCTGACGCCGATTTCGGGATCGCCCTTCGACATTCCTCCTCCGAGCGAGTGCAGCGCGAACCCGTTTGGACTGGCCATATCGCCGAACGGACAGTTCCTGTTCGTGGCGGACAACGGGTGCGACGCCGTCTCCGTGTTCAGCCTGGATGCGAACACGGGAGTGCCAACCGAGATCTCGAGCTCGCCCTTTTTTGTGGACGCCGGGGACTGCTATGCCGGCGTGAATGAAGCGAACCTGGATCCCTCGGGACGATTCCTGTACGTGGCCAACATGAGCTGCGGCACGCTGTCGGGATTCAGCGTGAACGCGTTGACGGGAGTGCTGACGGAACTGACGAGCTCGCCCGTGAACGCGGGAGACGGTCCCTACGGCGTGGCGATTTCGCGGTATCCACAGTAACGCGGCCGGCCCTGGCCCGGCGCGGCGGGCTCCAGCGCGGCGCTATGCGGCGGACTCGGATTCGGCGGCGAGGGCACTCTCAATTTCGCTGAGAGCGGCGCGCAGTGCCAGCACCAGCTCGGCCTTGGTGATCTGGCTCTTCTGAAATTCGATATTCAGACGGAAAGCCTTCGTCTCCGGCTCGAAACGGAAACGGAAGGGCCGCGGGCGCGCGGGTTCGGCGGAATCGGCGCGGCGTTCGGCGCGGGCTTCATCGCGCGTGAGGCCGCCGCGTGCGATGCGGTCCACCATCTCCAGCATTTTCTTTTCATTCGGCTGTCGCGCCACCTGAAGCAGCAGGGACTTGGAGAGGATGCCGCGCTCCAGGCACTTTTTGCGCACGGGTGGAGTGATGGCGCAGAGCGTGAGCGTCTCCGTTACGCCGACGCGCGAGCGGCCAATCTTCCTGGCAATTTCGTCATGGGTCAGGTCGAACTGCTGGGCCAGGCGCGCAAGGCCCTCGGCTTCCTCGAACGGCGTCAAATCCTTGCGCTGGAGATTTTCGATCAGCGCGATTTCAAGCGATTCCGCGTCGTCCGCCACCTTCTCGATGCAGGGAACTTCGCGAAGTCCCGCGGCGCGGGCGGCGTGGAAGCGGCGCTCGCCGGAGATGATGTAGTAGAGATTTTCGCGGGCATTGAAGCGGACCAGCAGCGGTTCGAGCACGCCCTTCTCGCGGATGGATTCGGTGAGCTCGCGGAGATCGCCCAGCGTCTTGCGGGGCTGCTCGGGATTGGGCTGCACCTTGTCGATGGGAAGCATGCGCCCGATGGAGGCGCTCGAGTAGGCGGTGAGGGATTCTACGTAGTGCGCGTCATGCCGCATCTTCAGCGTGACGGGAAGACCGATTCGTTTCGACACGATCGATCACCTCCAGAGCGAGTTTGCGGTACTCGGCCGCGCCGGGAGACTTGGGCGCATAGGAGAGAATGGTCTCCTTGTACGCGGGACTTTCCTCGAGGCGGACGTTCTTCGTGATCTTGGTGCGGAACAGCGTATTGCCAAAGACGGCGCGAATCTGCTCGTGCGTGTCGCGCGAAATGTTGGTGCGCTTGTCGTAGAGGGTGATGAGCACGCCGACGATTTTCAGGTCGGGATTGGGGCGCGAGCGGATGCGCGAATAGGTTTCGAGCAGATCGTCGGTGCCCTCGATGGCGAAATAGGCGGCCTGGATGGGCACGAGCAGGTGCGTGGCCGCGACCATGGCGTTGACGGTGAGGATGCCGAGGGCGGGAGGCGTGTCGAGAACAACGTAATCGAAATTTTTCAGGACGGGAGCGAGGGCGTCCTTCAAGCGGAAGGGCGCGTCAAACTGGCCGGCGAGCTGGACTTCCAGGCGAGCGAGCATGAGCTTGCCGGGAGCAACGGAAAGGCGGGGCGCTTTCGAGGGACGGACGACATTTTCCAGGGCGGCGCGGCCTGCGCCGTCGGGCGCGAGCACGTCGTAGATGGTGGTGGCGCACTCGTCGGATGAGAAGAAGGCGAGTGTGGAGTTGGCCTGAGGGTCGAGATCGATGAGCAGGGTGCGGCGTCCGCGGTCGGCAAGAGAGGCGGCGAGATTGATGGCAGTAGTGGTTTTACCGACGCCGCCCTTTTGATTGGCAATCGCGACGATGTAGCTCAACGCGCGCGCATCTCCCGGCTGGGCAACTCCATGGCCATACGTGGGGGTATCGCCCCTGGACCCACGATGGGTAGGAGCACTGTAGCCAAAACGGTACGGGGATGCAAGGGGATTCTCAAGCCCAGGCCCAGGGGTACTCGCGGATCAAAAAGGCGATGGTCCTGAACAGGAGCAACAGGACGGCAATCGGGGCAGGCAGGAGGAATGCAGCGACCGGCCGCCCACCTGGTGATATCAGAGTCACCCCTGCTTCTGGCCCTTGGACGTAAAGTAGGCAGCCAGGCTGAGCGTCATGGTCGAAGCGATCTTCTTGCCCTTTTTCAGTTTCTTGGCCATCTGGAGTTCCTCCATTCCCGGGGAAGTGCCCCGTGGTGCTGAAGGGCGAAGAGCACGCGGAGTTCCGGGCGGGAGAAGCGGGGGCATTGAAAACTCGGGACTTGCCGGAGGCGAAGGCCCACGAGGCAGGGCGACGTGACGCAGCCGGGGGACATTCTCCCTCGTAGGGAGTTATTTACCCCTGCAGGGGGCTATTGCGTGTCAAGATTGAGGAAGCCGCGGCACTTGGGAGAGCCGCAATGGCAGCGAATCCGGAAGGTTTCCGGGTGTAGCTGATAGTCGATGGAAAGCTCCTCTCCGGCGCGGATGCGACGACGGCTGATGTAATAGATGCGGCCACGGATGCCACGGGCGATGAGATTGGGGTCGCAACTGTGATTGACACGCTCGGCCCCGGAGCCCCCTACCGAGCCGTCAATGAAACACGAGCGGTTCAACCGGAACATGTAAATCAGTTTGGGACGGCCGGGGGCCAGCAGCTTCAAGCGCCGTGCCTGGGCCTGCCGTGGTCGCAGGCGCTGACCTGTGTATTCAATGACCCTGCGGCCTTTGGGGATCGGGGCCAGGGCAAACACACCGAATCCGTGAACCGAAGAACGGCGGATGAGCAAGGGGAAAGCCGCAGCAGCGGGGTTGAGAACGGGGAGCTTGGACGGGCGAGAGGGCATGGAAACCTTTGTATGCAGGCGGGGGCTGCGCCGAAGGCCAGCAGCCCCCGCAAACTCCACTACCTAGGCGAGTCAATCCCGCGACTACCGCTTAGCGGAAGCCGCCGCCGCGCAGCAATTTATTGGCTTTCAGCATTTTATGCGCTTTGAGGGTCTTGGCGCCGGAGAGTTTCTTGCCTTTCTTGAGAGCTTTCTTTGCCATTTTCAAATCCTCCATTTGGTCTGTGTGCCCCGTGGGGCTGCGTTAGTAATAGCACGCCCAGGGCCGAATCGGGGAGTGGAGATGCGGGGACGGCGGCGTTGAAAACTCGGGGCTTGCGGGCGGAGCGATCCCGCAGAGGAGAAAAGGAAGGCACTACGGAGGGGAATTAGTACCCCTCGTGGGGATTTCTACCCCAGAGCCGGCCCGCGCGGCGGCGGACAGGCCAGGATCTCAATTCGCCGCGGCCTGGCGGGGACCGGGATGGATGCAGTCCTTGTGGCAGGCCAGATGCGTGCTCTCGAGGAGCGAGCAGAGCTGAACGTCGGCGATGCGAAGGCCGGCGTAGGAGCCCGCGAAATTCCTTTCTTTCAGGCAGGCCAGAATGGTGGCTCGCTTCTTGAGCACGGGACAGCGAACGCTACGAACGCGGTCGCCGGGACCGAACTCCCAGATGAAATATCCGCCGATGGCCCAGACGGCAGCAACGAACATCACGCCAAACAGGAACGCAGAGGACATGGCAGGCCTCCTTTCCATGCGGACGCCCATAACCACAACCTACTTTGACGCGAAAGGAGTAAGCAGGAACGTGCCGTCAGGCACAGACGAGTGTGCGGTGCATCACCTCGCGCCGCTATGGGAAGCCGGCGACATGACTGCCAGCCCCCGACTAGGCGATCACCCGGCGGTGGTTGCAGAACACGATGCTAGAATGGCTGCAGACCGCTCGACCAGGACAATTTGCGCGTCAACGACGCGGGCCTGGGCTCCGGAGGGATTCTCCTTCCGTTCGACCAGGGCGGTGACGTTCACGGTGCCGACATCACCAACGGAAAGGTGTATATAAGGACGCAGACAGAGCAGGAGTTGTACGGAACGCTGCCCTAGCGCGGCGGGGGCGGCAGGAAATGAGCGAGATGAGGGAAGAACGGTAGAATCCGGAAAGAGGCGCAGCGAGGGGAGAGGAAACACTCATGGACGACGAATTGGAACGGCTGCAAGGCGCGTGGAACGTCATCTTTCTGGAGGTGGACGGAATGACGCCGGCGCCGAACGTGTACGCGGGCTCGACGATCGAGGTGAAGGGCGACCGATTCACCACGCGTGCGATGGGAGCGGTGTATTCCGGCACGCTTGAACTGGATGCGGAGAAGGTGCCGAATCAGATGCGGATGAAATTTACGGACGGGCCGGAAAAAGGCAACACGAACAACGGAATTTACGAGCTGGAGGGCGACCGCTGGCGGTTCTGCCTGAATCTGAAGGGAGGCCCGGCGCCCACGGAGTTTGCGACATCACCGGGGAGCGGGCGGGCGCTGGAGACGCTGAACCGGGACAAAAGAGAGTGACTCGCAACGGCTGACCGGTGAAATTCGGGAAGAAGCGTGAAGCCCAAGCGCGGCCGGATGGAACGCCGCGGAGGGGAAGATGAGCGAGCTGCCGATCATTTACCTGGCGAGGCATGGGGAGACGGCGTGGAGCCTGAGCGGGCAGCACACCGGGAGGACGGACCTGCCACTGACCGCGAACGGAGAGCAAAACGCCGTGCTCCTGGGGGCGCGGCTGAAGGGGCTGGCGGTGGCAAGTGTGCTGACCAGTCCGCTGCAGCGGGCCCGGCGCACGTGCGAACTGGCGGGATTTGGCGGAGCGGCACAGGTGGATGCGGACCTGATGGAGTGGGACTACGGTCAGTACGAGGGAAAACGGAGCAAAGAGATCCAGGCAGAGCGGCCGGACTGGGATTTGTTCCGTGACGGCTGTCCGGGAGGAGAGTCGCCGGAGCAGGTGGCGGCGCGGGCGGAGCGCGTGGCGGAACGGCTGCGGACGATGGGAGGAAATGTTCTATTATTTTCGAGCGGACATTTTCTGCGCGTGCTGGCGGGGCGATGGACGCGGATGCCGCTGGATGGAGGCCGCTACCTGATGCTGGGAACGGCGAGCCTGAGCGCGCTGGGATACGAACACGACAAGATGCGGCCGGTAATCCAATTGTGGAACGACATGGGACATCTCCAGGGCGGTGGGAAGTGAGAGATGCAACCCCGGGTGGACGGCGCGGCTTCTAGTCTAGCGGGAGCGGCGAAACGGAGAGACGGCAGGAATGAGCGAGGAGAGAACTCAGAGAGGGACGGAATTCCGGTGGAGCCTCGCGCTTGCGGCGGCGTTGGCGGGCGCGCTGCTGACCACGGGCGCGGTTGCGCAGGAGCCGGCACATCCCTTTTCCACGGGAATGGACCAGCCGCCTTCCGGGATCCAGAATGTGCCGCCAAAGATTCCGGTGGAAGAGATCATCCAGAAATTCGGGGCGCGCGAAGACGAATTGAAGCGGGAGCGGGACAATTACACTTACGAGCAGACGTTCGTGATCCAGACGGTGGACGCGGACGGGCAGGTGGATGGCGAGGAGCGGATGTCGGAGGACATCGTATTCACTCCGGAGGGAAAACGGTACGAACATGTGACGGACGCTCCCGCGCCGACGCTGCAACGGATCATGCTGACGCAGGAAGACCTGGACGACCTGATCCATATCCAGCCGTTTGTGCTGACCACGGACAAACTGCCGTTGTACGACATCCAGTACCTGGGACAGCAGCACGTAGACGAGCTGGACACCTATGTGTTCGATGTGGCGCCGAAAAAGATCGAGAAGCACCAGCGCTACTTCCAGGGACGCATCTGGGTGGACCAGCGGGACATGGAAATCGTGAAGACGTACGGGAAAGCGGTGCCCGACATTCGAAAGGGCGGGATGGAGAACGTGTTTCCGCGGTTCGAGACGCTGCGGGAAAATATCGAGTCGAACTACTGGTTCCCGACCTACACGCACGCAGACGACTACCTGCACTTTGCCGGGGGAAACGTGCACATCCGCATGACCGTGCGGTACCGGAATTACAAGCGGTACGGAGTGCAGATCAAGATCGGAACGCCGACGGAAGTGAAGCCCGACAAGCCGCAAAAACCGTAGGAACAAAAACCGCGCCTGCGGCAGGCAGGCGAAAACCGGGGATTCCGCCGGAGCTAAAGACGGTAGAGGCGCGAGGCATTGCCGCCGAGGATCTTGTCGCGATCTTCCGGTGAGACAGGAAGACCGCGGAGAGACTCGAGCATCGAGGGAATGCTGCCGATTTGATGGGGAAAATCGCTGCCGGCGAGGATGTGATCGGGTCCGGCGAAGGCGATGGCGAGCCGCAGAGCATTGCAATCGAAATTCACCGTGTCGTAGTAAAACTCCTTCAGATAATCGCTGGGCGGGCGGCCGATATGGGCGCGGCATTCGCGGAAGGCGTGGTATCCGCGGTCGAGCCGTTCGGCCAGATACGGAATGGCCCCGCCGAGATGACTTAAGACCCAGCGAATTCGCGGAAATCTCTCCGGCACGCCGGCAAAGACGAGATGCGCGGCGGCAAGCGTGGTATCCATCAGAAAGCCAACCAGGGGCATGAGCCAGAACTCGGTCATGGCCTCGACGCCGACGGGCGCGGTGGGATGAATATGCAGAACGGCGTCGAGAGAATTCGCCGCTTCGTAGAGAGGCCAGAAGCGCGAGTCGGCGAGAGAGACTCCATTGATGTTGCTGAAGAGCATGGCGCCGGGGAGGTGGAGTTGAGTGACGGCGCGCTGCAGCTCGCGGACGGAAGCGGCGGGATCGTTGAGCGGGAGGGTGGCGTAGGCGAGGAAACGGCCCGGCTTGTCGGCAACGACGCGGGCGAAGGCTTCGTTGACGAGGCCGGCGAGGCGGGCTGCGTTTGCGGGCGACTCGACGTGGGTGCCGGGAGTGGTGAGGGAAATCACCTGCGTATCGACGCCGGATTCCTTGAGCACGGATTCGCGATAGTCGATGTCGCGATGGCCGCGGACGGCGACGTTGTAATCACCGGGATAGTGAAGGAGAGGGTTGCCCTGCTTATCGATGGTGATGCGGACGTTGCTGGGGCCGGCGCGCAGAGCGTCGAGGTAGGCGGGCGGGTAATAGTGATTGTGAACGTCAATGATGGGCACGGCCAGGCTCCCCTTCCGGCGCCGGGATGGTGAAACGCGCCCAGAGATAGTAAACCGGCAGGCCCGCAAGAACGAAGATCAGGCCGAATACACTTTCCCGGGGATCGGCGGCCACCTGATTGGCAACGATGGCGGCGCAGGCCAGTATGAACAGCGCGGAAACCCATGGATATCCCCAGACGCGATAGGCGGGAGTGTAAGAGGGGCGGCGGCGGAGACGGAACAGACCGACGGTCATGAGCGCGAAAAACAGCCATTCGGTGTAGACCACGCGGGTGAAGAGCTGGCGATACGTGCCCGTGGCGACGAGAACACCGGACCACACGGCCTGGGCGAGGATGGCGGCGTGTGGCGTGCGGAATCGCGGGTGGACCGCGGCAAGCCAGCGAAAGGCGAGCCGGTCCTGGGCCATGGCGAAATAGACCCGCGGCCCGGCCAGGATAATGCCGTTGAGCGAGCTCACGCCGGACAGAATGACGAGCGCGGAGACGATGGCGGCTCCGCTGGGACCGACAAGCGCGGCCGCGGCGTCCGCCGCCACGCGCTTTGAGGCGACCAGTTGGGGGAGAGGAAGTACGCGGAGGTAGGCGGCATTGAGGCCCAGGTAACAGGCGGTGACGACCAGGGTGCCGAGAAGCAGAGCGCGAGGAAGGGTGCGGCCGGGATCGCGCGTCTCGCCCGCGGTGTAGGTGACCATGTGCCATCCGCCATAGGCGAACAGTCCGGCGGCGATGGCCAGCAGGAAATCGCGAAAAGCGGGCAGAGCCGGCTGCGGCGCGGACGCGGACGCGGAAGATTGCGGCGACGCAACGGCAAAGACGAAAAGAAAAATCAGGCCGATGGCCAGCACCTTTGCGAAAGTGAGCACGGCCTGCAGCGCACTTCCCTGCCGCACGCCGAGATAGTTGACGCCGGAGAGCAGCAGAATCACGGCAATGGCGAACCCGCGTACGCCGCGGTCATCGACAGGAACGAACCAGGCGGCGTAGCGCGCGACGATCACGGCGATGGCGGCGATGATTCCGGAATGCATGGTCCAGAACATGGCCCATCCCCACAGGAAGCCAACGGGGCGGGAGATGCCTTCCTTGAGAAACACGTAGACACCGCCGGTTTGCGGAAATGCCGTGGCGAGCTCGGCACAGGTCATGGCGCCGCAGAGGGTGAGCAGGCCGGCAAACAGCCAGGCGACCATCATGGCCGAAGTGCCGGGGACGAGGCGGCTGATCTCCGAAGGCTGGACGAAGATGGAAGTGCCGAGAATGATGCCGGCAACGATGGCAGAGGCGGCTGGAAGTCCTATGGAGCGGGAGAGGGAGCTGGGAGTGTCGGGAGCGGAGCTCACGGGTGCGGAGGAATGTAGCACCGACGCGGACCGAGATGAGAGGCGAAATACGGATTCACCGAGAAGAGAGATCCGAAACAGCGGCAGTGCGAAATGGAAGCGCTACATCTTGTAGCGGCCGAGGTCTTCGTCGGAGAGCCCCTCGAGCCATTTGCGGAGTTCTTCGTGCGTGTTCTTTTCGCTGACGGCGTTGGCGACCTTGGAGTTTTTCAGCACCTGATCACTGACAAAAATGGGGCAGTCGAGGCGCAGGGCGAGCGCCAGCGCGTCAGAGGGTCGTGAGTCCATGGAGATGACCTGGCCGTCGCGTTCCATCCAGATGATGGCGTAGAAAGTGTCGTCCTTGAGGTCGGAGACGACGACTTTCTGGACCTGGACTTCGAGGCCGAGAAGAAGATTTTTCAGGAGGTCGTGGGTCATGGGACGCGGCGTTTGCACCTTTTCGATTTCGAGGGCAATGGCATTGGCTTCGTAGACGCCGACCCATATGGGCAGGATGGCGGTGCCCTGGACATCCTTGAGAACGACGATGGGCATGTTGGAGACGGGATCCATCATGAGGCCTCGGATTTTCATTTCGATGTCCATCGTGCCCTCCGGAGAAAAGCCAGATGCCGACTTCAAAAACCACCGCAAGATGCCGACCTGAAGGTCGGCGCTACAAGAACACAGCCGGATGCCCACCTGAAGCCCGCCTGCGGCAGCCGGGGCCGGCGCTACAAACCACAGAATTAGAGCAGCTCGCCGAGCAGGCTGTTCGGGCCCGCCTGGACCACCCGGACCTGAAGGTATTGTCCCAAAAGGTCAGAGCGTGGCGAAAGAAAATTGACGACGCGGTTCGAAGTGGTGCGGCCGGCCCACTGGCCGGGTTTGTGGCCGCGATTGTCCACGAGCACCTCGAACGACTGGCCGACGAGCGATTGATTTCGCGCGAGCTGAATCTGGCGCTGGCGTTCCAGGAGAACGGCGAGGCGTCTTCCCTTCTCTTCCTCCGGCAGCGCGTCGTGCATTTGCCCGGCGGCGGTGTTGGGCCGGGGAGAAAACTTGAAGCTGAATATCTGGTCGAATTGGGCGGCGTCGAGGAGAGACAAGGTGTCGGCGAATTCCTCGTCAGTCTCGCCCGGAAAGCCGACGATAATGTCCGTGGACAGGGCGATGGGACGCCGGGCGCCGCGGAGCATGGCAATCTTTTCGAGATATTCCTCGCGCGTATAGGTGCGCAACATGCGGCGCAGGACAGCCGTGGAGCCGGACTGGACAGGAAGGTGGACCTGGTCACAAATATTGGGATGCGCGTCGATGGCGGCGACGATGTCCGGGCCGAAATCGCGCGGATGCGACGTGGTGAAGCGCACGCGGTGGATGCCGGGTGTGCCTGCGACGGCAAGGAGAAGCTCGGCGAAGGTCATCCTGCGCGCGGAGGGATCGCTGTAGGAATTGACGGTCTGGCCGAGGAGCTGGATCTCGGAATAGCCGAGCGAGGCGAGCTCACGGACCTCGCGAAGGATGGAATCGGAGGCGCGGCTGCGCTCGGGGCCGCGGGTGAAGGGGACGACGCAGTAGGAGCAGGCCTTGTCGCATCCCTCGATGATGGTGAGATAGGCGCGGAAGGGATTGTCGCGGCGGGTGAGTTCGGTCTCGAAGGTTTCCTCGGTATCGGTGTCGAGACCCATGACGCGGCGCTGGCCGGACTCGAGCTGAGCGAGCAGGTCGGGCAGGCGGCGATAGCTGGCGGAGCCGCAGACGAGTGAAACCCAGGGGGCGCGCTCGAAGATTTCCTCCCCTTCCTGCTGAGCGACGCAGCCGAGCACGCCGATGATTTTGCCGCGACCGGCGGGCCCGCGATACTGGCCGAGACGGGAGAAAACCTTCTGTGCCGCTTTTTCGCGGATGGAGCAGGTGTTGTAAAAGATGACGTCGGCGGCGAGGGGATCGTCAACGGGCTGGTAGCCGCGCTCGAGGAGGACGCCGGCAACTTTTTCCGAATCGTGGACGTTCATCTGGCAGCCAAAGGTTTCGATGTGGAACGACTTGCCGGACGACGAAACCGGAAGGGACGGACGCACACGTCCGGTGAGCGATTCGAGAGGGACGTGTGGCGCGTCAGACATCGGATACCGCCAGTCTAGCATAGCGGAAACGAGGCGAGCAGAAGGCGGGAGAGGCGGAGGTGGTAACTTGTCGGGTTCAGGCGGTGGAGACTGGTTTATACTTGGGCCCCTAGCGGAAGGGCAAGTACCCCGGAAAATCACCAAATCAAGGAGAAGATAATCCATGCGGAACCGACGATTCCTTGTCTTTCTATCCGTTGGCGCGGCGATGCTCACACTATCGTCCGGAGTGTGCACCGCTCAGGAGAAGCATGCCCCCCACTGGAGCTACAGCGGAGCGGAAGGCCCGGAACACTGGGGCGACCTGGAACCGGGCTTTGCGACGTGCAAGACTGGAAAAGAGCAGTCGCCGATTGATATTCGAAGCGCGAAGAAAGCGGACCTGCCCGCGATCCAATTCGACTACCACGCCTCGCCGCTGCGAATCATCAATAACGGCCACACGGTGCAGGTGAATTACGCGCCGGGAAGCTACATCACGGTGGGAGGGAAACGCTACGAGCTGAAGCAGTTCCACTTTCACCGTCCGAGCGAGGAAGAAATCAACGGCAAACATTTTGAGATGGTGATCCACCTGGTGCACGCCGACGAGAGCGGGAAACTGGCGGTGGTGGCCGTGCTCTTGAAGCCGGGGGCAGCGAACGCGACGATTGCGACGCTGTGGAAACACCTGCCAAAAACCGAGGGGCCGGAGCAGAAATTTGATGACGTGCAGATAGACGCAGCAGGGCTGCTGCCCGCGACGCATGGGTACTACACGTTTTCCGGATCGCTGACGACACCACCGTGCAGCGAGGGCGTAAGCTGGTACGTACTGCGTACGCCGCAAACGATTTCCACCGAAGAGGGAGCGGCGTTTGCGCGGGTGTACGCGCACAATGCGCGGCCGGTCCAACCGCTCAACGGCCGCGTGGTAGAGGAGAGCAAGTAGCCGGTCCGGCGGCTAGCCGCGCGGGCTTCCTTCAAAACGGAGCCGGTATTGGCCACACGTGGGGGTGTGTCTCTTTTACGCAAATGTGAGTAGCGCCGAGGTTTGCGGGGGCTTTGCAGCGTGTGTTACCGTGGGATGCGGTCCCGGGGAGACTGAGGGAGGACATTGACACTATCAATCGGCGCACTGCTTGTGGGGCAGCTTGGTCCCTTATTGGAACAGACGGGCTGGGTGGCTCGAGTCGTCCTTATCCTGCTGCTGGGCTTTTCGCTATTTTCCTGGGCCGTGATTTTTCAGAAGTCGCGGCTATTTTCCCTGCTGGAAAGTCATACCGGCCGTTTCCTCAACGAGTTTCGAGCCCGCAAAAAACTGAATGATCCGGTGCCGATGTCGCCCTCGGCTTCGCCGCTGGTGGCCGTGTACACGGCGGGAGTGCGCGAAGTGGAGAGCCAGCTTTCGGATACGAATCCGCATGCGGGGCGGATTCGAAGCCATAACGCGATCCTGGCGCGGATGCAGGGCGCCTCGGCGGGCGAGGTGAGAAAGCTGGAGAAATGGATGCCCTGGCTGGCGACGACCGGATCGGTGACCCCGTTCATCGGGCTGTTCGGGACGGTGTGGGGAATCATTGACGCGTTTTCGGGACTGGGCGAGGCGGGAGCGTCGAGCCTTCGCGCTGTGGCTCCGGGAATCGCGGAGGCGCTCATCACCACGGCGGCGGGATTGTTTACGGCGATCCCGGCGGTAATTGCGTACAACCACTTCGTCCATTCGATCAAGAATCAGGCGGCGCAGATGGATACGTTCACGAACGAGTTTCTGGCGCAGGTGGAGAAGACCTACGGGCAGTGAGCGGGGATTCACCACGGCTGGCCGGAAGAAGAGTTCGCCACAGAAACACCGAGGACACCTAGAAGGCACGGAGCGGGCGGGGAGAACGCGGGATGCCGCAACTGAGCAAACAAACTGGAACATCGCTGTCCGACATCAACATCGTGCCACTTGTGGACGTGGTGCTGGTGCTGCTGGTCATCTTCCTGATTACGGCGCCCATCCTGCAGTCGGGAATCGAAGTGGATCTGCCCAAAACGAAGACGGTGAAGGAAATCACGGAAGAGCGGCTGGTGATCACCATCGACAAGGCTCAGCTTGTGTACCTGGGCAATGATCCGGTGAACATTCACGACCTGGGACGGCTGGTGAAGGCAAAGGCGCCGGATTACACGAAACGCGCGGTGTTTATCCGGTGCGATCAGACCGTGCCGTTCGGGAGTTTTGCCGCGGTGGTGGACGCCATGAAGCAGGCGGGAATACAGAACATCAGCGTGGTTACGGAGCCGCTGCGCGGAAAATGACGCAGGAGAAGTGAGGGAGCGGATGGCGGTAGCGAGGTATGCGGCGGGCAGTCCGGAGCCGGAACTGGGCCGGCCACTGGCGGTGTCCGCGGGAATGCATACGGCGCTGGTGGCGCTGCTGCTGTTTTCGGCCTTCTTCGCGCCGAAGGGCGACGCATGGTCGGCGACAGGAGGGGGAGGCGCGGTGAGCATCACCGCGGTAGGCTCGCTGCCGGGAATCCCGCTTCCCCGCCCCGCGGTGACGAGCACAAGCCGTGTGGCAGACTCCACGAAGGGACTTTACAAGAGCGAACCGTTGCCGAAAAAACCGGTGATCCCGCCCGACGCGACGCCGCTCACGCAATTCGAGAAGGAGAAGAAGCTGCCTCCGAGCCGGAAATCCCGGCTGCTGGAAAACGATTACCAGCCGCCGCAGAACGCGGTGCCCTACGGCCAGACCGGGGCGCCGACGATGCCGTACACGCAGTTCGAGAGCGGATCGGGCTCGCAAGGCGGAATCGGGATGACGGGGCAGTCGGGAGCCGCGGGGAATTTCGGGACGCGGTACGCCTGGTACGTGCAGGCGGTGCAGCGGCGAATCAGCGGGAACTGGCTGCAGTCCACGATCGATCCGTCCATCCGGTTTGCGCCACGAGTGGTGATGGAGTTTCAAATCTTCCGCGACGGGAGCGTTCGCAATATCCAGATCACGCAGTCGAGCGGAAACGCGTCCGTGGACCGGTCGACGCTTCGGGCGGTGCAGGACTCGAATCCGTTCCAGCCGCTGCCGGGGGATTACGCGGGGTCGTACGTTTCGGTGCAGTTCTGGTTTGAGTTTCACCGCTGAGCAGCCCTGGGAGCGGCAAACAGGCGCGGGATAGCTGGGGGATATGAAGACGACCGTACGGAGTCGTACTACACATTCGGCAGTGCTCGGACTCGCAGTCGTTACCATTTTCATTCTGGCGCTGGTGGCGGCGCCGCGGAAGGCGCGGGCGATGCCACAGGACTGGTTCACGGCAGGGACGGGGCTGGGCGTGCAGAAAGCACGCGTGGCCGTGGCCGATTTCGTGGCCGGTAACGCCGGTTCGAACCCGCTGTCGCAGATGTTCACCGATACGGTGCGCGCGGACCTGGCGTACAGCGGAATTCTGGATCTGGTGAGCAAGAGCTTCCTGCCGCCGGCAGCGCCGGGAGGGCCCGCCGCGCTGAATCCGACGGACTGGACCGCCGACCCGGCGAAAGCGCAGTTCGTGGGATACGGGACGCTGACGGCGTCGGGAAATTCTCTCGGGGTGGATGGATGGCTGTCCGACGTGAACACTCCAGGCTCGCCTCCGGTGATCGGCAGGCACTATCCGGGAACGGTGACGACGGCAGAGGTGCGGCGGCTGGCGCACATGTACGCGGACGACATCGTGACGCGGCTATCGGGAGGAGCGCCGGGAATCGCGCAGACGCGGATCGCCTTCGTTTCTCGGCGGTCGGGCAGCAAGGAAATCTGGGTGATGGATTACGACGGGCAGAATCAGACGCAATTGACACACCTGGGAACGATATCGCTGATGCCGCGATGGTCGCCGGACGATTCGCGGATCGCATTCTCGTGCCTGGCGGGAACGTTTCAAGTCTGCATGTATTCGATGGAACTGGGGCGGCAGGTGGCCTTCCCGCACTTCCGGGGAACGAGCGCGTCGCCCACCTGGTCGCCGGACGGGATGCGCCTGGCGTTCTGGTCCAGCATGGGCGGATCGCCCAACATTTACACGGCGGACGCGTCTTCCGGGACTCACGTGACGCGGGTGACTGTGGGCGGGGGACCGGATGCACAGCCGGTGTGGAACCGCAAGACGGGACAGCAGATCGTCTACGTGAGCGGGCGGGGAGGACATCCGCAGCTCTACCTGATGAATTCGGACGGGACGAATTCAGAAAAGATCGATCTGCCGGACATGGGATACGTGGTGGATCCGGACTGGTCGCCGAACGGATCGTTGCTGGCATTTTCCTGGCAGAGACCGGAGGGAAATTACGACATCTACGTGATGGACATCTCAACCCACAGGCTGGTGCAATTGACGCACGATACGGCGCGGAACGAGAAACCATCCTGGGCGCCCGACGGACGTCACCTGGCGTTCCAGTCGAACCGGACGGGGAGATGGCAGATCTGGACGATGCTGGCGGATGGAACAGAGGCGCGACAGTTGACGATGGAGGGGGAGAACGAATCGCCGAACTGGTCCCCGAAATAAGACGGAACGAGTGGGATATACTGGGTTCGATTGAACGCCCGGCGGATTTCATTGCAGTGTTCGCAATCAAACAGCAGTAACAACCAAGGAGGAAATCGAGATGGGAGCGCAAAGGGGAGTGAAGCACGTGCTTGCGCTGGGGGCAGCGGTCTTGTTGCTGGGAGTGGCGGGATGCAATCACAACCAACCGGAGGCGAAGCATGAAACCACGCCGTACACGCCGCCGGCGCCGCGTCCCACAGTAACGCTGCAGGCTTCGCCGACGTTTATCGAGCAGGGGCAGTCGTCCACACTGACGTGGTCGTCCACCAACGCGACGACGGTGACGCTGGGTGGCGAGGCGGTTGCGCCTCAGGGGTCGAAGCCGGTGCAGCCGGCGGCGTCCACAACGTATTCGATCACGGCGAGCGGCCCTGGCGGAGACGCGGCAACGAGCGTGCGTATCACGGTGAACCCCGGGGCGCGGACGTCGGAGGGCGCCACGCAGCCGCTGCCTTATGACGAACTGTTCCGTCAGAGCGTCAGAGACGCATTCTACGATTACGATAAATACGACATACGGCCGGATGCCCGGGACGCGCTGGCGAGAACGGCGGAATTCCTGCGGCGGTACCCCGAGGCGAAAGTGACCATCGAGGGGCACTGCGACGAGCGGGGATCGCTGGAATACAATCTGGCGCTGGGCGCGGAGCGGGCGGAAGCGGCCAAGAAATTCCTGACGTCGCTGGGAATCGGGGCGGACCGGATGAATACGGTGAGCTACGGGAAAGAGCGTCCGTTCTGCACCGAACACGACGAGAAGTGCTGGCAGCAGAACCGCCGGGCCCACTTTGTGAACGGTGCAAGCGGAAAGTAGGCCGGCGGGAAAATCGGGAATTCGAGAACCGGCCCGGGTACGCGCGGGCCGGTTTTCGCATGGGCTGTGCGGGGCGGGGCGAGAACAGGGAAAGACGGACAGGCTGAAAGCCCGTCCTACCGGAGGAGTGAAATGCGAAACGAGAAAGTGTACCTGGTGCTGATCGCGCTGGCAGTGGGTTTCGCGTTTGGGGAAATGTACTCGCCGCCGCCGGCGGGAGCGGCTTCGCGGGAAATTATCCAGCTGCAACAGGACGTTTCGCGGCTGATTGACTCGGTGAACGCCTTGAACACGTCGGTGGAGCAGAAGCACGCGGTGGTGAAAACGCTGCTGGAACAGTCGCTGGACAGCGTGAACAAGCTGAACACGAACATGGGCGCGCTGGGACAGACCGTGCAGCAGGTGCAGGCCAACACGGGCTCGCGGATGGACGCCATGGGAACGCAGCTGCAGGCCATGGTGGACAACATGGACGAGCTGAAGTCCAGGCTGGGAAAAATGAACCAGCAACTGACCGACGCCCAGAACACGCTCCAAGGCATCGACGCCAAACTGGGCGGAGGTGGAGCGTCGCAGTTGCCGGCGCCCTCGGGGGCGCAGAACCCGCAGGGGCCCGGAGGGCAGGCGGCGAACCCTGCGGCGAGCAATCCCGCGCCTTCGGCGGACGTGCTGTACGCCTCCGCGCGGCGAGACTTCGATACCGGAAAGTACGACCTGTCGGCGCAGGAGTTTTCCGACTATCTGAAATATTACGCGGACACGGACCTGGCGGGGAATGCCGTGTTCTATCTGGGGGAAATCAACTTCGCGCGCGGGAATTATTCCGAGGCGGTGGCCGCTTACAACCGCGTGCTGCTGGACTATCCGAAGAGTTTCAAACAGGCGGCGGCGCGGCTGAAGAAAGGCATGGCGCTGCTGGAGATGGGGCAGCAGGCGGCGGCGATCCGGGAATTGCGGGAAGTGGTGCGGCGGAATCCAGGGACGGAAGAGGCGCGGCGCGCGAACGCAAAATTGCACGAGATTGCAGCGGGCAAGCCCTAAAGGCAGTGGCGAGTGAACAGAAGCGAGTGGCGGAGCCCTACCCGGCCTGCCGAGTGCCAACTGCGCGTTGCCCTTCCCTGCTGTGCGTGATAGCGTCTGCCTTCGAGGAGCAGTGCCATGTCCGTGAATAAAGTGATTCTGGTGGGACGGCTCGGGCGGGATCCCGAGGTGCGCTACACCTCGGCGGGCCAGCCGGTGGCGAACTTCAGCATGGCCACGGACGAAACGTACAAGGACCGGGCGGGCGAGCGGCAAAAACGGACGGAATGGCACAAGATTGTGGTGTGGGGTAAACAGGCGGAGATTGCTCAGAAATATCTGCGCAAAGGATCCCTGATTTACCTGGAAGGGCGGATCCAGTCGCGGGAGTATACGGATCGCGACCAGAATAAACGCACGAGTTTCGAAATTGTGTGCAACAACTTCCGGATGCTCGGCGGGCGGGGCGATGGAGCGGCACCGTCGGGCGGCGCCGCCGCGGATGAGACGGAAGCTGCAGCACCGGCCGCAGCGGATGAATTCGGCCATGGTCAGGAAGTTTCGGACGAAGATATCCCGTTCTGAAAGATTCCGGGGGACATCCCAGGGGAAGGAAGGCGCGGGGATGGGTGTGTCCAGGAGACTGAGAGAGGGCGGAGGACGACGTGACGTATGAGCAGGTGAAGAGGCTGGCGATGGAACTGGAAGGGGTCGAGGAAGGGACGTCGTACGGAACGCCGGCGCTCAAGGTCCGCGGAAAGCTCATCGCCAGGTTGTGGGAAGACGGAGAGACGCTCGTGCTGGGGACGACGTTTGAGGAACGGGACGGCCTGATGGCGGAAGCGAGGGACATTTATTTCATCACGGACCACTACCTGAACTATCCATGGGTGCTGGTGAGATTGAAGCGGGTGAAGCCGGAGGCGCTGCGGGAATTGCTGACCCGAGCCTGGAATCTCGCGAGGGCGAATAAGAGCAGGAGCACGAAGAGTGGCAAGAGGACGCGGATCTAAGCCGCACGCCCCTGGGCGGCAGGGGCACGGCATGCCGTGCGTGAAGGACACTACTTCGGCTGCTGCGATTTCTGCTGCTGTTCGGATTTGGCGCGCTGCTCGTCGAGGTGACGAATGAAGGCGTCAAATTTCGGCAGCTGATCGGGCGTGAGCACGGCCCGGATGCGCTGGCGTCCCTGCTGGCGGGCCTGCTCGAGCTGCGGGCTGAGCGGCGCCAGGATGCGATCGTAGTCGGCGAGTGTTCCGTTCATGATCGAATCGATCTGCGAACTCTGCTCCGTAGTGAGATTGAGATCGCGGCTGAGTTGCTGGATAAGCTCGTTCTTGGAAAGCCTGGCGTTGGAAACGGCAGCGTTGGAGGACCAGATACTGTCGCCAAAGACGTGAACCGCGAGGCCGCCGACGATGGCGCCGGTGAGAAAGACGGAAAGTACGAGTGCGGCTGCCTTAAATTTCATCGCGGTTGCCTCCCGCGCTCGTTGGTCAGGAGCGCAATAACGACGTCATCCGGATTCGCCGGGGCGGGATTCGCCTCAGGGGAAAGAGCGCGCAGCCCGGCGGGACGTAGCACGGCAGCCGCGGGACGGTTCGCGCGCGTGACTCCGGCGGCGGAAAGCGCGCCGAGAAGAACCGCGGCCGACAGCGCATAAGCCATTACCCGTATGGAAACGGACTGGAGCTGCGGCAGGAATTCGCCTGAGCGGCCAAGCTGCTCGCGGATGCGGGCGGAAACCCGGCTGGCGAAATAAGGGTCGGCGGCGAGCTGTTCCGGGACGTGGACGGCGCTCTCGCGAACCAGCGGGCCGGCCATGCGGGCGAGCTCGAGAGCCTCGCGGCAGGCCGAACAGGAATCGAGATGCGCGGCGAGGCCGGCATCGGGTCGCGCGGCGGGCGAGGCGTCCAGGGATTCGAGATAGTCCTCGAGCCGCACCTCGAAGGCGCGGCAGGGATCCTCACGTCGTTTGAAGGGCCACATAGTCACGTCCTCTCCGCAATGGGTGCGCGAGACTCTCCAGCCGCGGCGCCGGTCTGCCGCCTGCCTGCCGGAGAGGCCGGCCCGGAAACGGGCCTGCTGGTGCCGGCGGACAAGTCGGCGCGCTGGCCGTAACGGCGCCGGTAGAGCTCCGAAAGACGGCGGCGCGCGCGGAACATGCGCACTTTGACGGTATTGGGGTTCATATCCATGGCTGCGCTGATTTCCTCAACGGAATAACCTTCCACTTCTTTCAAAACGATCATCATGCGTTCTTCAGGCTCCAGCTCGGAGAGGAGGCGTTCGACGGCCTGGCGGGATTCGGCCTGCTCGAGCGCGGCGCGGGAGGAATCGTCCTGAGCCACCTGGTTGAACTGTTCCTGCTGCTCCTCGCTGAGGTCGGATTCGTAGACCAGCTTGCGGGCCTTGCGCTTCCGCAGGTAGTCGTAAGTCTCATTGACGGCAATTTTGTAAAGCCAGGTGCCGAAGCTGGAGCGGCCGTCGAACCGGCGGATGGCCAGGAAGACTTTAAGGAAGACCTGCTGGGCAATATCTTCAATGTCCTCGCTCCAACGGAGGATGCCGGCAACGATTCCGAGAACGCGGCGCTGGTGAAGGCGAACAAGTTCCTCAAACGCGGCGACATCGCCCTGCTGGGCCCTGCGGATGCAGGCCGACTCCTCGGCCCTCTGGTCCCGCTCCTGCGGGGCCATGGGGCGAGCCGAGGCGATGCGCGGTTGTGCGAGCGCCAAGTTCACTCCGTTCGGTGGGACGCAACCGGACTTAAACAGGTTACAGGAGGATGAGGGCGGATGACCAGAGGAGAGCTGGGCGACGGCCCTACGTAGTTTACGGGACTTGCGTAGGCAGTATCGTTATGGTGTAATGCCGTCATGATTATCGGAGACCGTATCCGCACGCTCAGGGAAGACAAGAAGCTTTCTCAGGGGGACATCGAGAAGCGCACCGGCTTGCTGCGGTGCTACATCTCGCGGGTCGAGAACGGGCACACCGTGCCCGCGCTGGACACCATCGAGAAGATCGCACGCGCTCTCGAAGTACCGCTGTACCAGATGTTCTACGATGGCGAACAGCCGCCGGTGTTGCCGAAGCTCCCACGCCGCCGGTCAGGGGACGACATCGTCTGGGGCAGCGTCGGAAAGGACGCGCGGACACTGACGCGCTTCCGCCGGTTGCTGGGGAAGATCGACGATAAAGACCGGAAGCTTCTGTTCTTCATGGCGCAGAAGCTGGCTCGGCGCGCAAACGCCTAAAGGCCAGGCACGGAAGTCCGTGTCCGAAGGCGGGTGAGGGCGGTGGTGTCCTTGCCTGCAGGCCACACGGTAGCGGAAGTTCCTGCGTTTTTCGCCGGAAGAATCCTTATTCCCACTCAATTGTGCTGGGCGGCTTGGAGCTGACGTCGTAAACCACGCGGCTGACGCCGCGGACTTCGTTGGCCACGCGCGCGGAGATCCGCGCGAGGACGTCGGCAGGCAGGCGCGTCCAGTCGGCGGTCATGGCGTCTTCGGAATCCACCACGCGGACGGCGATGGTGGTGCCATAGCTGCGGTCGTCGCCCATCACACCCACGCTGCGCACAGGAAGCAGCACCGCGAAGGCCTGCCAGGTCTTCTCGTAGAGACCCGCACGGCGAATTTCCTCAACCACGATGGCATCCGCTTCGCGGACCGTGGCGAGACGGTCTTCGGTTACTTCCCCTAGAACACGCACGGCGAGGCCGGGCCCAGGGAATGGGTGCTTGGTGAGCATTTCTTCGGGGATGCCCAGTTCCCTGCCGATGCGGCGGACTTCGTCCTTGAATAGATCGCGGAGGGGCTCGACGAGCTCGAAGGGAAGGTTTTCGGGCAGGCCGCCGACGTTGTGATGCGTCTTGATGGTGGCCGAGGGGCCTTTAACGGAGACGGATTCGATCACGTCGGGATAGAGCGTGCCCTGGACGAGGAATTTGATGCCGCCAAGCTTCTGCGCTTCCTCCGCGAAGACGGCGATGAATTCGTGGCCGATGCGGCGGCGCTTCTCTTCCGGGTCGGTGATGCCGGCAAGGCGCGCCAGGAAGCGCGGGCCGGCACGAACTCCGTCCACGTTCAGACCCAGGCGGTTGCGGAGGAGGTCGAGCGTGTGCTCGTATTCGCCTTTGCGGAGCAGGCCCGTGTCCACGAACACGTTGGTGAGATTTGCGCCGATGGCGCGATGCACGAGTGTGGCGGCGACGGCGGAGTCCACGCCGCCGGAAAGGGCGCAGATGGCGCGCGCGCTGCCGACGCGGGCGCGGATGGCGTCCACGGCTTCCACGATGAAGGCGCCGCCGGACCAGTTGGGTTGCGCATGGCAGATGTTGAAGACGAAATTGGCGAGAAGGTCGGCGCCGTGCTCCGTGTGGCGAACCTCGGGATGGAATTCGACGGCGTAGATTTTGCGCGCGGGATCTTCCGCGGCGGAGATGGCGTTCTCCGTGGTGCCGACCACATGGAAGCCGGCCGGGACCTGGACGACGTGGTCGCCGTGGCTGTTCCAAACGCGCAGAGAAGCGGGGAGATCGCGGAACAGCTCCGAACCGTTCTGCACGGCGAACTGCATCGGGCCGTATTCCCGGCGGGAGGCGCGTTCCACCTTGCCGCCCAGCGTGTGCGTGATCCACTGGAGGCCGTAACAGATGCCGAGAACGGGCAGACCGAGGTCGAGAACGTGAGGATCGCAGACAGGCGAAGCGGGATCGTAGACGGACGAAGGGCCCCCAGAGAGGATGACGCCCGCGGGCTTGTAGCGGCGGACCTCGTCGAGCGAAACGGTGCACGGGAGGATGGCGGAGAAGACGTCGCGCTCGCGGATTCGGCGGGCGATGAGCTGCGTGTATTGCGAGCCGAAGTCGAGAATGACGATGCCGTTGGGGTGAATCATGGAAAGAATAGTTTAGCAGAAGACGCTGACTGGTGATTCGTGACTGGTGACTGACGGGGGAAAGAGGCGGGGAGATGATCACACAGAGGTCTGCCTGCGGCTGGCAGGCAAAGAGGACGCAGAGGGAACGCGGAGAAAGCGGAGCGGGAGTATGATGTTGGGTGGGTGGAGGCGACGGCGCATGTCCAAGGTTGAACAGTTGAAAGCAGAAATCGAGAGCCTTCCCAACGAGGAGAGGGCGGAGATATATCGGTGGCTGTCGGAGAGAGATTGGGCGCAGTGGGACAAGGAAATTGA
>DATKNR010000048.1:0-8756 GCA_035541255.1 Patescibacteria group bacterium | reverse complement strand
GCCCCCAGCGCTTCTTCTTCGGCATGCACGACCGCCGCGGGCGCTTTATTGCGGAAAGCGGCATTTTCCAGACGCGCCGATTTCGCTTCGATATCTCTCTCCAGCCGTTCCAACTCCTTGCGCACCTTTGCCACTTCCGCGCCGCGATCCACAGTCTCCTCAAAGGGAATCAACAATTCAAACTCGGCCGTGGAGCGCACGGCGCCGCGCGCCGGGTCCAGATGGGCCCCATCGTTCGCCAGCCGCATGGAGCTCAAACTCGCCAGGCGCAGCAGCGCGTCCGAATGCTTTTCGAGAAATGATCGCGAGACTCCCGCCGCGGGCGCCAGTTCCGCCGCGACCTTTCGCTTCGGATCCAGTCGCATTTCCGCGCGGATGTTCCGCGCCGCGGCAATGATTTCCTGCAGCAGTGTCATCTGCCGTTCGGCTTCCGGGTCCGGCCATGCGGGCGCCGCCTCCGGGAACTGTTGGAGGGAAATCGAGGCAGCCTGGCCCTCTCTCTGCGGCAGCCTCATCCACAATTCTTCCGTGACGAAAGGCATGAAGGGATGCAGGAGACGCAGGGCTCCCTCCAGCACGGTGAAAAGATTGCGCCACGTGGCCACCATATCGTCGCGAATTTCGCCGGACAACCGAGGCTTCATCCATTCGATATACCAGTCGCAGATGTCACCCCAGAAGAAGTGATAGACGGCGTGAGCCGCCTCGTGGAAGCGGAATTCTGCGAGCGCGCGGTTCGTCAGTTCGATGGCGGCCGCCATCCGCGAGAAAATCCATCGCTCTGCCAGATCCAGGCCGCCTGCGGCCCTTGCCGTCTGCCGCCGCGCGTCCGGGCCCGCCACCTCATCAAACGAAATCCCAGCGGCCTCCAATTTTTCGAGGTTCACAAAGAGGAACCGCACTGCGTTCCAGATTTTGTTGGCAAACGCCCGGTAGCTGAGAATGCGATCTTCGCTTAGCGCGATGTCCGTTCCCGGGGCGGCCATGATGGCCAGCGCAAACCGGAGCGCGTCCGTCCCGTGGCGTTCGATGATTTCGAGCGGGTCCACCACGTTGCCCCGCGTCTTGGACATCTTCGCGCCGTGGGGGTCACGCACCAGGGAGTGCAAATACAGCTGGCGGAAAGGAATCCGCTCCGTTGCCGCCGCGCGGGGCACGAGCTTGAGGGCCATCATAATCATGCGTGCATCCCAGAAGAACAGGATGTCGTAGCCGCTGATCAGCAGGCTTGTGGGATAGAAAGCGTGCAGGTCCGGCGTGTCGTCCGGCCAGCCCAGCGTGGAGAAAGGCCATAGCGCGGAACTGAACCAGGTGTCCAGCACGTCCGGATCCTGGGTCATTTGTTTGCCGCCGCATCCCTCGCAGGCTACAGGCGGGCTGGCGGCCTGGGCGCGCCCGTTGACTATCTCCACGCGCGAGTCTCGAGCCGGACTCATGGCGCCGCATCCCGCGCAGTGCCAGATGGGGATGCGGTGGCCCCACCAGAGCTGCCGAGAAATGCACCAGTCGCGAATTCCCTCGAACCAGTTCAGCAGGATTTTCCGCTGATTGTCCGGCGCAACCGGAATCATTCCTTCGCGCACCACTTGCAGGGCGGGCTCGGCCAGCGGCTTCATCTTGCAGAACCATTGGGTGGAAAGACGAGGCTCGACCACGGTCTTGCAGCGCTGGCACACGCCAACGGCGTGCGTGTGGTCCTCGATTTTCTCCACCAACCCTTGCGCCTGGAGATCGGCGACGATGCGTTTGCGCGCCTCGTGGCGGTCCAAACCGGCGTAGGGGCCGGCGGCTTCGTTCATGCGCGCGTCTTCCGACATGACGGAGATTTCCGCCAGGTCGTGCCGGCGCCCAATCTCGAAATCATTGGGATCGTGCGCCGGAGTCACCTTCACCGCGCCGGTGCCGAACTCCGGGTCCACCGCCGCGTCCGCCACCACCGGAATTTTCCGGTTCATCAGAGGCAGGATGAGGTGTTTGCCCACCAGGCGCCGATAGCGCTCGTCATCGGGATGGACGGCAACCGCGGTATCGCCCAGCATGGTCTCCGGCCTCGTGGTCGCCACGACCACGTATTCCTCCGGGCCCTCGACCGGATACCGCAGAAACCACAAGTGTCCCGTGCGTTCCTCGTGCTCCGTTTCCAGATCGCTCAGTGCCGTCATGCAACGCGGGCACCAGTTGACGATGTAGCGCCCGCGGTAAATCAGCCCTTCGCGATAGAGCCGCAGGAACGCCTCAAGCACCGCGCGGTACATTGCTGGCTCCAGCGTGAACCGCTCGCGCGACCAGTCGCAGGAGACTCCCAGCCGGATCATCTGCTGCTTGATCGTGCCGCCGCTCTTCGCCTTCCACTCCCACACGCGCCGCTCGAATTCCTCCCGCCCCAGTTCGGCGCGCTTCAGCCCTTCTTTCGCCAATTCGCGCTCGACCACCACCTGCGTGGCGATTCCCGCGTGGTCCATCCCGGGCAGCCAAAGCGTGCGGTAGCCGCGCATGCGGTGCCAGCGCGCGAGGATATCGATCTGCGTGTGCTCCAGCATGTGGCCGATGTGGATCGAGCCCGTGACGTTGGGCGGGGGAATGGCGATGGAAAACACGGGACGGCCGTCGTCGGAGTCCGCCGGGCCCGCGGCATAAAGTTTCTCGTCGAACCAGCGCGCGGCCCAGCGGCGTTCGATTTCCTGCGGCTCGTATGCCTTTGGAATCTCTCGCGTCATGGGAGTAAACCTAAAACTATACGGGCGGCCGCGGGGCTGCGTCAATCCGGCTGGAGCACGCCCTGTCCCGCCATCTGCGGGAGCCGTCACACATCCATCGCGTGCGGCTTGACACCAACCTGTCGTATGGCGATAGTAAATTGTATGTGGGAACGGGGCTTCGTTTGTCTGGCCATCGTGCTAAGTGTTTGCCTGGCCGGGATTGCCTTTCTGCCGGCCGGCTCCGGTCCCTACACAGCGGTTTACGGACCCGCCAGCGCGCTTCGCGCGCAGCGCGCCGTGCAGCTTCTGGCGCTGGCGATCAGTTATGTTTCGATGGTTTTCACGGTTCTGGCCGCGCTCGGCTCGAACCTCGTTGAGTTTTCCGGCTCGCTGGTTCCCGCAGGAGAGGTCGTCGAGGCTGTTCCAACTTCCGCCGGTTTGCGCTGCTGATTTTCCTTTCCTCTCCGTTCCGTCTCGCAGCCATCATTCGTTTCGGGGTGCGTACCCAGCGGCCGAATTGCGGAGTTTCTGTGTGGATTTAATCTCAAATCATACGATGGAGGAAATCATGAAGAACGGCATCATCCGAGGGGTTTACTCGCTGCTTGGAATTGCAGTCGTCGTGTTCAGTTCCGCGTGTCATCACGAGGTGGCGAAGGCACAGCCCAATGTGCCTCCAGCCCCGCCCGCGCCCACCGCGGCCATCTCCGCCAATCCGGCGTACATCCAGCACGGGCAGTCCACGACGCTGAGCTGGCAGACCACGAACGCCAGCGACATCACCATCGACGGACTGGGCACCGTTCCCGCGACCGGTTCGCGCACAGTGTATCCGCCCGACTCCTCCACCTATGAACTCGTGGCCAAGGGGCCGGGCGGAACGAACAGCGCATCGGCACGAGTTACTGTCTCCCAGCCCGCGCCCGCGGCCAACTCGGGACAGTCTGAGCTTTCCTTCGATGAGGCCGTGAAGGACGTGTTCTTCGATTATGACCGGTTCAATATCCGTCCGAATGAGATGAACTACGTTCAGACGGACGCGCAGTACCTGGAGCGCCATCCGGTGAAAATTCTGGTGGAAGGCCACTGCGACGAGCGCGGCTCGGAGGAATACAACCTGGCTCTTGGCGCCAAACGCGCCAGCGCCGTGGAGAAGGCCCTCGTCCAGCTCGGCGTTCCCTCAGCGAGAATCAAGACGGTGAGCTACGGCAAAGAGAAGCCGTTCTGCACAGCCTCGAATGAAAGCTGCTGGCAGGAAAACCGCCGCGGGCACTTTACCGAGCGGCAGTAAGGCCGGCCACCGTCCGGCTAGCCGGCCGGATGGCTCCCGCGCCGGGGAAGAAACATCGAGCAGTTTCGATTCTCAGTGAGGGGGCCGGGGAGGAAGGGAACCACAGCCCGCGCGCATCGGGTGTGGGCAATTCGCGCCCTTCCTCTTTCCTCGCCCGCCGCGAACACGCGTCGCGAAGGGAGACACACGTTCCCGCAGGATGTATAGCCTCGGAAAGGTACCGCTGTGACCCCGAAAGAAGGGACGGGTTAGTCGAACTTTTCGAGCTCTTTGCGGATCATCGCCTCGACGATGGGCCGCACGATTTCTTTCGAAATTTTCTCGATGATGTAGGGATCGAGCTGGGCGAGCACGCGTTCCGCGATGGCTTCGATCATCTCGGGGCTGGCCGGCCGCGCAACTTTCGAGGTGCCGGCATAGTCTTCCCCCGGAGGGGGAGGAACAGCGGCAAGCGTTGGTGCCGCCGCAGCCGAGGGAGCAGGGCTCACCGCGGGCCCTTCCGCCGCCGCGGCCTGCGCGCGATGACGCGCGAGGATCGTATCGGCCGCGTTGATGGCATGCTCGATCGCGGGGCCACCGGCTAGCGAAGCGGCTGCAGCCGCCCCGGAGATTTCCTGGTGGGTAAGGAACTCGCGGTTTTGAGCAGCAACGCGAGCGGCGATTTCCTGCGCCCTTTCCACCTCTTCCTGCAAAATGTGTTTGGGCAGTTCCGTGGTTTCTTCGAAGGCTTCCGCCGGAGTCGCCGCGATGCCGCCGGCAATTCCACCCGCGGGTACGGGGGGCGTCATGAATCCTTCGCTGCCCTCGGAAACCAGCCCCGGCTCGCCCGTCTGGGCCCCGCCTGCCGTCGAGGCTGCCCAGCCCGATGCGCTCGATACCAGGTCTTCCGTAGGCCCAATCTCGTGCGCGGAGGCTTCCGTGTGTTCCTCAGTGATGATTTCCATGGGCTCGGAATGGCCGAAGTCCACGGGGATGGGAGGCAGGTCGGGGTCCGGCGATTTGGCCTCCTCGCGGATGCCCCCGAACCGCACTTCCGCCTCGTCCTCTTCTTCCTCCTCGGCGTGATGCTCCGCCGCCTCAAAAGCGTCTACCCCCAGTCCCGATTCCGCCTCTTCTTCTGTCTCCTCTTCGTCGGCGGGACGCAGCATGTCTTCAAATGCAACGGGGCTTTCCTCTCCGTGGAAATCCACGGCAGAGGGGGGCACCGCAAATTCCTCTTCCTCGGCTTCCGCTGGGGGCGGAACGCTGAGCGTGCTCTCTCGCGACAGAATCTTGGAAATATCCGTGGCAGTCAGCTGTTGTGTCTTCTCCATGGGCGGCGGCGGAGGTTCGGCGAGACCCAACTTGAAATTCTCCAGGTTCTCTGCCGGTGCCGGCGCCCCCTCCGGTTCCAGCTTCTGGGTCCGGTCAGCAGGAGGGACCTCCGGCCGGGGAACCTCCACAGTTCCGCTCCTCCGCGGAGCTTCGGCAGCAGGAGACGATGGAGGCAGAAAATCAGGCCGGGGGATTTCAATCGTTCCAGAACTCATGCGCGGAGCAGGCTCAGGTTCCAGCCGCTGGGTTCGTTCGGTGGGGGCAGGCTCCGGCATCGGTATTCGCACCGTCCCCGTGGGCACGTGTGCGGGGATACCGCCGGAGACGTCCTGCGTGCTTTCCACGTCCTCCGCGGCCGCTGTCCCCGGAGACGCGGCTCCCGTCTTTCCCAAAAGCGACTTCACCAGTTCGATCAGGGGATCCGGCGGAACAAAGGGTTTCTTGAGTACGCCGTCGGCCCGGACGCGTTCCACTTCCCGTTCATCCAACGGGTCGAAGGCTCCCACCAGCAGCACCACGGGTACATGCGCGAACCGATCGTCCTTCTTGACGTATTCGCACACCTCGTAGCCGTTGCGGACGGGCATGAAAATGTCCGCCAGGATCAGGTCGGGCACAGACTCGGCCAGTTTGCGCACGGCGGCCTCGCCGTTTCCGACGGCGATCACGTCGATGCCCTGATCTTTCAGAGCCATGCCGACCATCTTCTGGATGTTGCTGTTGTCGTCGGCGACCAGGATTGTAGACACAATCCACCCCGTCTCCGCGGGCGCGGGCTGCCCGTACGGAAACTAATGTTAGATTCCTAGCACCACGGGGGGGTGGAGTCAACAAAGGAAGCGGGAAAGGTTGCGGCGATAACAGCGCGCCGCCGTTCACCCAGCCGGCCTGCCGGGAAACCAAACCATGGGGCCCGTAGAGGCGGCGCTGGTCCTTCCGATTGTTAATGATTCATGGGTCGAATGGAGGCGTCGTTGCCCTACCTCTCCGACACCACACCCAACCGCTTCATTTCCTCAGCGTAGTATTTCCGGTAGAGAATGTCCCATTCCGGGCTGCCTTCGGGGATGTCCTTCTTTTGCGATGAAATCTTTTTCCTGACGTCGGCATCCATCTTTTCTTCTTCTTTCAGGAAGCCGTTCAGCAGCGCCACGATCTTCTGGCGGATGGTTTCACGGTCTTCGATGAATTCGACGTCGTCGCTGGAGACGAAGTGGTCCACCACGGCGTGTGAGAGGCGGATTACCTTTTCGCGGCTCAGGCGCATCAGCGCAGGATCAGCTTGCGATCGCGCGCCAGCTGCCCTTTCACCTTTTTGTACATCTCCTGGTAGGACGCTCCGGTTCTCTTCATCTGATCGGCCCACTGGGTGAGGATTTGCCGCACCTCTTCGTTCAGGCGGTCTTCCACGGACAGCTCCTCATCCAGTGCCGTGCGCACGCGCGCCGTCAGATCCTCGCGGTTGCGCGTCTCGATCAATCCTTGGTCCACCAAGTGGCGGACGGTTTCCCGGGCAATGTAAGTGATGAAATCACGCGGCAACAGCATCTGCGGAAGGCTCCCCCTCGGCCGCGCGCCACGTTGAGGGTCAGCGCGCCACCATTTTCAACTTTAACCGCCCGGTGCGGACGGAGTCAACCCGGGGGACGCACTCCTTCGCTTCAGGCGAGAGACAAATTCCTGCGAACCCGGCTAGTCATCCTCAGGCGCCGGCTTTTTCGGCATGGAATCGCCCTTCGCCGCCAATATCGCCTGCCAGTTTATGATGGCGTTCCACAGCAGACGCTGGTCGCCGCGGTTCATGTCGCGATGAATGGGATTGAAATTGAACGACACCACGTGCCCGCGCCCCACCGGCATATCGAGAATTGCCGGGCGGCCGATCAGCCGCCCCTCGCCCCAGGCCTGTCCGCTGACCACAAACGGCGCGCCCGACGTGTCGCCCCACTCCATGACGATGCCGCTGCGGTCTTCCGGCCCGTCCAGGCAGGTGGTGCAATAGGCCATGCGCAGCCAGCGCCGCGGCGCGTAATACAGCGGAAAATTCTGCCGGAAAACCCAGGTGTGAACCGGATAGCCGTAGGCGATGGGACTCTCCGGGCGGTCAAACGTTACGCGCACGTGCGCGCCCGGCGTGCGCGTTTCCGCGTTTTGCGCCGCGGCGGCCGATTCTGTTCCGCCGCCCTGCGTGCTTCGCGGCACGCCACCCGACGAGCGCCGCACGCCGCGCACAATTCCGCCTTCCAGCGCGAGCATCGTGCCGCTGCCCAGCGTGATCATGAGCCCGCCGTCCTCCACGAACTTCTGGATCTGCTGCATCCCTTCCCAGCCGATTCCGCCGGTGATGTCGTCCGATTCCGCGGGCGTGCCGAATGCCGGAGTCTCCGGCGTTTTCTTGAACGGCATCGGGCTCCATTTTTTCGGGAGGCCCTGGATTTGCTCGGCCAGTTCCAGATCCACGTGGCCGTAGAGCAGCACGTCCACCTGGGTGCGCCATGCGCCCGCGCGGATGTCTTCATCGCGCAGGTAGGTGTAGGGCACTTTGCGCTGGTCCAGCGAATACCGCAGCCAGCCGATGGAATCCGTGTCCGCCCACGGGACCCACACGCCAATCCGCGCCGGCTTGCCCTGATGCAACGGAATCTCCGGCGGTTCTCCCGTTCCGGCAAAATCCACGCCCAGTTCCGCAGCGGCTGCGTGCATCGCTTCCGGCAGGCCGGGCTCCTCTTTCAGAATCCAGGAGCCCGCCGGATACTCCACACCGCCGGCGCGAAACGCGCGCTCGGCGATCTGAATGGGAAACGCCGCGAGCCGGTAGCGCAGCGCCAGCAGGCTCTCTTGTCCCGTGTCCTTTACGAGAAACACGGCCGCTTCGCCCGACACTTTTCCCGCGGGATGCGGCGGAGTGGTGAGCCGCTCCAGCGCTGCGCCTCGCACCGCGGGATCCTCCGTGGGAACGGCGGAGAGGTGGAAATTCGCAGGGAACTCCCAGGAGACGTCGTCGTACGGTTCGGTACTGTCCTTCGGGTAGTGCTGCGGAGTGAGCAGATCCACCGCGTAGTTTCGATAGGGCTGGTCCAGTCGAACGACGTAGGTGCCCGCGGGATATTCGCCGTCTTTCAATTTCAGCGGCGCCTCAGCGCGCGACACTTCGATGTGCTGCACCATCAGCCGGCCAACCATCTGGGCCACGCGCATCGGGTCGCCCTGATCCCCCGGAATGAGAAATGCATACGGCGGCTCATTGAGCCCCTTCTGCCACGAGTCCCAGCCTTTCTTGTAGAAATTGCGCAGCATCTGCTTTGCGTTGGCGGCCACATCGTCCAGAGCCGCGAGCGCTCCGGTTTCCTGGTAGTTCAGGTTGTCGCGCATGGACCAGACCACGTCCGCCGGCGCGGGCAGCACGCGCCACCATTCCTTTGCCGTGGCGGAGGGCCGCAGCACCCGATGGA
>DATKNR010000047.1:0-45774 GCA_035541255.1 Patescibacteria group bacterium | reverse complement strand
CTACGCGCTCGCCGTCTGGTGGGTCCGCCAGCCCTCGGCGTACGTTTCGCGCGCCACCTTGGAGTAGGGCACCGGGCTCACCACCGCGCGCATCTCGATTTGTCTGTGCCGTTCCACCGTGGTTTTCTGCGTTCCGCTGCCTTCTTCGCCCCACACGATGGTCACTTCGCTGCCGATTTCGACGTCCGGATTCACCACGCCCAGGGAAAGCATCGACCGCTCGTTGTAGCTGTACCCGCTGTACATCGAGAGGCCCGCCATCTTCCCGCGGTACATCACCTTGTCGTACGACGCGGAGGCATAGTTCGACAGCGGCAGGTCAATGTATTTGTAAATTTCGCCCGGCTCGAGCATCGATTGCCACACCTTCGCCACGTCCGCCGCGTTCCACGCGAAGGTCACCTTCCGCCGGTGCGGCTTGCCGGCCATTTTCTCGAGCGCCTCGCGCCCGATAAAATCGTGGTCGAATTTCACAAACGGCCCGTAGCCCAGCTCGTATGGCGTCAGGTAGTAGTCTTCGATGTTCTTCGACACAAAACTCCCGCCCAGCGATCCCGATCCCTCGTATCCCGCTGCCGGCGACCACTGCCGGAACGGCTTCATTTTTTCGCCCGTATAGACGGCGGGAAGCGGGGAGGGAATCCAGCCCGATTCAAGCGTGTTCGTCGCGTACGCGCGCGCGCCCACCTGGCACAGGCCGAATTCTCTGCCCGCCTCCAGAATGGCTTCCCGGATTTCCTCGCGTTCCTCGTACGGGCCCCATACTTCCAGCCCGGGTGCTCCCGCCATGCCGTGGCGCAACGCGCGCACCTTCCGCCCGGCGATTCGGATCTCGCCCATATGGAAGAATTTGATTTCCGGCGCCGGCCCGCCATTCAGTTTTTCGATGATTTGCGGGGCGTTCGGCCCCTGGATCTGGAACCGGTAGCACGAGCGCACCACCGCTTTCCCCTTCGGGTTCGACGGCGACCGGTCGTCTCGCTCGAATTTCAGCTTGTATCCCCCCGTCTCCGCATGGAAGTGAAGCCAGTTGGCCACCGGCGCCCGCCCGACGAACACGAAGCGGTTTTCTTCCAGGTGGAACAGGATCCCGTCCCCGATGATGTACCCGTCGTAACTGCACGGCGCAAACTGTTTGGCGCGGTTTACCGGAAACTTTTCAAAGCTGTTCGTCCCCAGCATCGAGAGCATCTTCAAGGCATCCGGTCCCTCGATGTAAAGATTGGCCATATGGTGCGACTGGTCGTAGAGCGACGCCGTCTCCCGCCACGACCGCTGCTCGTCCCGCCAGTTGGAAAACTCCGAGGGCACCACCGGATAGACGTATGCCCCGATCCGCGAATTCCGCAGCATCGCCACCGGGCTTTCCACTGTCTTGAGCAAGTCTTCCAAACTCTGCTGACCCATATCGGATTCTCCAGAACTTCTGATTCGGCCGCGTTTCCGGCCGGAATTGTACACCCGGCGCAATGACTGGTTGGTGCGTGCCCGCTACCTATCGTGCGATTACCGGCGGACGGCAGTTTCGCCACGCGAAGCCGCTCCGAAAGCCGCCATCTTCCCGCCTTCCGCGCAGCGTTTCGGTGGCGTCCTCCTGTCCACTACACCCGATGATTGACTGGAGACCTGCCAGCCCCCTCCGGGCAACGTTCCTGCCCCCGGTGATATTCTTAGAAATAAAGGCACAGGCCGGGAACCCGGCCAGGCAGAACGGTGTCCAACGATCCAAAGACGAAACCGGCGTTCGCGCCGCCATTCCCCGGACTCGCGGCGGGATCGCCTGAACCTGCGGTAGAGGTTCCGAGCGAGGAGTTATCGGGCATGGCGCAGATGGCACAGGCCCTCTCCTGGGGCCGCGACGAAGCCGAGGTCGTCAGCGAGTTGCAGGCCGGCTCCCCCGCCGCCTTCGACGCGCTCATCCAGCATTTCCATGGCCCGTTGTTCCGCCTGCTTTGCCAGATGCTCGGCAACCCTGCCGACGCCGCGGATACGACTCAGGAAGTGTTTCTCAAGGCCTTCCGCGGAATTCAGGGCTTTCGTCGCGGCAGTTCGTTGAAGACGTGGCTCTACCGCATCGCCATTCGCGAGGCGCTCAATCAGCGCCGCTGGTGGCGGCGTCATCAGTCCAAGGAAACCTCCTTCGAGAATGCCGGCATGCCCGACGACGCGCTGGGCGTCGCCACCGAACCCAGTCCCTTCGACGCGTGCGTTACCCGCGAGACCCAGCTGGCCGTGCACCGCGCCCTGGCCCGCCTGCCCGAGGTGTTCCGCGGAGCCGTCGCCCTGCGCGATCTCGAGGGGCTTTCCTACGAGGAAATTGCGGAAGTCCTGGAAGTTTCCGTCGGCACCGTCAAGTCGCGCATCCTGCGCGGCCGCCGCAACCTGAAAGCTTTGCTGGAAGCCGAACTCGGCGGCGCGAACTCGCGCCTCCACGCCCCTGCCGCAGACGCTGCATTTTCCCGCGAACTGGCGGAGGACGAACGATGACCTGCCGCTCCGTTCTTCGCAAGCTTCCCGGCTACTTGGACGGTGCCCTCTCCGCGCGCGAGCATGCAGCCGTCGCGCGGCATTTGCCCGGCTGCGGCGAATGCCGCAGCCAGTTGGAAGGTTACGCCCGCATGGCAGCGCTACTGGCGCGCTCCGAGCCGCCCCCGCCGCCGGCCGGGCTCTCGCTGCGCATCCGACTCGCCGTCGACCACGCACGCCGCGATACCCTGTGGCGCCGCGTTCGCCGTGCCGCTTCCCGCACGCTCGTGGATTTCCTGGAGCCTCTGGCGGTTCCGGCCACCGGTGGAGTCGCCGCGTCATTGTTTGTCTACGCGCTGATGCTGCACAGCTTTTTTGTGGGCGTGCCTCTCGGCGCCGTTCCGCATGACCAGCCAATTCCCGTCATTCAGCCCGCGCGCCTGGAGTCGCTTTCCGCGCTCCCGGCCTCCGCCGGAGCCCAGCGCATCCCGCAGCTGAATGCAGACGTCACTCTGGTCGAGTTCACCGTGGACGCGCAAGGACAGGCTGTCAGTTATGAAGTGCTTACCGGCCGGCCCGACCGTGAAGCCCTGCGCCAGCTCGACCACATGTTGCTGTTCTCGCACTTTCAGCCGCAGCTGCGTTTCGGCCAGCCCACCGCCGGCGGCCGCGTCATCGTCCGCTTCGACGAATTCCACGTCCGCGGCTAATCCCCCTCGGCTCCTTCCGGCTGCGCGCCCGCAGACGCGAAAATTCTATTGACAAGCGCTTCCCGCCGGTCCATATTTCCATTGTTCTGGAACTATGAATACATCGGAAGCCGTCGATTCCCTCGCTGCTCTCGCCCAGCACTCCCGCCTGGACATCTTTCGCCTGCTCGTCCGCCACGCTCCCCTCGGTCTCCCCGCGGGGGAAATTGCACGCCAGTTGCGTCTGCCCGGCCCCACTCTCTCGTTCCACCTCAACGTCTTAGCCGCGGCAGGACTGGTCGAGCCGCACAAGAACGGCCGCTCTATCCGCTATTCGCCGCGCCTCGAAGCGGTCAGCAGTTTGGCGGCCTACCTCGTGGAAAATTGCTGCTCAGCGGGAGAGTGCGGACCGGAGAAATCCGGCCGAGGCGGGCCGGGCTGTTTCCCGGCCGGAACTGCACCGGGGCGCAAAAAGCCCAAGGCCAGGAAGCAGGCATGACGAACCGCTACAACGTTCTGTTCCTCTGCACCGGCAACTCCGCCCGTTCCGTCATGGCGGAAGCCATCATGAACCGAAAAGGCATGCCCAATTTCAAGGCCTTCAGCGCCGGCAGCCATCCCTCCGGTTCCGTTCGCCCGGAAGCGATCCGGCAACTCGAACTCGCCCGCTTGCCCACCAAGGGGCTGCGTAGCAAGAGTTGGGACGAATTCGCGCGGCCTGGCGCCCCGCAGATGGATTTTGTATTTACGGTTTGCGACAACGCCGCGCGCGAAGTCTGTCCCGTCTGGCCGGGCCAGCCGATGACGGCGCATTGGGGCGTCCCGGACCCTGCCGCCGTTCAGGGCACGCCCGAGGAAATCGAACGCGCCTTTCGTGAGGCGTTCATGATTCTGGACCGCAGGATCAGTCTTCTCCTGTGCCTGCCGCTCTCCAGCCTCGACCGCCTCGCCATCAAGAAAGAAATCGACAGGATCGGCCTGCAATGACGTTCTCCCTGTCGCGCCGGCTCTCCGCGGAATTCACCGGGACCGCATTTCTTGTCGCCGCCGTCGTAGGTTCCGGAATCATGGCGGAGCGGCTGTCCGGCGGCAATCTATCCCTGTGCCTGCTGGAGAATACGCTGGCCACCGGCGCGGCGCTGGTCGCTTTGATTCTCGCGTTCGGTCCCGTCTCGGGCGCGCACCTGAATCCCGCGGTCTCGCTGGCCGGAGGGATGGCGGGAGAATTGCCGTGGGCCGAGGTGGCTTCCTACATTTCCGTGCAAGTGCTGGGCGCGATTGCGGGAGTCATCGTCACTCACCTGATGTTCGCCCTTCCGGCCATTCAGGCCTCGCGGCGCGCGCGCAGCGGTCCCGCTCAGTTCCTCAGCGAATGTGTGGCCACTTTCGGGCTGCTGGCCGTAATCGCGGGATGCTCGCGGGCTCGCCCCGAGGCCACAGCCTATGCCGTGGGCGCTTACATTACCGGGGCATACTGGTTCACCGCATCCACGGCGTTTGCAAATCCGGCACTCACAATTGCCCGGTCCCTCAGCAACACGTTTGCAGGCATCCGGCCGGCGGATGTAGCGCCGTTCATTGCCGCGCAATTGTCGGGTGCGTTCGCGGCCGCGATTTTTTTCCGCTGGCTGATTCACGTTCCAAAGACTCAGGCGCGGAGTTGCGGCCCGCCAGCGAATTAGGAAGTGCGAGCGAAATTGAAACACAGTAATCCGATTTCCCGCACACGCATCCCTCCATTGGGGAGCCGCGCGAGAGAGCAGTTCAATAAAAGGAGCCCACGATGAGCGCAGAGAACGTCAAAGAAATCGTCAAGGAAAAATACGGTGAGGCGGCCAAACGAGTGACGGAAGGGAAGGGTTCGGCCTGTTGCGGCTCGAGTCCCGCCTCCGCCATCGAATGCTGCGACCCCATCACCTCAAACCTCTACGCCGTCGGCGAAGCCTCGGCAGTTCCCGAGGAAGCCCTTCGCGCATCACTCGGTTGCGGCAATCCCACGGC
This sequence comes from Patescibacteria group bacterium, assembly GCA_035541255.1. Lineage (GTDB taxonomy): Bacteria > Acidobacteriota > Terriglobia > Acidiferrales > UBA7541 > JOPF136. Next base: position 40,618 of record DATKNR010000047.1, on the reverse strand, counting down.
TCTCGCTCAGCTGCAGCCCGGTGAGGTCGTGCTCGATCTCGGCTCCGGCGGCGGCATCGACGTCCTCCTCTCCGCCCGCCGCGTCGGCTCGCAGGGAAAAGCCTACGGCCTGGACATGACCGACGAAATGCTCGCCCTGGCCGAGGAGAACAAGCGCAAATCGGGGCTCGCCAACGTCGAATTCCTCAGAGGCGAAATCGAGAACATCCCGCTGCCCGCGGGCTCGGTGGACGTCATCGTTTCCAACTGCGTCATCAACCTGTCCTCCGATAAAGACCGCGTGTTCCGCGAAGCCTTCCGTGTGCTCCGGCCCGGCGGCCGCCTGGCCATTTCCGATGTCGTCGTGCGCGGCGATGTTCCGCCCGAAATCCGGCGCAGCATGGAGTTGTGGGTCGGCTGCGTCGCCGGCGCACTCAGTGAGGAGGCCTACCGGCAGAAACTTGCCGCCGCAGGCTTCTCTGCCATCGAGATCGAGCCCACACGTATCTACCACGCAGCGGATGCCCGTCAGTTCCTTGAGGGCGCCGGCCTCGACGCGGACGCCGTCGCTCCTCAGCTCGAAGCCAAATTCATGAGCGCATTCGTGCGCGCGACGAAGCCGGTCTGAGGCGGCACGCGCATCGTCCCGAGCTCCCCGGCATGCGCTCCCGGGGAGCATCCCTTCCCGTTCTCCAGGCGTCTCACCTGCACGAACGAGGGGCGGGGTACGCAGGCGGTTTTCTTGACTCGCTCAAGTGCGCCCAGTAGATTGGATGGGTCGCTTCGGCTCGCCCGCCGCAGGACAAGTCCTCGTTCCGGGAGAACGTTCCATCCGACGCTCATTCAGCATGATTGGCCTCGCGCTCGCTCTCGGCACCGCGGCTCTCGCGGTTCCTCCGGCACAGCAGCAGGCCCGTCCCGCCCCGGGTAATGAAGAAGTTTCTCCTCTCTCCGTGGAGCAGAATCCGCAGCTCTTCGCCGTCTTGTGCGCCGCGCATGCTGGCGGCTACGAGCAGGGAATTCCGGAAGAGAACCTGCCGCCGCTCGAAGCCGCGATTCGCCGCGAAATTGCCAAGCAGCACGGTCCCGCCGTGGACGCGCTCCGCCAGTTCTACCGCAATCACGAACTTGGCGGCTCCGGCGAGACCATCTCGCGTTACGTCTCGTTCGGTCTCGTCGCTGGACCTCCTCCGAATTTCAGTTTCAACATCAGCCAGGAGAATGTGCCGCCCGACGCCGCCTCACTCGAGGGTCTTTCGGCGCTCGTTTCCGCCTACTACACCGAACAGCACATCGACCAGCTGTACTCCCGCGTACGCCCGATCTACGAGCGTCATGCCGCTGAGCTCGAGCGCATTCTCGGCCAGCTCACTCTGCTGGAGACGGGCTACATCCGGAAAATCATGCAGCCGTCCTCCGAGCACACCTTCACGGTCTATACCGAGGCGCTCGTGGGCAATCGCACCAATTTCCGCATCTATGGCGGTCGCTACGCTCTGGTCATCTACCCGACGGGGAATGCGGTCCGCGACGACATCCGCCACTCCTTGCTTCACTACTTGCTCGATCCGCTGGCCCTGGCGTACCACCCGTCCATGGCCGGGCGCAAAGCCATTCTGGACGTCGCGGCCCGCGCGCCTCGGCTTCCCCTCCAGTTCCGCAACAACGTCGAATCCCTCGCCGATGAATGTCTGGTGAAGGCGGTCGAGATCCGCATTCAGCGGCTCTCCCCGGCCCAGGAGCAGACTCAACTGGCGAGTGCGGAAGCCGAGGGATTCATCCTCATCCGCCCGATCTACAACGGGCTGCTGGCTTACGAAAAGTCCGAGGACAGCCTCAGCACCTACTATGCCGCGCTGATCCAGAAGTTGGATTTGAATGCTGAGGCGAAGCGCCTGGCCACATTCCAGTTTGCCGCTGCGGATCCATCCTCCCCCACGCCCGTGGCGGAGACAGCGGAAGCGCCGCGACAGCAAATCAGCGAGCTCGATCGCTGGCTGATCGAAGGCGAATCCCAGCTTGCGAACAAGGACACCAAGCTGGCCCGCGCCACCTTCGAGCGCATTCTTGAGAAGTATCCGGACGTGCCCCGCGCGCAGTTTGGCCTCGCCGTCTCCATCATCGTGGAGGGCGAAGTGGACCGCAGCAGGGCCCTTCTCGAACGCGTTGTGGCGGAGCTGACCGACCCCGGCTCGGTGGCCCAGACGGCTCCGCTCGGCGCCGATCCCTCCGCGGCCGCGCCCACCTCCTTCCACCCCGATCCCCGCACACTGGCCTGGGCCCACATCTGGCTCGCCCGCATCTGCGAGGAGGGAGGCCAGAAGCGGCAGGCCGAGGTAGAATATCGTGCAGCATTGGCGGTGGCCGGAGCGCCGGAAGGCGCGCGCCTCGCTGCGCAACGCGGCTTGGCGGCCACCAATGCGAGTCATAAGTCACCTTGATGTGCCATCGAAAAAGGGGAATTTGAATTCCATGGAGAAGCGAATCATGCAGGTACGCGAAAATATGCCGCAGCGCATCGCTGCCGTTGCCGGAGCGGCGTTGGGTCTCATGCTGTGCATGGGATTACCCGCAGTCGGGCAAACTGCTCCTGCGGGGCAGACACCCGCCAAGCCGCCGGCCACGGCGAGTCCTGCACAGGCCCCGGCTGCGGGTCAGCAGGCCGCACCCCAGCAAGCCGCGCCCCAGCAGGCCGCCCCGCAAACGCCTCCCGTCAATCAGGAGGAAGAGGACGCCTATAAGGCCTTCTACCTGCTGACGGCGCAGCAGAACGAGGAAGTAATCACTCAGGGCGAGGCGTTTCTCGCCAAATTCCCCACCAGCCGCTACCGGAGTTCCGTCTACTCCAGGCTGGTGAACGCGTATATGAACACGCATCAGGCCGCCAAAATGGTGGCCACCGGCGAAAAGGCCGTCGCCGAAAACCCGGACAATGTGGATGTCCTCGCCGTCCTCAGCACCATCATTCCCCGCACAGTCGATCCTCGCTCGTTGGACGCCGATCAGAAGCTCAGCGAAGCGGAGCGGTACGCGCGCCATGCCATCGAACTCCTTGGCGCCATGCAGCCGCCCCCCGGACAGACTCCGGAACAATTTGACCGGGCAAAAAGTGAGATGTTGGGCCTCGCTCATTACGGTCTGGGATTGGTCGGCTATATGCGCGGCGACAACTCCGTGACCGTCGTCGAACTCGAACAGGCCACGAAACTGGATCCTCAGCCGGAGCCTCTCGAGTTCTATCTCCTGGGAACCGGGTACATGAGGCAAAAGAAATTCCAGGATGCGGCAACTTCGTTCGATCGTTGCGCCACCGCCCCGTGGGACCCCCAGTGGCAGGCACGCTGCAAGAAGGGCGCGGAGGATGCCAAGCAGCAGGCCGCGGCCACACCCGCTGCTCCCGCGCCGGCAAAACCCTAGGGGTTCTACGCACCGCCATGCAGCCCAGCGAACGCGCGGAGCTCGAAAGGCGGCTGGGCTACGCCTTCCGCGATTTCGCCTGGCTCGATTTGGCTATGACCCACAGCTCTCATTTCGGCGAATCCCGCGAACCCGGCGAACCCGTTTCCAATGAGCGCCTGGAGTTGCTCGGCGATGCTGTCGTGGGCCTCGCCGTCACGGATCAGCTCACTCGTGTGTTTCCTCAGTGGAGTCTGGGCCGCTTGAACCGCGCCAAGGCACATCTGGTGAGCGCGGAAATGCTTGCCTCCGTCGCCCGTCGGCTTGGACTGGGCCAGTTCCTTCTCCTCGGCGCGGGTGAGGACCGCACTGGCGGACGCGAAAAGCCCCGCCTGCTCGCGGACGCCTATGAAGCCGTCGTTGCCGCCATCTATCGCGACGGAGGACCCGAGGCCGCCGCGCGCTTTGTTCTGAACACGCTTTGGGAGCCCGCTCTCGAATCCGGCCTGGAGGCGCTCGCCGAACTCGATCCGAAATCCGCCCTGCAGGAGCGCCTGCGCCAGCTTCAACTCGACCCCGGAGAGTACTGCCTCGTTTCCAGCTCCGGGCCCGAGCATGAGCGTACCTTCCGCATCGAGTTCCGCGTCGGCGGCAAGCCGGTCGCTTCCGCCGAGGGCCGCTCGAAGAAGCAGGCCGAACTCCAGGCTGCCCGGCTCGCGCTCGTGGCCTTTGAGCAGTCCACGGCGGGAAAGAAGCAAGCCCCACAATGAGCCAGACGGCAGTGAGCGAAAAATCCGAGAAGCCCGCCGCCGGCGCGGACACTCAGGGAACGCGGCATTCCATTTTTCTCGAGTATGCGGAATCCCTGCTCGTCACCGTCATTTTGGCGCTCTATTTCACCAGCTTCATTCTCCAGGCCTATCGAATTCCCACTCCTTCCATGGAGCCCACTCTGCTCGTGGGCGATCATCTGCTGGTGAACAAGTTCATCTTCGGCGGCAGTGGCGCCTGGTACGACCGCGTCCTGCCCTACCGCCCCATCCATCGCGGCGATATCATCGTCTTCAAGTTTCCCTTCGCGGATCACACCAACTACGTCAAGCGCGTCATCGGCCTGCCCGGCGACCGCCTGAAAATCGTCGATCAATTCGTCTACATCAATGGAAAGCTGCTCACCGAGCCTTACGCTTACCGCCCCGAGGGTTGGTCCGAGCCTTACGGAGATAACTTTCCGCCCGGTCCGGGCGGCTATCTCCCGGCGGGGATGGTCGAGCAGGAATGGCGCAAACAGATTTTTCAGTTCGTCCACAATGGCGAGCTCACTGTTCCCCCGCACAAATATTTCGCCATGGGCGACAATCGCGAGCGCAGTTGGGACAGCCGCTACTGGGGCTTTGTCGACGAGGACGCCATCATGGGCCGTCCCATGTTCATCTATTGGTCCATCAATTCCGCCGCGGACGAGGCTCCCGATCAGTCCCTCTCCTCCGGCCTCACCAGTTTGATGGACGTGCTGCTCCACTTTCCTTCCCGCACCCGCTGGAGCCGCATGTTCCACCTCGTCCACTGAGCGTTTTTGGCCCTGAGCGCGTAGAATTCTTGCGTTTCCAGCGGCTCCGGACCGGACTCCACCTGTCATGGCACGCACGCGGCTTCGATTCAGGCGTCTCGCATGGGCCTTCGCGGCCCTGCTCGTCGCGCAGGCAGGCGCGTCGCTCGTATTGCGTGTGCCGGGCGTCCACGCGCGCCTGCGCGCCCGCCTCGAGCGCGCATTCGGCCGGCCCGTGCAAGTCGGAAGTTTCGGCCTCACCGTGTGGAGCGGCGTTCGCCTTGATGCCAACTACATCACCGTGGGTGAGGATCCCCGCTTCGGCTACGAATTCGTTCTGCGCGCGGACCGCCTCTCCATCGCTCCCCGCTGGCGCTCGCTGCTCCGCGGCAGGCTCGAATTCTCCCATTACGGTTTTGACCGGCCCAGCCTCAACCTGGTCCGCGCCGCAGACGGCCACTGGAACGTCGAGGCCTGGGCCGCTCCTCCCGGATCGGGCCGTGACGATTCCGCCGCGGATTCCGCGCGCGTCGCCGGTGTTTCCATCAGCAATGGCCGGATTAACTTCAAGCGCGGTCCGGACAAACTCCCCTTCGCCCTCACCAGCGTGAGCGGCAAGATTTCCGCCGCCCCCGACGGCCGCTGGAATATTTCCCTCGAAGCGGAGCCCTTCCGCGCGGGAGTCACGCTTCAGGATGCCGGCACGCTGCGCTTCGCGGGCATTCTGCCCGTCGCCGCGCTGCACGCCCAGGGCGAGGCCGCTTCCGTCCTCCCTGCCCAGTTTTCTCTCCAGTGGCGCGACGCCTCGCTCTCCGACGCGCTTCGCCTCGTTTCCGAAAGTGACTTCGGCATGCGGGGCTCGCTCGACGGCTCCCTCAACGGCGAGTTCAGCAGCAGACCCTCCCATGGCGACGCGCCTCCCGCTTCCGCGGCGGGCGGCGCAGGAACGGCCATGCCCCCCGCTGCCGGGTCCCGGCCCTTTGCCTCTCCGTCGTGGAAAATTTCCGGCACGCTCCGTTTCTCGGAAGTGCATCGCTGGGACTTGCCGTTGCAGTCGGGATCGCCCGCGCTCAATCTTTCCGTCGACGCCACCGGTTCCGCCGACCGGCGCAACTGGGAATTTCCTCAGATCGTGTTGGAGGCGCGCCGCTCCAGACTCCAGGGCAATGCTGCGCTCCGTCTGGGCCCGGATGCGCGTGCCTCCTTGCGCGTCGTTTCTGCCAGCATTCATCTGGACGACCTGCTCGCCTGGTACCGCGCCTTCCATCCCGGTGTGCGCCCGGGAGTTTCCGTCGAGGGTTATCTCGGAGCGGACGTCGAACTCCAGGGCTGGCCTTTCCGTGTCGTTCACGCCAATTTCGCTACCACCGGCGCGCGTTTGAACGTGCCTGGGGAGGTAAATCCCGTCGAGTTGCGCCGCTCCGTGCTCGAAGCCGATTCGAATGGCTCGCGCCTGCTCGAATTGCAGCTTGCCGCCGGAGGCCAAGATCCCGGAGTGCGGCTCACCGGCCGCGCCGCATGGTCGCCGGGAGTTCCCGTGGAACTGAACCTCGCCGGTTCCACGTCTCACCTCGCCGCCTTTTCCTCCGCCATCTCCGCGCTGGGATTGGCTCCCGCCTCCAATCCGCTCCAGGTTGGCGGCTCGCTCACCGCCCGCCTGGGATGGAAAGGCACGGCGCGGCCCTGGCGCGTCGCCACCGCGGGAACGATTTCCTTTCAGGACGCCACCCTATCCGGCGGCCTGCTCCGCAGCGCCATCGTGGTGGGCAAGGCCCGCGTCGATTTTCTGCCCGCAGGCCGCCGCGTGCAGTTTGCCGCCGCAAAGGCGTTCGGCTCGGCTTGGTCCGGCACGTTGGCGGCGCCTTCGCTCGCCGGGCCGTGGGATTTTTCCCTCGCCGTCGACCGCCTGTACCCCGCGAGGATCGTCGGCGGATTTTCCAGCCGCCCTCTGGACGACGCGAGTCTCCTCTCCCGCATCCTTCCCGCGCAGGCCGCCGCTACCGTCGCGAGCGAAGCTCCGCCATGGCCCGACTGGCTCCGCGGCGAAGGCGGAATCTCCGCCGGCTCTCTTGCCGTCGGCAGGCTCGAACTCGAGCGCGTCAAAGGCCATCTCACCGTCGGCGAACGTGCCGTTTCGCTTGAAAGCGCCGAGGCCGCTCTCGCGGGAGGCCGGATTCGTGGCGAGGTTCGTGCCGATTTTGGCGAACAGCCGCGCTACGCCGTGCGCGCCACATTCGACGGTCTGAGCGTTGCCCCCATCGTCGCTCTCGCCGTTTCTACCCGCGATTGTTGCACCGGCACCGGTTCGGGACGGCTCGATCTGAACGCATCCGGTTGGACTCGCGACGCGCTGCTCGCCAGTCTTGCCGGCTCGGGCCAGGCGGAAGTTCGTTCCGGCTCCCTGCTTACTCTTGATTTGGCGGATTCGCTTCAGTCCGATGCGCTTCGCCCCGGCCGCACCACGGTTCGCGACGTCCAGGCGGGATTCTCGTTTTCCTCCGGACGCGCGGCATTCGACAGCCTGCGCGTCCAGCTCCCCGACAGCTTGGTGGAAGGGAAGGGAAGTGTGGATTACCACGGGGAACTGGACCTGTCTCTTGTGCCGCAAGGCGCGCCGCGCGCGAAGCCCGCTCCGGGTTCCAGCCGCCCCCGCGAGGACGCAGTCCATCTTTCCGGTACTCTTGCCGCTCCGCAGATTTTTTCCGCGCCGTCCTCGCCCTGATTCGAGTCCCCTTGATTGCCTTGTTCGCCGGAAAGTAGTGGCGATGCCGGGAACACCAGCCGAGTGGTTAGAAGTTGGGTTCCATGTTGTGCTGTGCGCATTTCTAGCGCGCTTCGGCCTGCGCCACGTCATTTCATCTTGTTGTACGGAGTGAAGTTTTCCCATTCAATCGGCGTGTACGGGTTCTTCAGCGCGGTTTCCAGCAGTTCCTGATAGATCCCTTCTCCGTTCGAGCTGTTCGTCATGATCAGCAGTCCGGTCTTCGGTTTGCGAAACACCACGGCATAGTGCCGGAAGCCTTCGTCGTGGCCTTCCTTGAAGAACGCCTCCCCGTACGGTGTCCAGTAGAGTCCCCACCCCAGCCCGTAGCTCAGCCGGATTGCATCGTTTTCCTTCGTGGTCTCCTCGGCGAGCGTCGGGAACTCGTGCAGCGAATGGATCGCGATCTGCGGACCGAACATCGCATCGCTCGAGCGCGCGCTCAGCAGCCGCCCCCGCATGAGCGCCGACAGGAACCGCGCATAGTCCGCCAGCGTGGTTTGCATGCCGCCCGCGGCGTTGGCGGTCGTCCTTCGTTGCGGCCCCAGCGAATGTTCCCGCTCGTCGTAGGCATTCGCAAAATCGTCCTCGAACCGCGCCTGCCACACCATGCTCGTGCGCGTCATTCCCGAAGGTTCGAAGATGTGCTCCCGCATCAGCTCTTCCAGCGGATGTTTCGTCGCCGTTTCCACCACGAATTGCGCCAGATTGATTCCCACTCCCGAGTACGCGAATCGCGTTCCGGGATCGAAGTGAAATCTTAGTTTGCGGTCCGGCTCCAGGCTGCGCAGATTTGCGAACCCGCTGGTGTGGTCCAGCAGCATGCGCAGTGTCAGCCTTTTCCACCGCGCATCTCCCGCCAGGTTTTCGTATCCCGGATATTCCGGCAGTGGCTTCGGCAAGTACCGCGCGATTGGCGCGTCCAGATCCACTGCGCCTTCTTGCGCCAGCTTCATCACCATCGTCGCAAACGCGGATTTGCTCAGCGACGCCGCCGTCATCACGGAATCCACGGTCAGCGGCGCCCGCTTTTCCGCGTCGCGCCAGCCGTACGCTTTTTCGTACACCACATCGCCGTCGTTCAGCAGGGCGATCCCCGCACCCGTCACGTGCGCGGCCTGCATCAGCCTCGTCATCGTGGCGTCGATTTCCGCCGCCGATATCGTGCTGCCGTCCAAACGGCGAATCAGCACTGTTCCAGCGGGTTGCGCCGGGCCCTGCCCGGACGCCGTCAGCACGGCCATCGCCGCAAGGGCGGCCCCTAGCAGTTTCTTCCTCATGATTTCCCCCACAATTCGGATACGCCGGGTTGCCGCGTCGAGTTCCGTCGAGTGATTTGGATGCGAAGGGGGAATCAGGAGCGTCTGCGGCGCGGGCGCCCTCGCGCGGGCCGTGCCGCGGCACCCACTGGCTCCGGCGGCGGCGCCGGTGCAGGAGCTGTCCCCGGCACGGCTTCGGCCGGCAGCGAAAAGAGTTCGCTCAGGCTTTTCTGTTTCAGCGCGCGGATGCGGTCGCGGATCTGCGCCGCGCGCTCGAATTCGAACTTCGCCGCCGCCTCGCGCATCTGCGTTTCCATCTGCGTAATCGCCTGCTTCAGTGCTTCCTCGTCCGCGATGGTATCCAGCTCCGGAACGTCCACCGGCACGGTCACGTAATCCGCCTCCACCACTGCCGCGAGTTGCATGTCCACCGCCTTCACAATGCTCTGCGGCGTTATGTGGTGCTCCTCGTTGTACGCGGTTTGCTTCGCGCGCCTCCGGTTCGTCTCGTCCAGCGCCTGCTGCATCGAGCCGGTGATCCGGTCCGCGTACAGGATCGCCTTTCCGCTCAAATGCCGCGCCGCCCGCCCCACCGTCTGGATCAGCGCCGTGGCGCTCCGCAGGTAGCCCTCCTTATCGGCATCCAGAATTGCCACCAGCGACACTTCCGGCAGGTCCAGCCCCTCGCGCAGCAGGTTGATTCCGATCAGCACGTCGAATTCGCCTCGCCGCAGGTCCCGCAGAATCCGCACACGCTCCAGCGTTTCCACCTCCGAGTGCAGGTACCGGCACCTCACACTGATTTCTGTGAAGTACTGCGCCAGGTCCTCCGCCATTCGTTTCGTCAGCGTGGTCACCAGGATTCGCTCATTCCGTTCCGTCCGTTTGCGGATCTCCTCCAGCAGATCGTCCACCTGCCCGCGCACCGGCCGTACTTCCACTTCCGGATCCACCAGTCCCGTCGGCCGGATCAGTTGTTCCACCACCACCCCGCCCGCCTTGGTCAGTTCGTACGCCGCCGGCGTCGCTGAAACGTAAATCATCTGGTTCGTCCGGTGGTCAAACTCCTCGAAGGTCAGCGGCCGGTTGTCCAACGCCGACGGCATGCGGAATCCGTGCTCCACCAGCGTCTGCTTCCGCGAGCGGTCGCCGTGGTACATCCCGTGGAGCTGCGGCACCGTCTGGTGCGACTCGTCGATGAACAGCAGATAATCCTGCGGCATGTAGTCCAGCAGCGTCGGCGGCGCCTCGCCCGGCAGCCGCCCCGAAAAGTGCCGTGAATAATTCTCGATCCCGTGGCAATAGCCGATCGTCCGCATCATCTCCACGTCGAACATCGTCCGCTGGGCCACGCGCTGCGCCTCGATGAATTTTCCCTGCTTTTCCAGCTCCGATTTCCACCATTCCAGCTCTTCCAGGATGGTCTCGATGGCCCGCTCCCTCTGCCCCTGCGGCATTACGTAGTGCGTCCTCGGATAGATCGACACGCGCGCCAGGTCCTCCGTACCCGGCCGCACACGACCGGTCAGCGGATCCATCTGCCGCAGTGATTCCACCCGATCTCCCCACAGTTCCACCCGGTACGCAAAATCGTCGTATGCCGGCAGAATGTCGATTGCGTCTCCGCGCACGCGGAAGGTTCCCCGCCGCAGGTCCTCCGCGCGCTCGTACTGGATTTCCACCAATTTCCGCAGGATTTGTTCCCGCGCGGCGGTCTGCCCCTTCTCCAGCATCAGCAGCATCCCGTAGTACGCTTCCGGCGAGCCGATGCCGTAGATGCACGAGACCGACGCCACGATCACCACATCGCGCCGTTCAAACAGCGACCGCGTGGCGCTCATCCGCAATTTGTCCAGCTCGTCGTTGATCGTCGCTTCCTTCTCAATGTACGTGTCGGACGCCGGCACGTACGCCTCCGGCTGGTAGTAGTCGTAGTAGCTCACGAAATATTCCACGGCGTTTTGCGGAAAGAAGTGCCGGAACTCGTGGTAGAGCTGCGCCGCCAGCGTCTTGTTGTGCGCCAGGACCAGCGTCGGCCGCTGGGTCTGTTCGATGAGTTTCGCCATCGTGAACGTCTTGCCGGACCCCGTCACCCCCAGCAGCACTTGGTGCCGGTCACCCGCCTCCACTCCGCGGGCCAGCGCCGCGACGGCTTCCGGCTGGTCTCCCCGGGGTTCGTATTCGCTCACGAGTTTGAAAGGCATGGCCATTGCGCGCTCCGGCCGCCGGCGCGCATCGAATTATTTTATACCTCGGCGCATTTCCGCGCAGCGCTCTTCGTCGGCGGGCAATTCGGTCCCTTCGCCCAGAATTCATTAGTTGACACAGATGCAAATCGGGACCACAATCCCGCCCTTCGCCATGCTGGAACCGGCATCAAGTACCGGTGGCGTTACCCCCGAAGCCTCTCCCTCGTACTTTGCCACCTACGTTCAGCCCACGCTCGCTCACGGTCTCCGCATCTGGTGGGCCCTTTATTGGCGAACCTCTTTGGTCGCCATCGGCTTGGTCTATCTTGGCTTCGCATGGATTGGTATCTTGATGCGAAATGACGTGCTCACCCCGGGCGCGGCCCGCATCCTGGCCACGGCGATCCCTTATCTCTTCAGTTTTCTTGTCGCTCTCTTCGTCATGCACTTCGTGGTGCGGAAACGCTACCGCGCCTTCCGCATCAGGCTTACGCCCGTGGCATCTGCCGGTCTCGGACAGGAATTGCCGCCCACGCACGCTCGCACCGCGCGGATCTGGTGGAGTTATACGTGGCGTTCCATCATCTACGTCGTGATCGCCTCTTTCATCGCCTACATTCCCATGTCTTTTGTTCTGCTCGCCGCTGCGGCCGTCTCACCGGCTTTCGCCCGCCTCGTGGGGCTGTTTGTGGGACTCGTTCTGAACGGCGCGGTGGGCCTGTTCGTCATTTACTCGGCAATCCTCGATGAAGACGTGGCGGGAGTCCACGTTGCCCTGGTTCCCGCGGAGACGCCGCGGTCCTGACCGCGGGCCCGCCCCCGGATTTCTACTCTCCTGATTTCGAGGGCGTCGCCGCTTCGGCCCCTCGTCTCTCATCCAGCAGCAGAAGGTGAGTCTCCGTTTTCGACCGTCCCGCGTACCGGAACGGCATCCCGCCCTCCTCGTGCCGGATGTTCAAGTCCATGACCTCGTCGCTCGTCTGCGTCACCCTCACCGTCCGCCCCGTACGCACCGATACATAGATCAAGCTCTGTCCCTGGCTCGTCCATGCCCCCGATGTGCGCAATCCGTTCTTCCGGAAAACCTCCGGCGTCGGTTTCTTGTCACCTGCCTTCTGCCCCAGTGAAAACTGCATCAGCACCACGGCGCACGCATCGCCTGCGGGATGCTCCGCGTCGCACGGTTCGTCGCGCAGGTATGTGGTTGTCGTTTCCAGTTCGGTCCCGTTCAGGGGAGCATCCGGCACTGCCTGGGTTTGGTCCCACCTCTGCCCGGGAACCACTCCGCTCGGCGGTGCTTCAAGTCCCGCGCCCAGTTGGCGCAGCCACGACCGCGCCGCTTCCAGCGCTCGCGGATCTTTCAACACTTCCTCCATCCCGCGCATGTACTCCACCTCTCCATGCGGCCCGAGCTGAAATTCGATCGACCGCCCTTCCAGGCCCTGATACTGCGCGAGCAGCTTTTTCGCGTCGGGATCGTAGGAATCGCCGGTCAGCTCCGCGGATACACGCTCGTAAGTCGCGCGCAGGCGCAATGCATGCCGCTCATCGGCGGCAGTGCTCTCCGTTGCGGCTGGTGCGCTTTTCTCCTGTGGGCGCGATGTCGGGATCGGCGTCAGCACTTCCAGTCGCAGCGTAATTCCCACATTGATTCCCAGTTCCGCCGCGCCCTGGGGGTTTTCGATTGCCCCTCCCAGTAAACTCTTCGATTGCGAGCGAAACGACACCTGGTAGCGCAGCACGTCTCCCGGCGTGTATTGCGGGGTCAGCACCACTGGCCCATGCGGCGCGGCCCCGCTCTGTGCACGCGCGCCCGCGGCCCAGCCGGCCAGCCACGCGCCAACAACCAGGCTAGCGATTGCCGCCGGCTTCACACGGATTCTCCACGCAATTTTCGATTTCCACCTGCACGGACAGGGTTGCCCGGAATCGCGGCGGCTGCGGCAGGCCCTCCACGGGAGCCAGTATTTCCTGAATTTCCTTCTGCGCGGATCGCGATGCCGCCAGCATCCGCCCATCGTCCAGTGCAATCGTGCTCAGTGACTCGGCGAAGAATCGCTCCGTTCTACCGCTGGACTGCGCCGCGCCATCCGCGTTCTGTCCCCGGCGTTCGCCTTCATTCGGCGCCGGTTTCGGTCCCGAGCCCGCAACGTGTCCGGAGATTTCCTGCACCACATGCAGCCTCACGGCCGCCCGGTCACCCGGCGGGCCCTCCATCCATTCATCCGTCTCGCCCGCGGTGGGGTTGCTCCATCCCGCAATGTGCACCTGTCGCGGCTCCTGCCATGAGTCGCCAGGCCGCACAGGGTGTTCCGGCAGCGTGGCCTGCGGTCGCAATGCGTGGATGAGCCACAGATTCAGCAGGTGTGGCGCTGATTCGTCCAGCTCCGGTGCGCCCTCCGCCGCAATTCCCACGGACGTACCGTTTGCCGCCACCTTGAAGTCCAGCGTACGTGCGTGGCCCCACTCGGATAGCATGCGCACCAGCGAGGCGGTAAGTTTGGCGGATTCCGCGTCGTCCGCATCCGCCCCGGGGTTTGCCACAGGCGCCGCGAATCCTTCCAGTTGCTCCCGCATTTGCGCGCTGCCGTCCGCCGCCACGCTCATCACTCGCTCCGTGGCGTTCCAGGTAATCCGCGCTTCCCCCGTGTGCCGTTCCGGTTTCACGTACGTCACGCTGCCGATTTTCACTGTTCCCGGTCCTTCCAGTTCGCTGTGCACCGTCAGCCTCACTCGGTATCGCGCTTCGTCTCCGGCCTGGAACGTCCGCCGCAGCGGCTTCTCCGCACTCGCCCGGGTCGCCTGCTGCGACTTTGTAGCTCCACGCAAGGCTACGGCATCCGGTAACCCGATTGCCGCCAACGCCGCTGCAAGCGCCGCTGCGAGTCGCATCGTCAAATTGCCCGAAACGCCGCTCACCCGCCTCACACCGCTCCTCGCCGCAGCGCGTCCAGCGGATAGAACGTCCCGCGCCAATAAATTCCACGCTGTCGCAGCGTTGTCGCCATCGACCTCGCGGCCATGTACACCACTACCAGCGCCCCCAGCGGATGCGTCAATCCGATAAGCCCGTACCGCGCAGTCCCGCCCGTCCGCGCCGCGACTCCTCCGCTGATCAACACCATGATCCCAGCCGCCGTTGCCGCGAACGCCTGCGCCCACCCGCGTACAAACGGCAGCGCCGCAAAGGGCAGCACGTTCAGCAGCAGAATGGCCGCGTACTGCGCCAGCGCGATCCCCGGACGGAATTTCGCCGCCGCGAAGAAATTCTTCTCCGTCCCGCGGATGATGTTGCCGATTCCCGCGTGCCAGCGGATGTGCAGCAAGTCCTCCGCCAGGCCGGTGCACGATTTCAGTCCCGCCCGTTTCACCAGCCATCCGAGTTTCATATCGTCCACTACTTCCATGGCCAGCTTCCGGTGCGTGCCGATTTGCTCGTACGCGCTGCGCCGCAGCAGTTGAAACGCACCCACGCCTGCGTACGCGTTCGATGTCGGATCCCCTACCGCCCACGGCCGCGCCGCCATCATCCCCGCCAGCCCGAAGAAATTCAGAACCGTCCGCTCCCAGAATCCTCGCATCTCCATTTCCGGGATCAGCGTCAGGTGGTCCAGGCCCCGCTCCAGCGCCAGCGAGACGGCCAGCCGCAGCGCCTGCGATTCATAACGCACGTCCGCGTCCGTGAATACCAGCCAATCCCCGTTCGAGTTCTCGTACGCCGTCTCCAGCCCGTGCGGTTTTCCCAGCCATCCCTTCGGCAATTCGTCCACTCGGATTGCTCGCAGCCGTTTGCACCCTGCCGCAAATTCGCGCAGAATCCCGGGTGTGCCATCGCGGGAACGGTCGTCAACAGCCACCACTTCATAGGTCGGATAGTCGAGCTTCAGGAGTGACCGCATCGCTCCCGGCAGTTTTTCGGCTTCATCGCGCGCGGACACCAGCACGGAGACGGAGGGCAGCATCGCGTCGGGCAGGGCTTTGGCGGACGACACGCGCGGCAGCCGGCGCATTCCCGCCGCCAGTTGCGCCGCCAGCAGCACCCAGGCGCACGCGATCGCGCCCAGCAACGCCGTCATCGCAACGTGAACGATTGTAGAATGCAATCGCGGTTCCTGGGATGTCCTTCGAACCGGCTAGCAGGATTCAGCAACGATTCAGAATAGCACGCGGGTCAGCGGCACAGGCATGAGCAGGCACAACGAATTCGCACACAGCACCCTCGCCATTATTGGCGCCGGCCGCGTGGCCCGCGGCCTCGGCGGCCGCCTCCGCGAAGCCGGATGGCGCATCGGAGCCGTCTCGGCCCGCGGGCTTCCTTCCGCTCGCGCCGCCGTCCGCTCCATCGGTGCCGGAATCCCCTGTGCCGGTTCCACGCGCCGCGTGCTCGACGCCCCCGTCATCCTGCTCGCCGTTCCCGACGATGCCCTCGCCTCCGTTGCCGCTCGCCTTGCGGAGAGCGCCGGCGAGGATTTGCGCCGCAAGGTCGTCCTCCACACCAGCGGAGCGCTCAGCTCGAAGGTTCTTGAGCCGCTGGCCCGCCTCGGCGCCTGGACCGGCGTGATTCATCCCATGCAGAGTTTTGGCGCGCGCACGCGCCCGCGCCTCGAGGGCGTTCTCTTCGGCATCGAGGGCCATCCTCGCGCTCTTCGTGTAATCCGCAAAATGGTGCGCGCCCTCGGCGGTCAGGCCGCGCGCATCGAGCCCGCTCGCAAGGTGGAGTATCATTGCGCCGGAACATTTGCCGCCGCTCACGTTCTTACGTCTGTGGAAGCAGGCGTCCGGTTGCTCGTCGCCGCCGGCGTGAAGCGTCGCGAGGCCACCAAAGCCCTGTTGCGGCTGGCGCGCCAGGTGCTGGACAATCAGGAGTTGCTCGGGCCGCGCGCCGCTTGGACGGGGCCGCTCTCCCGCCGCGATCTGGCCACCATTCGGCTGCACGGGGAAGCGCTCGGCCGCTTTCCGGCGGAATTTCGCCAGGCCTACGCGGCCATGACGCGTCTGGCCGCGCGCCTGCTCGCACCCGATCCGGAGTTGTTGCTCGAGCAGTTGGAATCGAGCCTGGCCTGGGATTCCGCGCCCGTTTCCCGGCCGGACAATCGTGAGGTCGCTTCCGGCATCACGGAATAACCCCGGGCGCTTTCCGTAAGGAGTTCAGCAGCAGGAGAGAGGAGTCATCGTGCAGCAGTTACACATTCCCGTTGAGGCGCGAACGCTCGCCAACGGCCTTCGCGTGGTCATTTCCCCGGACCGTACCGCACCCGTCGTCACCGTCGGCGTTTACTACAACATCGGCTTTCGCCTCGAGCCACGCGGCCGCAGCGGCTTTGCCCATTTGTTCGAGCACATGATGTTCCAGGGCTCGGAAAACGCCGGCAAGATGGTCCACATCCGCCTGGTCAATTCTTCCGGCGGCGTTCTCAACGGTTCCACGCGTTACGACGTCACTAATTATTTCGAGTCCGTTCCTTCCAACGCCCTCGATCGCATGCTTTGGCTCGAAGCGGACCGTATGCGCTCCCTCCGCGTGGACGACGAAAATCTTCGCAATCAGCGCGACGTGGTCAAGGAGGAAGTCCGCCTCAACGTCTTCAACCAGCCTTACGGCGGGTTCCCCTGGCTCGATCTCCCGCCCATCGCCAATCGCAACTGGGCCAACGCTCACAATTTCTACGGCGATTTTCAGGATCTCGATGCCGCCACCCTCGGCGACGTGCAGACGTTTTTCCGCACCTACTACACCCCGCGCAACGCCGTCCTCCTTCTCGTCGGCGACGTCGAACCCGCCGCCGGCTTTGCTCTCGCGGAAAAGCATTTCGGCGCCATCCCCGCCGGCTCCGCTCCGCCTTCCGCCGATGTCAGCGAGCCCCCGCAAACCGAAGAGCGCCGCGGCGAAGTTGCCGAGAAGCTCGGCACTCTGCCCGCCCTCGCCATCGGCTATCACGTCCCGCCTCGCCGTTCGCCGGATTGGTACGCTCTCGCCCTCGCCGACCGCGCACTCCACGGCGGCCGCGCCGGCCGCCTCTACCGCTCGCTCGTCCTCGAGCGCCAGATGGCCCTCGAAGCCGAAGGCGGCATTCACTACCCCATGGGCGACGTCTTCGATTACAACGGCCCCATGCAGATGGTCACTCGCGTCCTATACAAGCCCGAATTCTCCTCGGACCAGATCATCGCCGCGTTCGACGACGTTCTCGCCGCCCTTCGCCGCGCCCCCATCCCCGCCGCCGAGCTCGACCAGTTGAAAGTGAAGTTCCGCTCCGATTTTTACTCCACTCTTGAAGGCGGTCTCGGCGCGCATGTCCCCCGTTTCGGCCTGATGCACTACCTCGCCTGCTTCACCCTCTTCGACGGCGATCCCAATCTCGTCAACACCGCGCTCGACGGCTTCCTCCGCGTCACGCCGGAAGATATTCATGCCGCCGCCAACCGCGTCTTGCTCCCCGGCAATCGTTCGGTCGTTCTCCGCCTTCCCGTGGCGAAGGCCGCGCAGAAAGCCGCGGACTGAGGAGCTGCTCATGGCCACCGACATCGTCGCTCCCATCTCCCCGCTCACTCCCCCGCTTGCTCCCGAGCGTCCCGTCGTCTGGCCCGAGCGTACCCATGCCCTTCTCTCGTGCGGCATCCCGGTCCGCATGGTCGAACGCCACACCATCCCCAAATTCTCTCTTCAGTTTCTCATCCGCAGCGGCGCCGCCACTGTTGCGCTTACCGAGCCGGGTGTCGCCGGCCTCACCGCCGCACTGCTCCGCACCGGCACCGACTCGCGCGACGAGCACGCCATTGACGAAGAGCTACGCAGTCTCGGCGCCGATCTCGGCGCGGGCGCCGGCGCCGACGCGAGCTGGATCAGCACCAGCGGTCTCTCCGAATTTTCCTCCGAGCTCATCGCACTCGTCGCCGATCTCGCCCGCAATCCCGCCTTTCCCGCCGCCCCGTTCGAGCGCGAGCGCCGCAACTCCATCGAAGCCGTCCGCCTTGAGCGTTCTTCTCCGTCATTCCTCGCCACCGAACGGTTTCGCAGCGTCCTCTTCGGCGAGCATCCTTACGCTGTCGTTGCGCCCACCGAGGCCCAGGTCGAGGCCATCACGCGAGATCTGCTCACCGCTTTCCACCTTACCCATTTTTCGCCTTCCAACGCGCTCTTGCTCGCCGTCGGCGATTTCTCCCCGCCCCGCCTCGTTGAGCAGCTCGAGCGCGCTTTTCACGGCTGGACCGGTGGCGCCGTCGAGCAGGCCGACGAGACCCCCCTGCCCTCCCACTTCGGCCGTCACGTTTTTCTGGTCCACACCCCCGGCGCCGTGCAGACCCAGATCCTCGCCGGAAATCTCTCCATCACCCGCCAGCATCCCGACTGGCTCCGTCTCACTCTCACCAACGCCATTTTCGGCGGTGCTTTCCATTCCCGCCTCGTCGCCAATATCCGCGAGCAGAAGGGCTACACCTACAGCCCGCGCAGCGGCGTCAACGCGCTCCGCCGCCACGGCTACTTCGGCATCCACGCCGCCGTCCGCAATGAAGTGGTCGCCGCCACTCTCACCGAAATTTTCTACGAGCTCGACCGCATCCGCGCTCTCCCCGTCCGTCCCGACGAGCTCTCCGACGCCCAGGCCTATCTCTCCGGCGTCTTCTCCCTGGGTATCGCCACTCTCGACGGCCTCGCCGGCCAGCTCGCCTCCCTCTATCTCTACGATCTGCCCGAGGATTATCTGGAGACCTACCGCGAGCGCATCCGCGCCTTTACCGCGGACGATGTTCTGGCCGCCGCCCGCTCCCATTTCGACTCCGCCAACATGCAGATCGTCGTGGTCGGCGACGCCGACCATGTCGAATCCCAGGCCCGCCTCTTCGGTGACGTTCAGGTCTTCGATGCCAACGGGAAACTCCTCTCGAGCGATTAGCGCTCTCCTCGCTCCTGCCTGCGGCCTGGCGCTTTTCCTCGCGCCGGCTCTCGCAGGCGGGCGCGCCCCTTCCGCCGCCTCGCCATGCGCCGCCGCAATCGCGCAGGCGAGCGTTTGCCAGGCCGCGAGCCGCGAAGCCATTCGCCTGCTGGCCACACGGGACTTGAGCGGTGCCGTGCTTATGCAGACGGTCACCGATGGCGCGCTGCTCGCCTTCGCCGGTTCGAGCTCGAATGTCCCGCACGGTGCCGCTCCCTCGGAACCCATCACCCTTTCGAGTCCGCTCCTGCCGCTCTCCACGGTAAAACTCGCGCTCGCCGCCTCCTGGTGGGAGCGCAGGGAAGGCGGCGGCCCGGACGCAGGCACTGCTCCTCCGGACATCGAGAAGATGCTGGTCAATGGCTACGACGAACCCGCGAGGCATCTTGCCTTGCAGCTCAGGATCTCCGTGGGGCCTGAAGCGGTCCTTTCCGATCTGTCGCGGTTCGGATTTCCGTCATGTACCGCATCCGGTTCACCTCCGCCTCCGCGGCCCTGCGTCTCGCTCACCTCGGCTACTCCCCCGGACGAGTGGGCCTCCGCGCTCTCGGTCGGCGAATCCGGAATTCTCGTGAGTCTCCAGCAGCTCTCGCAGTTCCTGGTTGCGGTTGGGAATGACGGTGTCGCGCCTTCTCCGAATGGCCCCGAGCGCCGCATCATGGGTCCCGCCACCGCGCGCCAGTTGCAGTCCGCCATGCTCGCCGCCGTTGACCGCGGCTCCGGGAAGGGAATTCGCGGTCGTCTCGGCCTTCAGTGGGAGATCGGGGGCAAGACGGGCACCGGCCCTGCCAGTTCGCATCCCTGCGACGGAGTTTTCGCCGGCCTGGTTTTCGACGAAACCGGCGCCGCTCGCTATTCCGTCATCTGCTACCTGAGGCATGGCGGGCCCGGTGGCGGCACTCCCGCCGAAATTTGCGCTC
The DNA here is from genome assembly GCA_035541255.1 of Patescibacteria group bacterium. Lineage (GTDB taxonomy): Bacteria > Acidobacteriota > Terriglobia > Acidiferrales > UBA7541 > JOPF136. The sequence continues at coordinate 20,631 of DATKNR010000047.1, read as the reverse complement.
ACCTGGCGAAGTTCGTTCTCGGACTCTGATCGCGATGGAGAAGGGAACCAGAACCCGCGCGATTGCCATTTCCGCCGTCGTTGTGCTCTACCTGGCGCTCGCCATTTGGCTGCGCCCGCAAATGGCGGGGCCGCTCTCCGGCTCGTTCACGAATCTCCACGATTCCGTCTCCGACCACTTCCACAAGCGTCCCGACCACCCCATCGACCTGAACTCCGCCACTGCGGAAGAGTTGCAGCAACTCCCCGGCATCGGCCCTGTTACCGCGGCGCAAATCATCCATTTCCGGGAAGTCAGCGGACCAATCCGCCGGCCCGAGGATTTGCTCGCCATCCCGCGCATCACCCGCCACTCGCTCGACCGTATCCGTCCCTATATTGTTGTGAGTTCTACCCGGTAGCCTGCCCGCCGTCCGCCTGCCCGCCGTCCGCCTGCCTGCCGCAGGCAGGGCAGGCAGGCCACGGTCGGCGTTTTGCTGGCCGTGGGTCTTTCCTAATCCGCGCCGCTCCCGCGCCTGTTTACCTCAGGCTTCTCTCGAACAGGAACAATCCCATCGTCCCCAGCCCGCAAATCCCTTCAATCGCCAGCACAGTTTTGGGGAACAGCCACAGGCACAGCGCCACCGCCGCCAGCAGCGCCACGTCGCGCACGATTTCACTCAGGAGTTTCACAGATGTTGATGCGTCGGCTTCGCCGTTTCGCGCTTCCCGGTAGGAATCGGTACCTGCGCCGCGATTCTTAGCCCGTATCCGTCCAGCGCCACCACCTTCCGTGGATGGTTCGTCAGCACCCGCACGCTCGTCAGCCCCAGGTCCAGCAGGATTTGCACCCCGATTCCGCTTTCCCGCTGCACCATCCTCTGCCGGTCCAGGTCGTTGTCCAGGTGTTCGCGCCTGTGGTAACGCAGCCGCGGCATCTGCCCCTCCGCGGCGCCTGCCGAGTCAATTCCGAACCCCCGGCCCCGGTGATGCAGGTACACGAACACTCCCCGGTCCTCCGCCGCGATCATCTCCAGCGAATGCTCGATCAGTTCCCGGCAGTCGCACGCCGTAGATCCGAACGCCTCGCCCGTCAGGCAGTGCGAATGCAGCCGCGCCAGCGGCGGCGGTTCTCCTTCCAGTTCGCCGCGCACCAGCGCCACGTGCAGCTCTTCGTCCGCCTCGCTCGTGTACACAATCATCCGGAAATCGCCGTGACGCGTCGGCAGCACCCCTTCCGCCACCCGCCTCATGTGCCGTTCGTGCCGCATCCTGTGCCGGATCAGGTCCGCCACCGTCAGCATTTTCAATCCGTGCATCCGGCAGAATTCCGTCAGTTCCGGCACCCGCGCCATTGTGCCGTCGTCGTTCATGATTTCGCAGATCACCCCGGCCGGCATGAGCCCGGCCCCGCGCGCCAGGTCCACCGAAGCTTCCGTCTGCCCCGCGCGCACCAGCACTCCTCCGCGCTTCGCCTGCAGCGGAAATATGTGTCCCGGCCTCGCCAGGTCCGCCGGCCGCGTTTTCGGATCGATCGCCGTCAGGATTGTCGTCGCGCGGTCCGCCGCGCTGATTCCCGTCGTCACTCCCCGCCGCGCCTCAATCGATTCGCAGAACGCCGTCCCCAGATTCGAGGTGTTCTGCGCCACCATCATCGCCAGGTTCAGCTCCTCGCACCTCTCCTCGGTCAGCGACAGGCAGATCAGCCCGCGCCCGTACCGCGCCATGAAGTTGATCGCCTCCGGCGTCGCCTTTTCCGCCGCCATGCACAGGTCGCCCTCGTTCTCCCGGTCGGCGTCGTCCACCAGCACGATCATCCGCCCCTGCCGGATTTCTTCCAGCGCCTCTTCCACCGTGCAAAATGGTGTTTCGCTCTGCATCCCCTCATTTCCCCATCAGCCGCATCACGCCTTCTAGGGCGGCGCCAAACAGAGCTGCACCGGGAATCGTCAGCACCCACACCGTCACGATTTGCCGCGTCACTCCCCAGCGTACTGCTGTCAGCCGCCGCGCCGCGCCCACTCCCATGATCGAGCCGGCAATCGTGTGCGTCGTGCTTACCGGAATCCCTGCTTGCGCCGTCGCAAACAGCGTGACGGCCCCCGCCGTTTCGGCCGCGAATCCTCCATAGGGTGTCAGTTTCGTGATGTGCTGGCCCATCGTGCGCACCACTCGCCACCCGCCCGCCATCGTTCCTCCTGCCATCGCGGCGTGACACACAATGATAACCCAGTAGGGCACGTGGTACTCGCCGATTGCATGCCCGGCAACCAGTGCCGCTGTAATAATTCCCATCCCCTTCTGCGCGTCATTCGTGCCGTGCCCAAGGCTGTAACCCGCCGCGGAAACCAGCTGAAGCCGGCGGAACCACCGGTCCACCCGGTGCGGGCTCTGACGCCGGACGATCCAGCTGGTGATGATCGTCACCAGCAGCCCCGCGAACAGCCCCACGAACGGAGCGAGAAAGAGGAACAAGATCGGTTTCATCCAGCCGCCCGGCACCAGCGCCGCCAGTCCCGCGTGAGTCACCGCCGCTCCCGCGTACCCGCCCATCAACGCGTGCGAGGAGCTCGTCGGCATGCCCACGTAAAGTGTCAGCAGGTTCCACGCAATCGCGCCCATCAGTCCCGCAAGCAGCACCTGTTGGTTCACCAGCTCCAGCCGCACCAGGCCTTTTCCGATTGTCGCCGCCACCGCGGTGCCGAAGACGAACGCGGCTACAAAGTTCCAGAACGCCGCCCAGACCACCGCCGCGACTGGCGTCAGCACGCGCGTGGAAACCACCGTCGCGATCGAGTTTGCCGCGTCGTGCCAGCCGTTTGAAAACTCGAAGGCCAGCGTCACTCCCACCGTCAGAAAGAGAAGCGACGCACTATCCAAATCGGTGCTCCTGGGGGCATTCGAACCCACTCGCGGACGGGATTGCCGGGGAATGGCGCGGCGCGCTGCCGGTCACCGCTGCTTCAGGCTGACCGTTTCGATCACGTTCGCCACGTCTTCGCACTTGTCCACCGCGGTTTCTATCGTTTCTATGATTTCTTTCCACTTGATGATCTCGACGGGATCCCTTTCCTCTTCGAACAGCTTCGCGATCAGCGCTCGGCTTACACGGTCTCCCTCGTTTTCCAGCCGGTTGATCTCGATGCAGTGCGAAAGGATGTGGTCCTGCTTGCCGAGCACTCGCACCGCCTCCAGCATCTCCTCCGTCGCGCGTTCCAGGATCTGTGCCAGCTCCAGAACGCCCGGTCGTATCTCTTTCACCCGGTAGAGCACCATTCGTCCCGCCGCCGCGTCTGCCAGGTCCAACACATCGTCCACCTTGCTGGAGAGCTCGTGGATGTCCTCCCGGTCGAACGGCGTGATGAACGTCTGGTTCAGCCGCGTGATCAGATCGTGGGTAATGGTATCGCCCGTATGTTCGATACCCTTGATTTGTCGCGCCTGCTCCTCCGGCTTGTCGAATTTCGACACCATCTCCACCAGAGCCTTGGCTCCCGCAGCCACGTTTTCCGCCTGGCGCACGAAAAGGGTATAAAACCCCTCCTCTTGCGGAAGCAGTTTTTTCAGAAAGCCGGACATTTTGGGCCGCCCCTGTGCGGCCGAGGCCTGCTCACTATACGGGAACCCTGCGAAGCAGGGCAAGACGGGCACCAATGGAAAAGGGGCATCCCGCTCTCGCAAGATGCCCCTCCGTCTTTCCCTCGTTTGAGCGGTTCTTTAGTACATCCCGCCCATGCCGCCCGGTCCGCCGGCTCCGCCGGCGGGCGCCTTCTTCTCGTCTTCCTTCAGCTCCGCGATCAAGGCTTCGGTCGTGAGCATCAGGCCGGCAATCGACGCCGCGTTCTGCAGCGCCAGCCGGGTCACCTTGGCCGGATCGATGATTCCGGTCTTTACCATGTCGCCGTACTCGCCGGACTCCGCGTCGAAGCCGTAATTGTCTTCCTTCGCTTGGCGGACGTGCTCGACGACCACTGCGCCTTCGTGCCCCGCGTTCTGCACAATCTGGCGCATGGGCTCTTCCAGCGCGCGCTTCACGATGTTCACGCCGATCGCTTCGTCGTCGTGCAGCTTCAGCTTTTCGAGCGCGGGGATGCAGCGCACCAGGGCCACGCCGCCGCCCGGCACGATGCCTTCCTCGACCGCCGCCCGTGTCGCGTGCATGGCGTCTTCCACGCGAGCCTTCTTTTCCTTCAGCTCGGTCTCCGTCGCCGCGCCCACCTTGATCACGGCCACGCCGCCCACCAGCTTGGCCAGCCGTTCCTGCAGCTTCTCGCGGTCGTAGTCGGACGTGGTTTCCTCGATCTGCGTCCGGATCTGCTTCACCCGGCCCTCGATCTCGCTGGCCTTGCCCCCGCCCTCGACGATCGTGGTGTTGTCCTTGTCGATCACCACTTTCTTCGCGCGGCCCAGGTCTTCCACCCGCACGTTCTCCAGCTTGATCCCCAGGTCCTCGGTGATCGCCTTGCCTCCGGTCAGCGTGGCGATGTCTTCCAGCATGGCCTTCCGCCGGTCGCCAAAGCCCGGAGCCTTCACCGCCGCGCACTGCAGCGTGCCCCGCAGCTTGTTCACCACCAGCGTCGCCAGCGCTTCCCCTTCCACTTCTTCCGCCACGATCAGCAGCGGCTTGCCCATCTTGGCGATGTTCTCCAGCAGCGGCAGCAGGTCCTTCATCGAGCTGATTTTCTTTTCGTGGATCAGGATGCGCGCGTCCTCGATCACGCACTCCATCCGCTCCGCGTCCGTCACGAAGTAGGGCGACAGGTACCCGCGGTCGAACTGCATCCCTTCCACCACTTCGAGCTGCGTCTCCATGGTGCGGGACTCTTCCACCGTGATCACGCCGTCCTTGCCCACCTTTTTCATCGCTTCCGCGATGATGGATCCGATCTGTTTGTCGTTGTTGGCGGAAATGGTGCCCACCTGCGCGATCATGTCGCCTTTCACGTCGCGGTGCAGCTTCTTGATTTCCTCGATGGCCGCCTCCACGGAGCGGTCAATGCCCCGCTTCAGCGCCATCGGGTTTGCGCCCGCTGCCACCGTCTTCACGCCTTCGCGGAAGATCGCCTGGGCCAGCACGGTCGCCGTCGTCGTCCCGTCTCCGGCGACGTCCGATGTCTTCGACGCCACCTCGCGCACCATCTGCGCTCCCATGTTTTCGAGCGAGTCCTTCAGCTCGATCTCTTTCGCCACGGTCACTCCGTCTTTCGTGATCACCGGGGCTCCGAATTTCTTCTCGATCACCGCGTTCCGCCCCTTCGGGCCCAGCGTGATCTTCACCGCATCCGCCAGAATGTTCACGCCGCGCAGGATCGACTGGCGCGAATTCTCGCCAGTCACAATCGTCTTCGCCATGGTTCTCTTTCCTCCTTGGAAATGATTGCTTTCTTCGTTAGGCCCGCGGCCGGCTTCGCCCTGGGGACTTGGCCCGCGCCGCGTGGCGGGTTATTTCTTTGCTGCCTTCGCGGACGACCCCAGCTTCGCCAGAATTTCCTCTTCCCGGAGGATCAGGTATTCCTGATCGTCCAGCCGGATTTCCGACCCGCTGTACTTGCCGAACAGGATCCGGTCGCCCACCTGGACGTCCAGCGGAATGCGCTCGCCCTTCTCGCGCTTCCCCGCGCCCACGGCGACGATCTCGCCCTCTTGCGGCTTTTCTTTTGCTGTGTCGGGGATGATGATGCCCCCCCGGACCATTTCCTTCTCTTCGATCCGCTTCACGAGCACACGGTCGTGCAGCGGTGTCACGTTGACTGGCATCGAGATTTCCTCCAGATGATGTGTTTCAGACTTTCGTGGGTACTTCTGACCGCCATTCAGGATTAGCACTCCTCAATGGCGAGCGCTAATAATAGGTGAGCTGTGATTCCTTGTCAACCCCCTCCTTTACCTCCGCCGTCTCCCTCCTCCCGGCAGCTGTCCTCAACATTCGTATAATGAACAGCTTACGTGACAGGCCAAGGACACACAGTTCCGTGCCCCAGGTCACTCCCGCTCCCGTCGGCTCCCATGCCTTCAACGGCTCGGCTTCCACAGCCGACAAATCTCCCCCCTCGCACTGGTTGTGGCACAATGCGTGTACTGCCTCAGGGCATCGGGAGGTGCACCGATGAGTTCAGCCACGGGAGCTGCTCGAGCGTCCAGCGGCGCGCGCGCCGCGGTCGCCTCGGTCAGTCTGCAAGCCGTCCTGCGCCAGGTTCTCGACGAATTGGCCACCCTCATCGGCACTCGCCACGCCGTCGTTGAGGTCATCCGCACTGCGGACAATCCCCAGGTGCGCGGGACCGAACCGGCAGTCAAACAAATCGTCTACCATCTGCTGAAGAACGCGGTCGAAGCTTCGCCGAACGGCGGAATCGTCCGGGTGGCCCAGCACGAACGCAACGGACAGGTGATTTTCGAAGTTACCGACGAGGGCCCCGGCATCGGCTGGGCTGATTTTTCTCGTATCCTCAAGCGCGGCTTCACCACCAAGGCCGGCGCCAAGGGCCAGGGTCTCGCCGATGTCGAGTGGCGCCTCGCCGAGCTTCGTGGCGGCATTGCTTGGGAAAGTCCCCATCGGACCGGACGTGGCGCCTGCTTCACCATCACCCTTCCCGCCGCCGCACCGGTCGCCCCTGCGCCATAGTGGCCTCCCGCGCCGCATGACCGGCTCGCTCGAACGCCCCTGCTCAGGATGGGTCCTCGCCGGCGGTCAGAGCAGCCGCATGGGCAGTCCCAAAGCCCTGCTCGAAATCGGCGGCCGGCCTCTCATCGCGCGCGCCGTCGCACTGCTCCAATCCGTCTGCTCCGCCGTTACCGTTGTGGGCAGTCCCGCCCCCTATGAGCATCTCGGCTTCGCCGCCATTCCCGACGAATGCGCTCAGATCGGTCCGCTCGGCGGCATCCTCACAGCCCTCGGCCGCACCACTTCGGACTGGAACCTCATTGTCGCCTGTGATCTGCCCTATCTGACGCCGGAGTGGCTGCGCTATCTCGCCAGCCGCGCCGCGCGCTCACGCGCACGCGTCGTTTTGCCGCAAGGTCCCTCGGGCTCCGAGCCGCTCTGCGCCGTGTATCACCGCGAAGCGGTCGTCGCCATCCGCGCGGCGGTCGCTCAGGGCCGGCTGAAAGTCACCCGTGCGCTCGAGGGCCTTCCCATCGAGACGGTGACACCGGCGGAAATTCTCCCCTTTGACCCGCGCGGCGTTCTCTTCCAGAATCTCAATACGCCCGAAGATTTCGAGCGCGCCCGGGCCGACCTGGAATCCAGGTAGCACAGGCTTTTAGCCTTTACTCGTCGTCCGGAACGACTCACGTGCGAGCCGATGATTTGACGATGCCCGATCACTACTTTGAATTTCGCCACGTCTCGAAGGCCTTCGACGACCTCCTCGTGCTGGACGACGTCAGCTTCGCCGTCGATCCGGGCGAGACCTGCGTCATCCTGGGCCGCAGCGGAGTCGGCAAGTCGGTCACCCTCAAGCACATCCTCGGTTTTCTGAAGCCCGATTCCGGCGAAGTCCGGGTGGCCGGTGAGGACATCACCGGATGGGAAGAGCAGCAGCTGATCGGCATCCGCCGCCGCGTGGCCATGGTCTTTCAATCGGGCGCGCTCTTCGACTCCCTGACTGTCTATGAGAACGTGGCCTTTCCGCTGGAAGGGCGCGGCCTTTCCGAAGGTCTCATCAGCCGCCGTGTGCTCGAGCTGCTCAAAATGCTGGAGGTGGACCAGTTCGCCGATGCTCTTCCCGCCGACCTCTCCACCGGCATGAAGCGCGCCGTCGCCATCGCCCGCGTCCTCGCGCAGGAGCCGGAAGCCATCCTCTTCGACGAGCCCACCACCATGGTCGATCCCATCATGGCCGGCCACATCAGCGAGCTCATCCGCAAACTCAAGGAGTCGTTTCACAAGACCTCCATCGTCGTCACACACGACACTCATCTCGCGCGCAAGCTTGCCGACCGCGTCGTCTTCCTCCATGAAGGACGCGTCGCTTTCTTCGGCCCATGGGCTGAGTTCGAGTCCAGTCCGCAGCCCTATCTGCGCAATTTCCTGCTCGAAGACGCTCTCATCCCCGCCCTCGATCAAACCGCATGAGCCGGCCTCCAGACGCCAAGCAGCAGCTCCGCCGCGCCATGGGCTTCTGGGATGTCCTCCTGTTCAATATCGCCACCGTCCTCGGACCCCGATGGATCGCCGCCGCGGCTCACAACGGCACTTCCTCCATCAGCCTGTGGGCGCTCGCCGCTGTTTTCTTTTTTGTTCCCACCGCGCTGGTCATCAGCGAGCTCTCCACGCGATTCCCCAGCGAAGGCGGCCTCTACGTCTGGTCCAAGGAAGCCTTCGGCGATTTTCACGGCTTCGTCGCCGGATGGACCTACTGGATTTACACCGTCTTCTATTTCCCCGGCTTGCTGCTCGCCAGCGTTTCGATGAGCGCCTACGTGGTCGGCGCGGGCGGCGCCGATCTCGCCAGGGAACGCTCCTTTCTGCTCGCCGGTTCGCTGCTCATCCTCCTCATCGCCGTCGGACTCAACATCGTCGGCCTCAACATCGGCAAGTGGCTCCAGAACGCTGGCGGCGTCGGCACCTACATGCCGCTCCTGATTCTCTGCGGCGTCGGCGGCGCCGTGTGGCTCCGCGACGGTTCCGTCACCCACTTCACCTGGTCGAACATCCTGCCGCACTGGGATTGGAACACCGTCAATTTCTGGTCGCAGATCGCATTCGCCTTCACCGGTCTCGAGCTTGTCTCTGCCATGAGCGAGGAGATCCGCGACCCGCAGCGAACCCTCCCCCGCGCGATCCTCGGTTCAGGAATCATGATTGCCGCCATCTACATGGTCGGTACGCTCGCCGTTCTCGCCATGGTTCCCGCGGCACAGGTGGACCCGAAGAGCGGCGTCTTCCAGGCCATTACACACGGCTCCGGTTTGTTGCGGGTCGGTATGCTCGGAGTGATCGCGGCACTGCTCGTCACCGCGGGAAACGCCGGCGGCGTCGGTTCCACCGTCGCCGGAATCGCCCGCGTCCCCTTCGTCGTCGGTATCGACCGGTATCTCCCTTCGGCCTTCGGCAGGATTCACCCGCGCTGGCGCACGCCGCACATCTCCATCCTCGTGCAGGCCGGCGTTTCCGGCGCGGTTCTTCTCGCCAGTCAGATTAACGAAACAATGGAGGGTGCCTATCAGGGGTTGATCGACGTTGCCGTAATCCTCTACTTCATCCCATTCCTCTACATGTACGCCGCTGCGATCAAACTCGCGGGAAGGGAAGACCGCCGCACCAGCGCGAACACCGTCCTCATCCCCGGCGGCAAACTCGGCGTCTGGATCGCCGGCGGCCTCGGCTTCGCCGTCACTCTCGCCAGCATCCTCCTCTCCGCCATTCCGCCCGGCGAAGTCACCAACAAGTTCGTCTTCGAGCTGAAAATTATCGGCGCATCGCTCGCCGCCATCGCCCTCGGCCTCATTCTTTACTTCCGCGGCGCCCGCGCAAAAAGCAGCGAGGAAAAGGCGGCCTAGTAAACCGCCCACAACCCCGGTGTGGCCAGTTCCACCAGGTTTTGGTCCGGATCGCGGAAGTACATGCTTCGTCCCCCGCGCGGCCAGTTCACTACGTGTTCAATCGCAATCCCGCGCTCCGCCAGCCGTTCCGTCCACGCGTCCCAATCCGCGGCCGCGATGGCAAACGCCACGTGCCCGCCGCCCACTCCATCATGCGCGGGAATCACGCCGCCCGGTACGCGCACCGCCTCGCCCGCCGCGCCCCGCTGGAAGAGCAGCAGCACCGATCCCTGCGCCACTCCGTAGGCGCGCATCCGTTCGTCCCCGAACATCCGCTCCCACCCGAACAACTCTTCGTAAAATCGCGCCGCCCCGTCCAGATCCTCCACGTACAGGCAAGTCTCCAGCACTCCGCCCACCGCCGCGATCTTCTTTTCACCAGTCACGAGTCACGACTCACCAGCCCTGCTCCACCAGCCTCTCCACCGTCAGCCGTGCTGGCGCTCGCTCGCTCCGTGCATCGATCAGCCGCTCCACATATTTCGCCAGAATGTCACACTCCACATTCACCGCGTCTCCCAGCGCCATCCGCCCGATGTTGGTCTGCTCATAGGTGTATGGAATAATCGCCGTCTCCACCACTCCGTCCTTCCATCCCGCCACCGTCAGGCTGATTCCGTCGAGCGCAATCGACCCTTTCATCGCCACGTAGCGCGCCAGCTCGTCCGGCACCCTCACTCCCAGCCACCAGTTCGCGCCCTCCCGCGACACTCGCGCAACGCGCCCCACCCCGTCCACATGCCCCTGCACGAAGTGTCCGCCGAATTCTTTCCCCGCCGCGAGCGGCCGTTCGAGATTCACCACCGCTCCCTCGCGCATCTCGCCGAACGACGTGCGTCGCAGCGTTTCTCCCGATAGGTCTGCGGCGAATTCCTCCCCGCTCGTCTCCACCACCGTCAGGCAGCAGCCGTTCACCGCAATGCTGTTCGAAATCGCCAGTTGCCCGCCGAGCGACGACGCGCGCACCCGCACCCGTCCCCCCTCTGTGCCGCGTTGCAGCGCCGCAATCACTCCCTGATGTTCAACGATTCCTGTAAACATCCCGCAGGTATCCTTCCACCGCGAAATCCGGTCCAAATCTCCGCAGTGTCACGTCGCTCAGCTCCGGCATGTTCCCGGATTTCTGGCGTCGGCCACTCGCTCTTCCATGCCCGTTCACCGTCGGCAGCATCGGCAGCGCCGCTCCGCCCAGAAATCGCGGCGCATAGAACAGCACCGCTTTGTCCACGATGCCGGCCTCCAGCGCCGAGCGCATCAATCGCGGTCCTGCTTCGATCATCACCGCCAGCATCTCCAGCTCACCCAGCGCATCCATCACCTGTTCCAGTGGAATCCCCGCGCCGCCCCGCGATTTTCGTCTCGCGCCCGTGCCGTTCACGCGCATCACTTCCACTCCCGCATATTCCAGGTCGTACGCTCGCGCGGAATTTTCCGATGCCCGCGTCACCACCAGCACGTCTCCGTCCGCAGTCCGCACCAGTTTCGACCGCAGCGGCAACCGCAGCCTCGAATCCAGAACCACCCGCACCAGCGGACGCCGCCGCGCCAGTCCCGTCCGGTCCGTCAGCAACGGATCATCCGCCAGCACCGTCCCGATTCCGGTCACCACTGCATCCGACGCGTGCCGCATCCGCTGCACCTCTTCCCGCGAATGCTCGGTCGTGATCCAACGCTCATGGTTCGCGGCCCGTGTAGCGCCGGCCTTTAGGCCGGCATCTGTCTTCGCATATCGCGCGTACCTCTCGGCCCGTGTAGCGCCGGCCTTTAGGCCGGCATCTGTTCTCGCAAATCGCGCGTACCTCCCGGCCCGTGTAGCGCCGGCCTTTAGGCCGGCATCCCCTCTCCCGGCCTTCGGGCCATCCACCGCCACGCGTCCATCCAGTGTCAGTCCCACCTTCAGCGTCACCAGCGGCCGCCCCGTTCGGATCCAGCAGGCAAACGCTTCATTCAGCCGCCGCGCTTCTGTTTCCAGCACCCCGGTCAAGATCTCGATTCCGGCCCGCCGCAGAATCTCGAATCCCCGCCCGGCCACCTTCGGATTCGGATCTGCCATCGCCGCCACCACTCGCGAAATTCCCGCCGCGATTACCGCGTCCGTGCACGGCCCCGTCCTTCCCTGGTGGCAGCACGGTTCCAGGTTCAGGTACAGCGTCGCGCCGCGCGCGCGCCCGCCCGCCTCTTCCAGCGCCAGTATTTCCGCGTGCTTCACACCGTCATACGTATGAAATCCCTGCCCCACCGCGCGGTCTCCCGCCACCACGATCGCGCCCACCATCGGATTCGGATGCGTCAGCGCTTCTCCCTTCCGCGCCAGCGCCAGCGCACGCGCCATCCATTTGTAGTCCAGTGCGCCATGCTCGGAAGGCAGAGACAGGGATTCCTGTGGCGTCGTCGCGGTCATCGCAGTTCAGTCCAGCAGGGAATTCACAAACGTCGCGGCATCAAACGGCAGCAGGTCGTCGATCTGTTCCCCCGTGCCCACAAACCGGATGGGCAGCCCCAGTTCCCGCACGATCGCCACCGCAATTCCGCCCTTTGCCGTTCCATCCAGTTTTGTCAGCACCAGACCGGTCACTCCCGCGTGCTCGGTAAACTCCCGCGCCTGCGTCAGCCCGTTCTGTCCCGTCGTCGCATCCAGCACCAGCAGCACCTCGTGCGGCGCGCCGGGCACCTGCTTTGCCGCCGTGCGTTTCATTTTTTCCAGCTCGGCCATCAGGTTCGATTTCGTGTGCAGCCGTCCGGCCGTGTCCACGATCACCACGTCCACGCCGCGCGCCCTCGCCGCGGCCAGCCCGTCGAACACCACCGCCGCCGGATCCGCTCCCGTCTTTTGCCGCACCATCTCGATTCCGTTCCGCCGCGCCCAGATCTCCAGTTGCTCCACTGCCGCGGCGCGAAACGTGTCCGCGGCGCACAGCAGCACGCTGCGATTATCCTTCCGCAGCCGGTTCGCCAGTTTTCCGATCGTCGTCGTTTTCCCCGTCCCGTTCACTCCCACCACAAAGATCACCAGCGGCGCCGCCTCCGTCGTCCCGTTTTTCGACGCTGGCCCTTCCAGAATTCCGGCCAGTTTCTTTTTCAGTTCGCCCTTCACCTGCCCGCTGTCCGTGATTTTCTGCTGCTGCGCCTCTTCGCGGAGCGCCTCCAGCACCTCGCGCGTCGTGCGCACGCCCAGATCCGCCGACAGCAGCGCCGTCTCCAGCTTTTTCAGCAGCGCTTCGTCGATTTTCTGCCCGCCGGCCAGCAGTTCGCCCAGCGGCATGGTCAGCACTTCGCGCGTACGGCTGACGGATTTCTTCAGCCGCTCGCCCAGCGTCGGTTCCGGAGGTCCAAACAGCGTAATCATCCCGTTTATCTTAGCAGAACCCTGCGGAGCCTCCCGCCGTCCCTCCCGCTCCCCGTGCCCTCTCCTCCCTCCATCGCCAATCCCGTCTCTGCACGAACCGCGCAACGCATGCGCGCCGCTCGAATCCAATCGAAGGGGGACAAACCAATGCCGCAGAGACTCGATTTACTCAAGCTTTCGCGTCAGGGCTACGAGGCCATGCTCGGCCTCGAGCGCTATCTCCGCCAGTGCAGCATCGAAGAGCCACTCATCCATCTCCTCAAATTGCGCGTTTCACAGATCAACGGCTGCGCCTTCTGCCTGGACATGCACTGGAAGGATCTGCGCGCCATCGGTGAGACCGAGCAGCGGCTGTATGGCCTGGACGCCTGGGAGGAATCGCCCTACTACACCGACCGCGAGCGCGCCGCTCTTGCCTGGGCCGAAGCGGTCACCAACATTCGCGAAGGCCACGTGCCCGACGAACTCTTCGACCGCACCAAAAAGCTCTTCAGCGACCAGGAAATCTCCGACCTCACCCTCGCCACCGCCACCATCAACGCCTGGAACCGCCTGGCCATCGCCGCGCGCAGCGTTCCAGGCGTCTATCAGCCTCCGAAACACGCTGCTCCCGCCAAATCCGCCGAGAAGGCCGCCGTGCAGTGAGCGGCGTTCTCTGACTTTCGGCATTTGGTTGCGTCGAATGGGAGGACCGGGCCGGCACAGCGCCCCGCGGAACCTTCGGAAGTTCAGACCTCGACCAGCGTCGCGCTCAGCTTCAGCTTTCCGCTGCGCGCCGCGCTCTCGATGGCCGTCACGATGTTTGGATCGAACCGCGTCCCCGCCAGTTCGCGCACCCGTTTCAGCGCGAAATCCAGATCCATTGCCGACTGGTACGGCCGGTTGGTCGTGATCGCGTCAAACGTGTCCGCCACCGCGATGATCCGCGCCATCTGCGGAATCTGTTCCGCCTTCAGCCCGTAGGGATATCCGCGCCCGTCCACGCACTCGTGGTGCAGCTCGATTCCCGGCAGCATTTCCTTAAGCTGCGGCACCGGCCGCATGATGTTCGCGCCCTTCACCGGATGCTGCTTCATGATGTGGAACTCTTCGTCCGTCAGCGCCCCCGGCTTTTTCAGCACGCGATCGTCGATGCCGATTTTTCCCACGTCATGCAGCAGCGCGGAGATTCTCAGCTTGTCCAGCGCTTCCGGATCCAGCCCCAGTTGCTCGCCGATGATCACCGAGTATTTCGCCACGCGCCCCGAATGGCCTCGCGTGTACGGGTCCTTCTCGTCGATGGCCGCCGCGAGCATGCGGATTGACCCGATGAACAGTTGCCGGTTTTCCTCCGCTGCCTGTTTCAGCCGCTCGATGTACCGCTCGATGTCCTCGGCCATCGAGTTGAAATTTTCCGCCAGATCGCTGATTTCCGCCGTCCCCGCCACCATCGCCCGCTCGTGGAATTCTCCCCGGCTGATGGCCCGCGTGGAATCGGCCAGCGCGCGGACCGGTTGTGAAATTCCCACCGCGAAGAAATATCCGATCAAAATTGCCGCGAGGGTCAGCGCAAAGGCGATCACCAGCGCCTGGCGGTTCAGTTCCGGCAGGCCGGCATCCGCCTGCGCGTCCTCCACGCTCCGCATGGCCACCACGGCCCAGCGCAATTCCGGTATCGGGCTGAACGCGCCGAAATATTCCACCCGGTGTCCGCCCACTTCCGCGGCAAAACGCGAACTCTGTGGATTGCTCGAGCCGGGAGGCAGATCGCGGAACTGGCTCACGATGGGATATGCGCTCGAGGCATCCTCGCCCGCCACCCACCGCTTGCGGTTCGGGTGCGCCACGATGTGTCCCTCCGCGTCCACCACGAACACCTCGCGCTTCCTCACGCTCTCGTTCCGCAGCCGGTCCTCCACCTGCTTCAGCGACACCACCACCGCCAGCATCCCCGTGGGTTTGTCGCCCAGCAGCAGCGGCACGGCCACGATGTACGCCGGAACCGTCTCTTTGCCTTCTCCGATGGCCAGCGCCCCGCTGGAAAATTTCGTTCCCTGCGCGCACAGCGTAAAGCCGCGCTGCAGCGCCTTCAGCACGAAGGGATCCAGGTCCGCGCGGAATTTCCCCCCGTGCGGCCCGTGCGCTTGCGCGTTCACCGCCCACACAAACAGCAGGTCCGGATTGTTGCTCACGAAGTCTTCCAGTTGCTGCGCCACCTGCGGTGCTTTGTTCGGCGCGTTCACGTCCGGCAGCGCCCCCGTCAGCGCCAGGAGTTTGATCTCGTCGCTCAGTTGCTGGTCCAGGTTGTTCTGGAACAGCAGAATTTCTCCCGATAGCAGCCGCGTGATTTCCACCTGCTGCAGCCGTTCCGTGTCTTCCAGCTTTTCCTGGCTGAGTTTCAGCACCTGGTAGTGATAGGCGAGGATCGGCAGCAGGCTGACCAGAAGCAGGGCGGTCAGCACGAGCCACAGAATCCGCACGTGGCTCAGCACACCCCGGCTTGGACTGGGTACGCCCATTTCCCCGAAAGTCTAATGTGCTTTCCCGTGCCTCACAATGCGCCGCATTTTCTGCTGTGTCTGGTGGAAACCTCTCTGGCACTACGCCCGGCGGGGCCGGGAGCGCTACTCGGTTTTCAGCGGCCGCTCCATCAGCTCCCGGATGGCGTCGCGCGGCGGTCGCCCCTCGTAGAGAACGGCGTGCATCTGCTGCGTGATGGGCATCTCGATTCCCTGCCGGCGCGCCAGCTCCACTGTGGCCGCCGTGGTGCGCACGCCTTCCGCCACCATTCGCGTGGCGCTTTGAATTTCGGCGAGCCCGCGCCCCTGTCCGAGCGCCACGCCCACGCTGCGATTGCGCGAGAGCCCGCCCGTGCAGGTCAGCACCAGGTCGCCCAGGCCGGCCAGCCCGAACAGCGTCTCCCGGCGGCCGCCCAGCGCGCATCCCAGCCGGGTCAGTTCCGCGAGTCCGCGGGTCACCAGAGCCGCCGCGCTGTTGTGTCCCAGTCCCAATCCCACGCACACGCCGGCCGCTATCGCGATCACATTTTTCACCGCGCCGCCCAGTTCCACGCCGGTCACATCCGTGTTCGTGTACAGCCGGAACGTGGGTCCGGCCAGCTCTTCCTGAATTTCCCCGGCCAGCGCCTCGTCCTCCGAAGCCACCACCACGGCCGTGGGATCGCCCCGCGCCGTCTCCCGCGCAAACGAGGGACCGGAGAGCGCCGCAACGCGCGCCGGAAACCGTTCCCCCACCACCGACGCGATCATTTGGGTCATTCGCTCCAGCGTGGGAAAATCCAGTCCCTTCGTCGCGCTCACGATGCGCACTTCCGGAGAAAGATAGGGCAGCGCGTTCGTATAAATCACGCGTGCATGTTCGGAGGGAATTACGCCCAGCACGATTTCCGCGTCTTCCACCGCCTTCGCCAGATCGCTCGTGATTTCCAGTTGCCGCGGCAGCTCGAATCCGTCGAGGTAATCGGTGTTCACGCGTTTTCTTGCGAGTGCCTCCGCCAGTTCCGCGCGGCGCGCCCACAGGCACACGCTGTGCTCTTTCCGGCTGCGCAGCAGCACCAGCGCCAGCGCCGTTCCCCAGCTTCCCGCTCCGAGAATCGCGATTTTTCTCATTCGCCTCGCTCGCGCGCTTTTATTTTCCGCCCATCGTCAGTCGGTTTTCCGAGCCGGCCAGAAGCCGCCGCACATTTTCGCGGTGCTTCACGACGATCAGAATACTCACCACGGCGGTGGCCAGCGACACGCTGAGCGGCGGCGCGTGATGTGTTCCCGGCGCGTACAGCAAGTACATGCAGACGGGCAATGCCCCGGCGGCCACCACGGAAGCGAGAGAAACGTACCGCCACAGGGAAACCACCACCACCCATACCACCGCCGCGGCCGCCACCGCCATCCAGCACAGCGGCACGAACACCCCCACCGTCGTTGCCACTCCCTTTCCGCCTCGGAACTTCAGCCACACGGGAAACATGTGCCCCACGACAGCGGCGAGTCCCGTGGCAGCCATGCAGGCCACGTCTCCACCGGTCAGGCGGCCGGCCAGCCACACCGCCCCGTAGCCCTTCGCGATATCCAGCAGCAGCGTGAGCAGCCCCGCTCCCGCTCCTGCCACGCGATTCACGTTCGTGGCGCCAATGTTGCCGCTGCCCGATGCGCGCACGTCCGTGCCCCTTGTCAGCCGGACAATCAGGAAGCCGAAAGGAATCGATCCCATCAAATAGCCCGCCAGCGGAAGCAGCCACTCCGCACGCACTTCAGTGCCCCTCCACCTGCGCCCGAGCCGCAAACGCGAACCGTTCCAGCCGGACGTACACCGATCCCTGAGGCCCCAGCGTGCTCTGCATCAAATCGAACTCCGTATAGCTGGCCTGCCCGAATTCCGGCGTGCCCAGCCGTTCCGCTTCGCGCCGCAGCCGGTCCAGCTTCGCCTCCGGTTTGATTCGCGCCAGCGTGAGGTGCGGACGGAACTCGCGCGACTCCCGCGCGATTCCGACGGGCACGAGCGCGCGCTCCACTTCCGCCGCGAGGGCTGGCAGCCGTTCGTCCGATTCCACGCCGGCCCACAGCACCCGCGGATGACGCGCATTCGGAAACCAGCCCACTCCGCGGAATGCCGCCTCGATCGCGCGCGCGGCGTGAACCCCGGCGAGCGCCATGCGGACCGCCTCCAAACGCGCACTTTCAGTTTCGCCGATGAATTTGAGTGTCAGGTGGATGCCGTCAGGGTCCGTCCAGCGAACGCCGCCTCCGCAGGCCGCGCGGAGCCGGGCCGCGGTTTCACCGAGTGCAGCGCGTACGCTCGCCGGAAGTTCCAGAGCTACGAACAGCCGGATTTGCCCGCTGCTCACTGCTTCTTTCGGTCCTCCGCGTGGAGGTAATAGCGGCGCACCATGTCCAGCGCGGCCACGGTTGCCTGCCCGCGAATTCGTCCGCGGTCCCCGGGAAACCGGAAGGCTTTGTCCTGTACGCCGTCCGCATCGGCCAGTGCGATGTGCACCGTGCCCACTGGTTTTTCCGGTGTCCCGCCCGTGGGCCCGGCGATGCCCGTGATCGCGAGGCCGAACGTGGTGCCGGCGCGTTTCCGTACGCCTTCCGCCATGGCGCGCGCCGCCTCCGCGCTCACCGCCCCCTTCGTGTCGATCAGTTCGCGCGGCACGTCGAGCCAGGAAGTCTTCAGATCATTGCCGTAACTCAACACGCCGCCCACAAAATAAGCGGAGCTTCCCGGAATCCGCGTAAGCCGTTCGCCGAGCATTCCACCCGTGCAGCTTTCCGCTACGGCGATGGTGGCTCCATGCCAGGTGAGCTGGTGCGCCACCACCTGCTCCATCTCCTCGCCCTTGGTGGTGAACAGGCCTTCGCCCAGCGCCCGCCGGATGCGCTCGACCAGTTCGTCCAGGCGTTTTTCCGCCGCCGCCCCGTCCGCGGACCACAGCCGCAGGTGCACGTGGATTTCTCCCGGCACGTGCAACAGCGTGGTCTGCACGTCGCGATAGCCTTTGTAAATCGGCGCAATGGCCTGGTCCACGGCTGATTCGCCCATGCCGGCCACGCGCAGCTCGCGGGCGAACAGGCGTGCGCCCGTCACGCGCACCTCCAGCCGCGGCCCCACCCGCTCGATGAACATGGGCTCGAGTTCTCCTGGCGGGCCGGGGACAAGGATCACGACGCGCGGGCCATCCTCGATCCACAGGCCGGGAGCCGTGCCGCGCGGATTCGCCAGCACCGTGGCGCCCACCGGAACCAGCGCCTGCTTCACGTTGATTTGCGGCATCGTCCGGCCGAAGCGCTCGAATTTGGCCTGCAGCTCTTTCAAGACCTCTTCGTTCTGCACCAGCGGACGGCGCAGCACGGCGGAGAGCGCCTCCCGGGTGATGTCGTCTTCGGTGGGGCCGAGCCCGCCGCTGGCAATGATCACGTCGGCCAGTTCGAGCGCCACGCGGAATTCGCGGCTCAGGGCCTCGAGATCGTCGCCGACGATGGTCTTGCGCGCGACCTCAATGCCCAGGCGGTTGAGCTGCGCCGTGAGAAACAGCGAATTCGTGTCCACCCGGTCCGGCGTCAGCAGCTCCGAACCTACGGCGATGATTGCCGCCTTCATTCTGTTACGTTTCTACCTGAAGCCCGGTTAAGGCGCAAGTGAGCGACGCAAGAGGAGGGCCGGGAAGGGGCTTCGGGGAAGACGGTGGCCGGCGGGGGCCGACGGCGGGAACGCGTGGATTCTGGACCTTGTGCCCCCGGGGGCACAGGGCAATTCAAAAAGCGGCTGCCAAGGGTGATCAGCGAGCAACGAGGGCCGAGCGGGGACCGGGACTCGCCAGTGCGGCAGAATGGCGCAAAGAGGGTGGGGAATCGGGCTCCGGGCGAAAAAACACTTTTCTATTGACGTAACATAAAATATTGGTGTATATGGTCGTATGCACTACAGCAGGAAAGGAGAGTTCCATGATCCACTCAAAGCACTACTGCAGGCTCTGTCTTTTCGCGAAGGCTGTGTATCGGGCTCCCGATGGACGGATGCGGGCGAGATATGACCACAACCTGTGCAGGCGATGCTGGCGGTCGCTCCTCGACCGGCACGACGTCGCCAGCCACAACGGGGGTGCGGAATGAAAAAGCACGCGACCACAGAGGCTGCCGAGGAGACGAAGCTCAAAATCGCGGACGAGGTGTGGATCATCACTGCTTTGCTGCATCGCGACTATCCGGAGCAAAGCGACTTCAGCACTGAGGAAATCATGGAGCGGGCCAGGCGCGAATCCCTTGCCGGAGAGATTCGGCCTGGCGTGCAGGTGCACGTGGTGCAGCACTGCGTGGCGAATCGCCCCCCGAATCCGGGCCGGTACCGAATGCTCTTCGAGACGGGGGCGGGCAGGCGGCGCCTGTTTCGCAAAGGCGACCCGTACGATCCGCGGCGGGAAGGGAGCAAGATCACGCCGGCGGCGGAAGACATGCCGCGCGGCTCAGCCTTCCGCGGATTGCTCGGCTGGTATGAGCAGTGGTCGGCGGAGGCGCTGGAGGCGGCCCCGGAAAAGGATCCGTTGCTGCGGCTGGCAGGCTCGGGAAGGGAAATCTGGGCGGACGAGCATGCCGATGCGTATGTGAACCGGCTGAGAGAAGAAGCGGAATGAGCCGGATCTTCTGGGACACAAATCTCTACATCTACCTGCTGGAGAATTACGGGCCGCTTTCGAAGCGCACCATCGCCATCCGCAAAGCCATGCTGTCGCGCGGCGATGAGCTGCTCACCTCGACGCTGACGCTGGGCGAAGCGCTGGTGAAGCCCATGGAGCAGGGCCAGGCAGAGCTGGCGAAGAGGTACGAAGAGGCCATCCGGCAGACTTCGAGGCTGATTCCATTTGAAGAGAAGGCGGCGCTGGTGTATTCGACCCTGCGACGGGACCGCTCGTTGCGCGTGGCGGATGCGATCCAGCTCTCCTGCGCCGCTGCGGCGGGCGTGGACCTGTTCCTCACAAATGATCTGCGGCTGGCGGGAAAGCAGGTGAGCGGAATTCAATTCATCGCGCCGCTGGACCGCGCGCCGGTGTAACCCGCATTTTGCACCGCCGGCTTCCAGCCGGCGCTCCGCAGTTCTCCGTGTTAGAAGTGCAGGGTCAATTCCCCTTGGAATATGCGCGGCGTGACGAAGTGAGTGCCGGAAAAGCTGGAAAGAAAATTGTACAGCGCCACTTTGTCCGTCAGGTTCACCACGCTCAGCTTCGCGCTCAGGCCGTAGCGGTCCCGCTTCCACAAACGGTCGGCGCCG
>DATKNR010000046.1:0-7187 GCA_035541255.1 Patescibacteria group bacterium | reverse complement strand
TTTTCCGACGGAGGGGCTGGTCGCCAAACATCCAAATAGCAGTATCGCCACCCAAGTCGTGCACCGCCGCGTGAAGAATGAGACTGCAATGGACAAGGGTGGCTCCATGGAAACCGAGCGCGATGGAAGGGCATGGCCAGTAACCCGCAGCAAAATCCCCGATCCTTCAGTGCGCTCGCTGCCCACGTCGCGAGGATACCACCTGCTGGAATTCACCGGGGAGTACAGCCCCTCGTCTCGCTCCTCGCGAGTTAGTTTCTGAAGTGGTATCTTCTCATCGTGAGTTGCCCTGAAGAAAGAGGAGCACGAAGTCCGGGCCACCCGCCTAGCTTGGCGAACAAGGGTGGATGCTAACGTGGGTTCTAATGCGTTGACCCTCTGGCATCTGCTCACTGCCACATGTTTCTCTATTCCGATCGTAGGCGCAGTTGTATGCGCCATGCGGGCCAAGCCTGGCGTTGGTGGCTATGCCTTAGTTTTATGCGGCGGCCTTGTGGTGGGCATGTGTGGTGCAGCGGCGATGTGGAAGGGACTCAAATACGTATGGTCGTATGTGTACCTAAGACCGAAAGCGAATTGGCTTGTCGTCTTGGTCTATGTGCTAGCCCTCCCGTGGTTGTTTATCGTAGGTCTTCTCGGTCGCTGGGTTTCGTTTGCCTTACTACGGCTCGTCGTTTGAATGGCGGGTGGCACGCCCTTCCTGCTGCCGCTTTGCTCTCCGGTGTTGGGGACGGGTGCCGCATCCTTCGCGCGCGTTTCAGCGAAGGGTGGGTTCTTTTCCTTTAGCTCAGCCTTCCACTTTTCATAGTATTTACCCATTGACAATTTACCTTCTCTGTGATAAATTCCACGCGGGTCGCTATCGATGATCGCCGCCACACCACTCCGTGCTAACTCCCGCAGAATGTGCAGATACACAACTCTGTTATTCCCGCGTTTTGTAAACCATTTAGTTTCTGCAGATACAAATTCGCCTCGCATCTGCACATTCCACACGACTTTAACCCGCGCAGTTTCTGCACATACGCGCCGATTCCCGCTAACCCATTTCGTTTCTGCACTTACAAGAACACGGGAGTACCCTCGCCTGAAAAGCCAAACGCATGGATTCTCCGCTCTCACTCACTTCACGCGCCGCCACAATCCCTCCGCCGGATTTTCCTTTGCGCCCCTTCGCGTCTTTGCGCCTTTGCGTGTCCGCCGTGGCGGGCGAGAAACTCCTGAAGTTGCCCTTCACCCTAAGCCGCAAATCCGCAAATTCTATCGTAATGATCCGCAAGCCCTTAGAAACTCAATTTTGCGGGACTCACACATTCCAAAGGGATTGGAAATTCCCCCGGGAGGGGGGTCGATATTTGTCTTCAAAAACGGATGAACGGATTTTGCTCGGTCCGGTCCCTCGCGCGTCGCGCGTTGCGGGCAGGTTTCATGGGGACAGGTTTGAAACCTGCCCCTACGGGCACCAGGCCCGCTCTGCGCCCTATGCTATACTTTTCCGGCGAGGATAAATGAATCGAACGACCCCACGCTCCGCTCGCGGCCTCTTTGTCGTGTGCGCCGTCCTGCTGGGCTCGGCACTGCTCGGAGGCCTTTACGGCTCCTCGGTCCGCGCCACGGCAGGCGACCCGGCCGACCTCCAGGAATCCATCCGCCAGTTCACCCAGGTTGTGGCCGTGGCACAGCAGAACTACGCCACGCCGATTGACGCGGACAAGGCCGTCTACAACGGCGCCATTCCGGGAATGCTCCGGGAACTCGACCCGCATAGCGTCTTCTTCGATAGAGAAGCCTTCTCAGTTCAGCGCGAGGACCAGCGCGGCAAATATTTCGGCGTGGGCATGTCCGTCGCTCCCCGCGATAACCATACCGTCGTCATGGCCCCGTTCGTCGGCTCGCCGGCCTACAAGGCTGGCATCCGTCCCGGCGACATCATCGCGAAGGTGGACGGCAAACCCTGCGACGGCCTGACCACCACGGAAGTCGCCGAAATGCTGAAGGGCCCGAAAGGCACCACCGTCCACATCGGCATCGCCCGCGACGGCAACTCGAAATTGCTCGAGTTCACCGTCACGCGCGACGAGATTCCGCGCCACGGCGTGGACAACGCCATGATCATCCGCCCCGGCATCGGCTACGTGCGTGTGGCGCAGTTCAATGAGACCACCGATCACGAACTGACCGAAGCGCTCGACAAGCTCGACTATCCCAATCTGAAGGGCATGGTCCTCGACCTGCGGAACAATCCCGGCGGCCTGCTCAATGAAGGCGTGGCCGTGGCGGACATGTTCCTGGACAAGAACCAGCTCATCGTGTCGCATCACGGGCGCGCATCCGCGGAGCGGCGTTACTACGCGCTCAAGGGCAATGGCGGCGTTCGGGTGCCGCTCGTCGTGCTCATCAACGGCCAGAGCGCTTCCGCTTCGGAAATTGTCGCCGGCGCCATTCAGGATCACGACCGCGGATTGATCGTCGGCGAGACCAGCTTCGGCAAGGGCCTCGTGCAGACCGTCTTTAACCTCAGCGAAGGAACCGGGATGTTCCTCACCACCGCCCGCTACTACACGCCCAGCGGCCGGCTGATCCAGCGCGACTACAAAACCACTTCGCTGTGGGACTACCACTACAACCGCAAGACTCCCGAAAAGCCCACTGAGATCAAGTTCACCGATGGCGGCAGGCAGGTGACCGGAGGCGGCGGAATTACTCCCGACGTCGTGGTCGACGCGCCCAAGTTCACTTCCTTCCAGACCCTGCTGTTCCGTCATCGCGTGCTGCTGCCTTATGAGGTGGGCGTCGGCGATTTCATCACCTACTACCTGAGCCAGAATCCAACCGTGACGGAAGACTTCACCGTGGACGACGCCGTGATCAACGAGTTCCGCCGCTTCCTGTCCAAGGAAAAAATTCAGTACACGGAAGCCGAGCTGGCCGAGAACCTGGATTGGATCAAGCACCGCATCAAGCAGGAGATGTTCCTCTCCGTCTTCGGCCAGGTGCAGGCATACAAAGTGGAGCTGGAAAACGACGTGCAGCTCCAGCGTGCCGTCGACGAGTTGCCCCAGGCCCGCGCGCTTTACGACAACACGCGAAAGCTTCTCGCGGAGAAGACAGGAGCGCCGCGCCAGTAGCGTGCGCCTCTTGAACCGCTCCGCGAACGGCGCTTGCGAGGCCGGATAGTTCCCTTCTAAAATTGAGTTCCGTGGGCCGCTAGCTCAGCTGGGAGAGCGCCTCGTTCGCAACGAGGAGGTCGTGGGTTCGAATCCCATGCGGTCCACCAACCTTCGCCCGCCATTGCGGGCTTCGGCTCATCCATCATTCTGCCTTATTGATTCCTATCCTTCCTGCAGCGCGCGAAGCTGTTTATTTGCGCGGCGCAGGCGCGTGGCCAGCGCGCTCGCCACGGCTTCCAACAGTTGCATGGCAATCCTCTTATGTTCCTCGGCTAGCTTCTCAAAGCTGTCGCGGGAAAGAACGTAGACGTCCGTATCCGTGAGCGCGACCGCGCGCGCGGAACGCGGCTTGCGATCGAGGAACGATATCTCGCCGACGAAGTCGCCGCGCCCGAACGTGGACACGTGATAGTGCAGCTTATCGCCCACCTCGATTTCGATCCGCACCACTCCTCTGCGGATGAGCAGCAGCTTCTCGCCTTCGTCCTTCCGCTCGAAGATGGTTTCGCCCGCCTTGAAGGAAAGCTGCTCCATGCACGCTTCGAGCGCGGCGATCGTTTCCGGCTTGCGTCCGGCGAAGAGTGCCATCTCGCGCAGTTCGAGCAGGGCTTCCGGCGGCTGCGGGGGAAGCTCCTCGGCGAGGATGCGGTCCTCGATCCAGAGCAGCGCATCGTCGCGGGTTTCGAAGATGCGCGCGGTGCTTTCGGGGCGGACCAGTCCCACGCGTTTGAAGTAGCGCTCGAGGTCCTGGCCGCTGGGCACTTTGGAGGTGAAATGACAGAGGAAGAGATGCGCGTGGCGTTCGGTGAGGATGTCCTCGATCTGTTCGAGCACGCGCGCGGCAGTCACGTCCACGCTTTGCACCCTGCGCATGTCAAGCACGACGTAGGTGCGCACCTTGAGGTCGGGCTCGAGCGCGGCTAGAAGCTGGTCCGCCGTGCCGAAGAAAAGGCTGCCCTGCAACTCGAATATCACGGTGCGGTCGCCACAACGCTCCAAGGTGGCGATTTCCTCCGGCAGACGAATGCGCCGAGAGAACACCTCGCTGCCGAGCATCCGGCTGCGCACCACCGAGCCCCCGATGAGTTCGCGGAGGAAGAGGAGCACGGCGAGCCCGACACCGACCGCGGACGCGGCAATCAGGCTGACGCTCTGCGCAACCACCACGACAACCACAATGACTCCGAAGTCGAGCAACGTGGAACGCGAACGAAGCAGGTTCAGACTATCGCGGTCGCACATGCGAACGCCCACGACGATCAGGATTCCCGCGAGCGCGGCCACCGGAAGCCAGGCAATGACATTGCCGAGGAGCAGGTAAACAATCAGCGAGAACACACCTTCGAGCACGCCGGACAGGCGCGTCTGGCCGCCGCTGGACATGTTGACGAGCGTGGCGCCGGTCTGGCCCGAGCCCGGAATTCCCCCGATGAGGGCCGTGCCGATGTTGGCAAGTCCCTGGCCGACGAGTTCACGGTTCGAGTCGTGACGCGTGCGCGTGAGCGCGTCGAGAATCACACTGGTCTTGAGCGTGTCGATGGAGAGCAGAACGGCAAGAGTGAGCGCAGGGTTGAGGACGTCTCGCAACATGCCGGAGTGGAGAGTTCGAATCGCATGGATCTGGGCGGAGAGCGACGCGAGGAATCCCTTTCCGGCGGAGAGCGGGCCGATCACGAGCGAATTACCGGCGAGCTGGAACATCGCGGGATGGGAAGCACCTAAGACCAGATAGGCGAGTCCGCCGGCCAGCAGGCCGAGGATGGCCGCGGGGACTGCGCGGGTCAGCTTCGGCGCGCTCAGCATGACGGCGACGGTGACGATGCCGACGATTACGCCTTTTCCGTTCCAAGCGGAAACCGTAGTCATTGAGGACCACAGCGACGTACCCCTGGGAACGCCGAGGAACTTTGGGACCTGGCCGACAATGATCACCAGCCCGACGCCGGTCATGAATCCGCTGACCACCGGATAGGGCATGTACTTGATCAGGTGACCAAAACGCGCCACACCGAAAACGAACTGAAGCACTCCGCAGAACAGCCCGGTCAGCGTAAGCAGCAGCAGCGCAGATCCCGGCGCGATGCCTCCTCGGGCGAGTTCCACCGAGTAAGCAGCCATAACGGCTGCGGCAGGCGCGGAGGGCGAAGTGATGAGGCGGTTCGTACCGCCGAACGCCGGAGCGATGACGCCGAGGACGATGGTGCCGAGAACCCCCGCGAGTGCGCCCTGCGCCGCATATTCGGGGCCGAGCGGCGAAAGAACGGTGACGCCGAATGCGATGGCCGACGGCAAGGCCACGAGCATCGCCGCGAGGCCGCCCCAGAATTCACCCAAATAGTTGCCGGAGTTCTGAGTCGTCAAAGCGGAGCGATGATAGCACCCTGAGGCAGCCGGAAGCTGCGCCTTGCCAAGGGGGGAGAGACTCGGAGGCATGACAACGCCCTGGTCCGGGCGCGTTGACTGCTTGGGAGGCACAGATTAAGATGCGCGGACGGTGACGGACTCAGAACCTCTCCTCGGAAAGACGATCTCGCATTACCGCATCCTGGAAAAACTGGGAGGCGGAGGGATGGGCGTCGTCTACAAGGCTGAAGACACCCGCCTGAAGCGCCAGGTAGCGCTGAAATTCCTTCCGGAAAGCATGGCACGCGACGCGACCGCGCTCGAACGGTTCCGGCGCGAGGCGCAGGCGGCGTCAGCGCTGAACCATCCGAACATCTGCACCATCCACGACATCGGCGAAGAAAACGGAATGGCCTTTCTGGTGATGGAATTCCTGGAAGGGTCCACGCTCAAGCACCGCATTTCCGGCCGGCCGATGGAGATGGAACTGCTGCTGGAGCTGGGAATCGAAATCGCGGACGCGCTGGAGGCGGCGCACGCGAAAGGAATCGTGCACCGCGACATCAAACCGGCGAACATTTTTGTGACAGCGCGCGGGCACGCGAAGATTCTGGATTTCGGACTGGCGAAAGTGACGACGGCCGGAGCAAGCGGCGCAACGCTGGGCGCGCAGATGACGGCCGACGCGGAGCCGCAGCACCTGACGAGCCCGGGTGTGGCCGTGGGCACGGTGGCGTACATGTCGCCGGAGCAGGTGCGCGGACAGGAGCTGGACGCGAGGACGGACCTCTTCAGCTTCGGCGCGGTGCTGTACGAGATGGCGACGGGAATGCTGCCCTTCCGGGGCGAGACTTCCGGGGTGATTACAGAAGGAATTTTGAACCGCACGCCGAGTTCGCCGGCGCGAGT
Source organism: Patescibacteria group bacterium (assembly GCA_035541255.1). GTDB lineage: Bacteria > Acidobacteriota > Terriglobia > Acidiferrales > UBA7541 > JOPF136. Next base: position 765 of record DATKNR010000046.1, on the reverse strand, counting down.
GAATCCGGACCTGCCCCCGAAACTGGAAGACATCATCCACAAGGCGCTCGAGAAGGACAGGAAGCTGCGGTACCAAAACGCTGCGGACATGCGGGCCGATTTGCAGCGGCTGAAGCGGGATTCCAGCAGCGGGCGAATACCGGTTGCGGAACCCCCGCCCACGGAGCAGCGGACGGCCGAGAGTGCCGCGGCCACCTCGACGTCGCAAGTGAAGGTGACCGCGCCGCCACAAGCCTTCGGAAACCGGCGCAAGCTGGCGGGTGGAATCGCCGTGGCCGTGGCGGTGATTCTGGCGGGGATTGCGGCGTGGAAGCTGCTGCCGAGTTTTGGAGGAAGAGCGCACGTCGGCGGCGCGTCGAAGGCCATCGCGGTGGTGGAAATCGAAAACCTGACGCAGGACCCGTCGCTCGACTGGCTGGACAACGGCGTGGTGGAACTGCTGACGACGAATCTGGCGCAGGCGAAATCACTGGAAGTGATTTCGACCGAGCGGGTGCGCGGGCTGATCCGGGAGCGCGTGAAGGGCGAAGGCAAACTGCCCGCGGGCGAGGCGCAGGACGTGGCGCACGCGGCGCATGCGGATCTGTACGTGAGCGGCGCGCTCTTGAAAGTCGGCGAGGGATTGCGGCTGGATCTGCGCGTGCAGGACACGGCGACGGGAAAAGTGGTGCTGGCGGACAAGGTGGAGGCGGCGAACGCGCAGGCCGTTTTCGGGATGGTTGACCAGGCTACCGCGGGGATCCTGACACAACTCGCTCCGGGGGA
>DATKNR010000045.1:0-59216 GCA_035541255.1 Patescibacteria group bacterium | reverse complement strand
CGGGGCCGGTGACGCGTGCATTGGCGGTAGCGATGATTCCGTCGGGCGGGTCGAAGAGCTGCGGAAGATCGTCGCGGGGAATGTAGCCGGTCCATTCGAAGTCGTCCGTATCACCAGGAACAGGAAGATCACCGGCGGGTGCGCGCTGGATGGGCACGAGGGCGGAGACGAAGTAGCCGATGTGGCCGTCGACGTCGGCGTAGACGGCGTTCTGCGCGGGGCCGGGAGAGCCGCGGAGGACGGCGCGAAATTCGTCCCAATTCCTGGCGGCGCCGAGGAGGAAATAGTTGGCATCGAGTCCGCCGGGTTCTGTGGCGACCCAGCGGATGGCATAGCCGGTTGAGCCATCGCGCGCAATGATTGGGCCGTGGCGGGTGAGAACGACTTCGACGGTGCGGTCTGCGGCGCCGCGAACGTGAATCACTTCCTGACGGACGGTGGCGCGCTGCCACTGGCCGCGGACGCGGTATTCGAGAGGATCCTGCGGGTTGAACGTTTCGGCGTAGACGGTGAGGACATTGGCGAAGTTGTTGGTGAAGCCCCAGGCGATGCGATCGTTGTGGCCGATGACGACGAGAGGCGCGCCGGGAAACGCGAATCCCTTCACATTCCAGCCGGGCGCGGTGAGGTGGACCAGATACCAGACGGAGGGAGCAGACCAGCCAAGGTGCGTGTCGTTTTCCAGGAGAGGACGACCGGAACGGGTGCGGCTTCCGGCGACGACGAAATTGTTGCTGCCTCCGATCGTGCGCGTGTGGGGCTGGAAATCGAGCAGGGAATCGGTGAGCGCGTCGGCGGGACTGGGAGGAGCGATGGGGAGCGGGGCGCCGGGAGCGAGACTGGCGGCTGCGTGGGGCGCGGAGTGAGCTGGCGCGGGAGGATTCTTCGCGGGTGCGAGGCCGACCAGGGGATGGTCCCACGGGGAATCGATGGTGGAGGCGTAGAGGTCCGCCGCGAGATCGGGGCCGACGGTGCGGGAGACTTCGGCGCGCAGGATCTGATCCTTCCAGAAACCGGTGAGTTCCTTGTAGAGGTTGGCGGAAATGAGGAGGGTGTCGCGAGCGGTCCAGGGACGAGGCTTATAGCGGAGGACGAGAAATTCCATGGGAAGGAGATCGGAGTGCTGATCGATGTAGGCGTTGACGCCGCGAGCGTAGGCTTCCAACATGGCGCGACGGTCAGCAGGCATGGCGGCGATGGCAACGTCGGCGGCTTGGGTGAAGCCCAGGGTACGGCTTTCCATGTCGTGATTGACGGCGACGTCGCCGAATATCTCGGCGAGATCACCGGCCGCCGCGCGGCGAAGGAGATCCATCTGCCAGAGGCGGTCCTGCGCGACGACGTAGCCCTGCGCGACGAGGAGATCGTCGAGAGACTGCGCGCGAATGTGGGGGACGCCGAGGGAATCGCGTTCGACGGAGACAGGGGCGTGCAGTCCAGGAATGGCGATGGCCCCGTCGAGCTGAGGGAGCGCGCGGCGGAGCCTCCACCATCCGCCGAGGGAGAGCAAAACCGCGACGGCAAGGATTAGGAGGAGCGCGAAGCCGGCGGTCTTGAGGAATCTGCGCAAGGAAATTCCGGAGAGGGACTGTAGCCGAGGAGCAGGCCCGGTGCAACGACGGAGGCGCGGCATTCGCGGGGCGAGGGCTTCCTGCTACACTCAGCGCCAGGAACGCGGGAGTGACCGTTGAGCGCGCTGCGCCTTCTGACTGTGCTGATCCTGGTGGGCTTCAATGGATTTTTCGCCGCGGTGGAGTTTTCGCTGGTGGCGGTGAGGCCGTCGCGCATCCGGCAACTGGTGGACGAGGGAGACGCGCGGGCGCGGGTGGTGCAGACGTTGCTGGGGGAAATCGGGCGGGTGGTTTCCGGAGTGCAGGTGGGCGTGACGCTGGCGAGCCTGATGCTGGGATTCCTGGGCGAAGTGACGATCGCCGCGGTGATCGAGAACATGCTGGGCGGGCTGGTGAGCACGGAACGATTCTTCCTGGTGCACGGATTCTCGATGGTGGTGGCGTTCGTGAGCCTGACGTTCCTGCACGTGGTGCTGGGCGAACTGGTGCCGAAAACAATCAGCCTGGAAAGAGCGGAGCGGGTGGCGCTGCTGGTGGCGCGGCCGTTCAGCGTGTTTCTGAGCGTGTTCCGTCCCGCGATCAGCGTTCTGGAGGGGTCGGCACGGAGAATCAACCGGGCGCTGGGGGCGAGGGCGGTGGTGCCGCACGCGCCGGTGCACTCGCGGGAAGAGCTGCAAATCCTGGTGCAGCAGGCGCGGGAGCAAGGCCTGTTCGAGGCGGGGGAGGAGAAATTCATCCAGAGCGCGATCGAACTGAGCGGCGTGCAGGTGCGGGAAATCATGGTGCCGCGGCGGGATGTGCACGCGCTGCCGGTGGAGGCGACGCTGGACGAGGTGCTGCGCGTGCTGGCGGTGACGCAGCGGACGCGGCTACCGGTGTACCAGGGCAGCCTGGACCATCCGCTGGGGTTCGTCCACGTGAAAGACATCCTGTGGGTGATGCTGGACCGGCAGAGAAGAGAAGAAGAGGGATTGGCGACGCCGGAGTTCCACCTGAGGGCGGAGGTGCGGCCGATCGTGATCGTTCCAGAGACGAAGCCCGCCGGAGAACTGCTGGGGGAGCTGCGATCGAAACATACTGGGATGGCGATGGTGGTGGACGAGTTCGGCACGATTCTGGGCTTGGTGACGCTCGAGGACTTGCTGGAACAAATCGTAGGCCCGATTCACGATGAGTTCGACGTGGTGGAGAGGCCCTTGACGCTGCAGGACGGGGCGATGGTGGTGGAGGGGTCTGTGCGGATGCGGGAACTGGAGACGCAGCTCTCCGTGGAATTGCCGGAAGACGCGGCGTTTGAAACGCTGGGCGGATTTGTGCTGACGCGGCTGGGATTCATTCCGCGGGGCGGGGAATCGTTCGAGGCGGCGGGGTTCCGATTTACCGTGATGGAGATGGAGAAGCGGCGGGTGGCGCGCGTGAAGATTCAGAGGGTGCGTGCGGCGGGGGGAGAGGCGAAGTGAGGGGCGGCGGGGAGAAAATATCCGCGGGGCTTGCGTGCCGTGCTAGAGGAGCTCGACGAGGACTTCGACGCCGCGCTGGGCGCCGAGGGTGCGGGCGGCGCTGCCGCGATTCACACTGATTTCCAGAAGGCCGGCGGAGCCGAGAATGCCGAACGGCTCGCCGGGGCCGCCATCGCCATAGGCCGGATGGACTCTTGGAACTTCCTTTCCCCCGACGGAGATGCGGAACTTTCCGTCGGGGACGAAGACCTGCGGAATCATGTCGGCGGAAATGTTTGTGACGAGGTTGCCGAAATTATCGACCCGCAGGATCACGCCCTTCACTTTTCCGTCGGCAGCGCGAGGCTTGGGGAGGGTGAAGCGGACGGGATCGTTGATTTCCTCGCCGAAACTCATGGGCTGCTGATTCTTGGCCAGCCAGCCGGCCACCGGTGCGAAGAGGTCGCGGCCGTGAAAGGTATTGCTCATGGGGCGGAGGAAATAGTGGTCGGAAGTGATGTGGCGGACGGAAAAACTTTCCTGCGTGTCGAAGACCATGGAGAGCACGCCATTGTCGGGAGCGATGAAAAAATGGTGATCGCCGGTGACGAGGATGGGGCGCCGGGGGGTGCCGACTCCGGGATCGACAACCACCACGTGAATGGTCTTGTGCGGGAAATATTTGTAGGCCATGCCGATGGTGAGCGCACCGTCGAGGATGTCGCAGGCCAGGACGTGATGGCAGATGTCGACGATCTGGCATTCGGGGAGGATTTTGAGAATCACTCCCTTCATCGCGCCTACCAGATGGTCGTTGGTGCCGTAATCGGTTGTGAGCGTGATGATGGGTGGGTGCAAAGCTGCCTCGTCGCTGCGGAGAGCCACTCCGCGTGTATTCACGGCACGCTAGCCAACCGTGTGGGCTTTGTCAAGAAGTGGCAGAGCACCTGCTGCGCCGACTGAACCTGCGCCTTCGCAGTCATCTGCCCGCAGGCTGCTGCTGAGTCATGCAGTGGAGTGTGCCGAGGCCGAGAACCAAATCCACGGCGTGAATGCCGACGACGGGCCGCGAGGGGAACAGTTCGGACAGGATGCCGAGTGCGCGACGATCGAGAGGATCGTTGAAGGTGGGCACGAGCACGGCGGAATTGCCGATATAAAAGTTGGCGTAACTGGCGGGGAGGCGGAGGCGCTCGAAGTAGAGCGGGCCGGGCATGGGCAGACGGACGACATGCGGGCGAGCACCGTCCTCCAGGCGCACGGCTTCCAGGCGTTCGCGATTTTCTTCCAGGATGCGATGGTTGGGATCGCGGGGATTGCGTTCCTCGGCGAGGACGATGGTGCGGGGATTGACGAAACGGCAGAAATCGTCGATGTGGCCGTGGGTGTCGTCGCCGGCGATGCCGCGGCCGAGCCAGAGAACGTTTTTGGCGCCGAGAAAGCGGCGGAGCGCCGCTTCAATTTGAGAGCGCGAAAGACCGGGGTTGCGCACCTGAATGCGAGGATGGAGCAGGCATTCCTCCGTGGTGAGCAAAGTGCCGCGGCCGTTGACGTCAATGCTGCCGCCTTCGAGAACGAAGCCGCGACCGGCGATTTCAGCGGGGAGGAGCGGGAGGCGAAGGGCGCGTGCGGCACGGCGGGAGATCTGCGCGTCGCGACGCCAATCGGGGTATTTGGCCCAGGCATTGAAGCGGAATCCGACGATGGCGAGAGGAGCGTGTGCGCGCGCGGAGCCAGAATCGCTCCGGACGAAGATGGGGCCGGTATCGCGGGTCCAGCCGCGGTTGGAAGGGAACGAGAAAAACCGGACGCGACTGGAAGGGACTCCGACGGCAGCGAGGGCGCGGCGGGCGGCGGCGCGGTGGCGGGGAGACTGAACGATGATGTGCAACAATTCGCCGGGCGCAAGTTTGCGGCAGATTTCCGCGTAGACCCAGGGGATGACGGAGATTTTGCCGGGCCAGTCCGTGGAATTGTGAGGCCAGCCGAGCCACGTGGCGGAGTGAGGTTCCCACTCGGCGGGCATGCGCACGGGGGAACGAGCGGGTACGGGGACAGGAACGGACCCACGGTCAGAAAATCGCAGGCCGTGGCTACCCGGGCGAGTGCGCGTCACGGCTTTGCGGGCCATGAGGAGCGGTCCAGATATCGATGGGTGATGCCGGCGTAGGCGTCGACGCGGCGGTCGCGAAGGAAGGGCCAGTTGCGACGGACGTCTTCCAGACGGTCGAGGTCCACGCGGGCGATCAGCGTCTCTTCCTTGTCGGAGGAGCCAGTGGCGAGTTCGACGCCGAACGGATCGGCGATGAACGAGGAACCCCAGAACTCGATGCCGGGGCCGCCGACGGGAGCTTCGCGACCGACACGATTGACGGCGCCGACGTAGATACCGTTGGCAATGGCGTGGGAGCGCTGGATCGTGCGCCAAGCCTCGCGCTGCTCGATGCCGGAGAGTTCCTTTTCGTGAGGGTGCCAGCCGATCGCGGTGGGATAGAAAACCACAACCGCGCCGGACAGTGCGGCCAGGCGCGCGCCTTCGGGATACCACTGGTCCCAGCAGATGAGCACGGCGATGCGGCCGTAGCGGGTGTCGAAAGCGCGGAAGCCGAGATCGCCGGGAGTGAAATAAAACTTTTCGTAATACAGGGGATCGTCAGGGATGTGCATCTTGCGGTACAGGCCGAGGAGTTCGCCGGAGGCGTCAATAACGGCGGCGCTGTTGTGGTAAATGCCGGGGGCACGACGTTCGAAGACAGGAGCGACGACGACGACCTGATGCCGGCGGGCGACGGAGGCAAGGGCTTCGGTGGAAGGGCCAGGGACGGGCTCGGCAAGATTGAACAGCTCCGTGTCTTCCTTCTGGCAGAAATACTGGGAACGGAAGAGTTCAGGGAGGCAGATGACCTGGGCGCCGCGCGCGGCTGCCTCCTCGACACGCGAGACGGCATGGGCAAGATTGCGATCGGCCTCGGGAACGCAGGCCATCTGCACGAGGCCGATGGAAAACGATTGCGGCGAATCCATGAGCGAGACTGTACAGGAGACGACCTGCTCCCGCCAGTCTGTTCCGCGGGGAGGGCTGAACGCGGAGCAATGGCGGGTCGCGGCGTGGTTGTCCGTTGTCGCGTTGCTGGGGTATCGTGCTCGGCGGCGAGCGCGGGGGCGCTCGATGGAGCCCAGCTATGATTGTGACGAGCGAGTACTCCGATATCCCGATTGCCGGAGGAGTGATGCGGGTGTTCTGCGCGGCGCCCCGGGGGACGGGAACGTATCCGGGGATCGTGTGCTATTCGGACATTTTTCAGCTCACACCGCCGATGATCCGCTCGTGCGTCCGGCTGGCGGGGTACGGATTCGTGACCGTTGCGCCAGAGATTTACTGCAGGATCGAGGCGCCCGGGACGGTGATCCCGTTTGACGAGGCGGGGAGGAAGCGGGGGTTGGAAGACGCGGCAAAAACCAGCGTGACACAATTCGACGCGAACTGCCGGACAGCAATCGAATGGATGGGAAAACACCCGCGGGTGGCGAAGGGGAAAATCGGCGCGATGGGATTCTGCATCGGGGGACACCTGGCGTTCCGCGCGGCGTTCGAAACTGAGGTACGCGCGACCGTGTGTTTTTACGGGACGGGGATTCATGACGGCAAACTGGGGAAAGAGAAGGATGCGGAATCGCTGGCGCAGGCCGGAGTCATCCGGGGTGAACTGCTGATGGTGTTTGGCACGGAGGACCCGCACGTGCCGGAAGAGGGGCGAAAAAAGATTTACGAGAGCCTGAAGCAGGCGAGGGTGCGGAGCCGGACGATGCTGTACAAAGCGCAGCACGCCTTTATGCGCGACGAGGGCGCGCGGTATGACCCGGAAGCGACCGACCACGCCTTTGCGGAGATGGTGGGCCTCTACCGAAAAGTGTTCCAATGAGGGGAAGTGGAACCAGCCGTGAGACCACCGTTAAGCGAGGCGCTGGTGACGGCGATTCAATGCCGGTGCCCGCGGTGCCGAAAGGGCGAGCTGTTTTCGGGCTGGCCGAACCGCGTGCTGCCGCAGTGCCCGTTGTGCGGACTGAAGTATTACCGCGAACAAGGATACTTTGTGGGCGGGATGGTGGTGACGTACATCGCGGCGATGGCGGTGCTGACGGTGGTATCGCTGGTGGTGTTCTTTCTGCTGCCGGAAAAAGGAGTGCTGAGTGAAAACGGAAAGATGGTGGTATGGTTCGTGGCTGCGGCGGGGCTGACGCTGTGCCTTCTGCGGCGGTCGTACAGCCTGTGGATCGTGCTGGATTACTGGATTGAGCCGTGGGGAGAGGAAGAACGGTGAGAGAGGGAGAGGCGTTGTCTTTTGCGTCGCTCCCGGTTGCCGTCGGAAGTCGAGCGCGCTAGGCTGGTTCATCGTGCCGAAGCACACCAAACGGAAACAGAAAACACCGCGGGCCAAGACCACACCGCGTGCGGGCAAAGGCGGGGAGAAGTCCGGCGCGACAGCTGCAAAACCGGGGGCAGGCCGGGCGCTATCGGTATGCCTGTTGTCTCCGCATCCCTTCGTACTGGAAAACCTGGGCAATTTGCTGTCGCGGCCGAAATTCGTGGTGAATTCGGAACGGGTGGAGTTTCTGCCGGGGCAGGGAAGTGGGTTGCCGGCGCTGCCGCCCGCGGAAGTGTTTGTGCTGGACGCGAATGGGCCGCTGCGAGCGGTGGTCGCGCTAATCTCGCGAGTCAAGAGCGAGCAGCCAGGGTCGCGCGTGGTGGTGGTGAGCGACGAACTGACGGAGGAGATCGCGTTTCCACTGATGAGGCTGGGCATCCGCGGGCTGCTGCGCTACGCGGATGCGGCGACGCAACTGGCCGCGGCGGTGCTATCGGTAAATGAAGGCGGGTACTGGGTGCCGCGGCTGCTGCTTTCGCGGTTCGTATTCGGCATCCTGGACCAGCCGCGTCTGCCGGTTCCGGGCGAGGCACGGAAACTGAGCCCGCGGGAGCGGCAGGTGCACGAAGCGCTGCTCGAAAACCTGTCGAACAAGGAAATCGCGTCGCGGCTGAATCTTTCCGAGCGCACGGTGAAATTCCACGTCTCCAACGTCCTGGCAAAACACCGGGTGAGGCGCCGCGCGGATTTGATCCTGCAGAACTACCACGCGAGGCCGTTTGAATCTGGCGGCGAGAACTCATCCGGCGGATGACCTGTCCAAACGGCCAGTCCGAAGTCCAGAGGCGCGTGCTGTCCTTCAACTCGACTGATCACCAGTAGTTTTTTCCGGGAGCCAGGGTGTACGGTCATTCTCTGGCGAGGGTTCGCCCGCAGCGCCCTTGCCAAGGGGACAGAAATGGCACGACTAGCATTAGCGTTCAACTACAACGACGGGAAGCAAACCGAAGCCATCCAAATATTCCGGTCGGGGCTGGCGCACCTGCGGGACGGGCAGAGCTTTGAAGCGCTGTCGGCATTCCGGCAGGCCGCGTCGATGGAGCCACAAAACCCTTACTTTCTTTCCTACTACGGGCTGGCGCTGGGACAGGCGGCGCGGAACTGGGAAGAAGCCGAGGCACTGTGCCTCGCAGCGCTGAGGAAACGGCGGCAGATTCCGCAACTGTACCTGAATCTAGCGGAACTCTACCGCTGCCGGGGACGGGTGGCGGACGCGGTGGAGACGCTGAGCGATGGGCTGCGATACACGGGGCGGGATTCGCGGCTGTTGGACGCTATGGCGTTCTTCGGATACCGGAGGCCGCCGGTGCTGGCGTTCCTGCGCCGAACGCATCCGATTAACCGGTATTTGGGGAAGGTGCGGCATCACGCGCTGGGAATGCTTCACCGGCGCCCAAAGTAAACGCGGAGGCCAACGGGCAAGTGACGGCCGGGGTGGTAGGGCGGAGGCCCGAGAGGGTCTCCGCCCTTTTTTTTGCGAGAAGGCTGCCTGGGACCGCGGCGTGCGGCACCGGACGGATAAACGATCCCCCTCCAAGTTTTGACTAGACAGAGCTGAACCCCTCTTCTAACTTTTCCCACGTAGGTTTGAACCTGGTCCTGGCCGCCGCTTTGGGGGATGGCTGGGGCGCGGAAGGATATCTGTGAAGCGTTATCCGATGTACGTGAACGGGGAGTTCGTGCCGGCACGAGGCGGAAAATGGTTTTCCGTGTACGACCCGTCGACGGAAGAAGTGATCGCGGAAGTGCCGGACGCCACGGCGGAAGACGTGGACGGGGCGGTGGTGGCGGCGCGCGAGGCGTTTGATAACGGGCCGTGGGCGAAGACAACGGCGCAGGAGCGCGGGCGTGTGCTATTCCGGCTGGCGGAAAAGGTGCGCGCGGAGGCTGGATGGCTGGCGGAACTGGAAACGCGGAATAGCGGAAAGCCCATCGTGGAATCCGAGTTCGACATAGCGGACGTAGCGACGTGCTTCGAATACTACGGCGGGCTGGCGACGAAAGTGACGGGGGAGGTGAATCCGGTGCCGGCGAACGCACTGAGCCTTTCGATGCGCGAGCCGATGGGGGTGGCGGGGCAGATTATTCCCTGGAATTATCCGCTGTTGATTGCGGCGTGGAAGCTGGCGCCAGCGCTTGCCGCTGGATGCTGTTGCGTGCTGAAGCCCGCGGAGCAGACGCCCCTGACGGCGCTGGAGTTCGCACGGTGGTTCGAAGAGGCAGGGCTGCCGCCGGGGGTGGTAAACGTGGTTACGGGGTTCGGAGAGACGGCGGGAGCCCCGCTGGCGACGCATCCGCATGTAAACAAGGTGGCGTTCACGGGTAGCGTCGACGTTGGGAAAAAGATTGCGCGGGCGGCTGCCGATTCCCTGAAACGGGTGACACTGGAGCTTGGCGGAAAATCGCCGAATATATTCTTTGCTGACGCGGATTTCGAGGCTGCGATCGACGGAGCGCTGTTTGGCGTGTTCATCAATCAGGGAGAGGTGTGCTCGGCCGGGAGCCGTATTCTGGTGGAGCGGAAGATCTACCCGAAATTCGTGGAGGCGATGGCGGAGAAAGCGAAGGGAATCCGACTGGGCCCGCCACTGGAACGCGAGACGAAGATGGGCCCGCTGGTGAGCCGGGAGCAATACGACCGTGTGACTTCGTATCTGGAAGTGGGAAAGCACGAGGCGAAGCTGTGCGCCGGGGGAGGCCGGCCGCGAGGGGCGAAGCGAGGCTACTTTGTGGAGCCCACGGTATTCTGTGACGTGCAGAACAACGCGCGGATCGCACGCGAGGAAATCTTTGGGCCGGTGGCGGCAGTGATGCCGTTTGAAAACGAGGCGGAGGCTATCCGCACGGCGAACGACACTCACTACGGACTGGCGGCGGCGGTGTGGACGCGCGATATCTTCAAGGCGTTCCGCGTGGTGAAAGCGATGCGGGCCGGGGTGGTGTGGGTGAACACCATGCAGCCGACTTACGTGGAAGCGCCGTGGGGCGGATACAAACAGTCGGGCTACGGGCGCGAGTTGGGCCCACGAGGAATCGACGAGTATCTGGAGACAAAACAGGTGTTCGTGAACCTGGATGAAGCCCCGATGGGGTGGTACTGATGGGGGCGATACAAATCCGGACCGCGATTCCTGGCCCGCAGTCGAAGGAGTTGTGGCGCCGGCGGGAACAGGCGGTACCCGTTGGGATTTTCACGGCGACGCCGATCTTCATCGCGCGCGCAGACGGGGCGCTGGTGGAAGACGTGGATGGGAACCGGCTGATCGATTTTGCGGGCGGAATCGGCTGCCTGAACGTGGGGCACCGGGCGCCGCGGGTACTCGCGGCGCTGCGGGCGCAGATCGACCGCTACCTGCATGCATGCTTCAGCGTGACGCCCTACGAGCCGTACATTGCTCTTGCGGAAAAAATGAACGCGGTGGCCCCCGGCGCGTTTACGAAGAAGACGATGTTTGTGAACAGCGGTGCCGAGGCGGTGGAGAACGCGGTGAAAATCGCGCGCTGCTACACCGGGCGGCCGGCAATCGTTTGTTTCGAGGACGCATTCCACGGGCGGACACTGCTGGCAATGTCGCTGACGAGCAAAACCCGTCCGTACAAAGCAGGCTTCGGGCCGTTTGCGGGAGAGATATACCGGCTGCCTTATGCGTACTGCTACCGGTGTGCCTACTCGTTACGGTACCCGGGCTGTGGAGTGCACTGCGCGCACGAGCTGCGAACTCTGTTCGCGCGTGGGGTGGCGGCGGAATCTGTGGCGGCGGTGATCGTGGAGCCGGTGCTGGGCGAAGGGGGATTCGTGCCCGGGCCCCCGGAATTTTTCCAGGTGATCCAGCAGATTTGCCGGGAATACGGAATCCTGCTGATTGCGGATGAGGTCCAGACCGGCTTCGGACGCACCGGAGCGATGTTTGCCAGCGAACGGCTGGGCATCGAGCCGGACCTGCTGGTGACGGCCAAATCGCTGGGCGGGGGAATGCCGCTGGCCGCGGTGACGGGCAGGGCAGAAGTGATGGACGCGCCAGGGGTGGGAGGGATCGGCGGGACGTTCGGCGGGAATCCGCTGTCGCTGGCGGCGGCCAGCGCGGTGTTCGAGACGATGGCGGAGGATAAGCTGGCGGCACGGGCGGAAGAACTGGGCGAGCGGTTCCGGATGCGCGCGGGCTACTGGAAATCGCGCTGGCCGGAAATCGGCGACGTTCGCGGGCTGGGGGCGATGCAGGCGATTGACCTCGTGGAAAATCCGGAAACACGGGAGCCCGCGAAAACGCTGGCGGAGGAGGTGGCGCGGCGGTGCCACGAGCGCGGATTGATCATCCTGAACGCCGGGACATTCGGAAATGTGATCCGGCTGCTGGTGCCGCTGAATATTCCGCGGCCGCAATTCGAAGAGGGGCTCGAAGTTCTTGAGGGGGCGCTCACTTCGGTGTGCGAGAGGCGCGCGGCAGCCTCACCGCGGGGATGAGGGGCCATAGGCGGCAGGGGTGTAAACTGTAGCCAGACAGAGGGCATCCATGGCTACAAAAACAATCCAACAGACAAAAGTGTACGACTGTCCGATCTGCATCGGCGGGGAGTGGCGCGGGTCGGCGGGACGGCGGGAGACCCTGCTAAATCCGGCAACAGCGGAGCCGATTACCACGGTGCCGTACTGCACGGCGGAAGAGGTGCGCGCGGCGGTGGACTCTGCGCAGGCCGCATTCGAAGGCTGGCGCCAAGTGCCGGTGGTGGAGCGGGCGCAGGTTTTCTTCCGTTACCGCGAACTGCTACTGAAACACGCGGAGGAAATCGCACGGCTCACCACGCTGGAGCACGGGAAAACGCTGGAAGAATCTCGCGCGTCACTGGGCCGGGGAATCGAAGCGGTGGAGTTTGCCACGAGCGTGCCGACGCTGATGATGGGCGACACGTTGGGAGATATCTCGCGGGGAGTGGATACGGTAACGGTGCGGCAGCCCATTGGAGTGTGCGTTGGGATTCCGCCGTTCAATTTCCCTTCGATGGTGCCAATGTGGATGTATCCGCTGTCGATCGCCTGCGGGAATGCATTTGTGCTGAAACCATCCGAGCGGGTGCCGCGGACAGCCATCCGGCTTATCGAGTTACTGTACGAAGCGGGGTTGCCGGCCGGCGTGTGCAATGTTGTTCACGGGACGAAGGACGTGGTGGACGTGCTGCTGGAAGATCCGCGGGTGAAGGCGGTGTCGTTTGTGGGATCTAGCCCCGTGGCGCGGCATATCTACGAGACCGCGGGGCGACAGGGCAAACGAGTGCAAGCGATGGGCGGTGCGAAGAATCACCTGGTAGTGATGCCAGGATGCGACCTGGGCGCAGCGGTGAAAGCAATCGTGGGAGCGGCATACGGCTGCACAGGGCAGCGATGCCTGGCGACGAGCGTGGTGGTTGCGGTGGGAAGCGCGGCGGATCCGCTGATCGAGGAGCTGAAGAAAGCGGCCAGCCAGATCGCCATGGGTTCCGGCGATGACCCGAAAACTGGAATCGGCCCGATGGTAAACGCAGCGGCGAAACAGCGAATTGAGAAATACATCGAGCAGGGAGAGAAGGAAGGGGCGGAGCTGGTGGTGGACGGGCGGAGGGCGCGCCCGCATGACGGCACGGAAGGGTTTTACGTGGGCGCGACGATTTTCGACCGGGTGCATCCGGAAATGCGCATTGCGCGGGAGGAAATATTCGGCCCCGTGCTCTCGGTGATCCGCGCCAAGGACTTGGACGAAGCCGTGAGCGTGGTGAACCGTTCCGAGTTCGGCAATGCGAGCTCCATTTTCACGGGATCGGGAGCGGAAGGCAGGGAGTTCGCAACGCGGACGCAATCGGGAATGGTGGGCGTGAACGTGGGAGTGCCTGCCCCTTCAGCGTTCTTCCCGTTCGCGGGGTGGAAAGGTTCGTTCTACGGAGACTTACACGCGCTAGGACGCGACGCGGTACAGTTCTACACGGAAACAAAAGTGGTGACGTCGCGCTGGCCGACGCCGGCCCGTGAACACAAAATCACATTCTGATGCGGCACGGCGCCGCCCGCTTTGGGAGTTCCGCGCGCTTCGATAGAATGATTGTTTGACTCGCAGATGAGTGACCGCCCGATCCTGACGGAGCGTGAAGTGCTGCCGGAAGTTTCGCCGGGCGGCGAGGCCTCGCCGCCACCGAGACGACCGCTCGGCGCGTTTCGCGCTCTGCGGCACCGCAACTTCCGGCTGTTTTTCATAGGACAACTGATTTCGCTGATAGGCACCTGGATGCAGACGGTGGCGCAGGCGTGGCTCGTGTACCGGATGACGGGGTCTCCGGTGCTCCTGGGCACAGTGGCGTTCGTTTCGCAGCTGCCGGTGTTTTTTCTCGCTACGGTTGGAGGAATCGTGGCCGACCACCATCCAAAGCGGCGGATCGTGGTGGCATGCCAAGTGGCGTCGATGCTCCTCGCATTCCTGCTGGCTGGACTGACGCTGACAGGTATTGTGCGCGTGTGGGAAATCATCGTGCTGGCGGGATTCCTGGGCGTGGTGAACGCGTTCGACATCCCCGCCCGGCAGGCGTTCTTCGTGGAAATCGTTGGCAAGGAGGACTTGCAGAGCGCCATCGGGCTGAATTCGTCGATTTTCAACGGGGCGCGAATCATCGGGCCGACCATTGCCGGGATCCTGGTGGCGACGATTCATGAGGGATGGTGCTTCTTCATCAACGGGTTGAGCTTTATCGCCGTAATCGTTGCGCTGGAGATGATGCAGGTAGTGGAGCGGAAATTGATACGCAGCGGAAGGCAGGCCCTGCAAGAGGCGTTGGAAGGTTTCCGGTACGCGCTGGAATCGCCCACGATCTCGTCGCTGTTGCTGCTGGTCGGTCTGGTCAGCGTGGTGGGCATTCCGTACACAGTGCTGATGCCAATCTTTGCGGACCGCATTCTGCATGGAGGGGCCCAAGCGCTGGGCCTGCTGATGGGGGCCACGGGAGTGGGCGCAGTGATGGGCGCGCTGACGCTGGCAACGCGGCGCGGGACGAAGGGGTTGGGCAGGATCGCGGCAATGTCGGCAGGGGGCTTCGGGCTGAGCCTGGTGTTGTTCTCGCAGTCGCGGTGGCTGGCCGTGTCGATGGTGCTGCTCGTACCGGTGGGATATTTCGTGATGTTGCAGATGGCAGCGACCAACACTCTCTTGCAGACCATGGCGCCAGACCACCTTCGCGGGAGGATTGTGGCGCTGTACTCGATGATGTTCATGGGGATGTCGCCGGTGGGATCGCTGGGCGCAGGATTTACGGCGGACCACATTGGAGCGCCGTGGACGCTGACCGTGGGAGGCGTGGCGTGCGTGGCGGGAGCGCTCGTGTTTTCGCGGCGGATCCCGCAAATCCGATCCGAGGCGCTGGAGAAGCTGCGGATTCCGGAGGCGACTGGACCCGCAGAACCGGTCTCCGCCGATCACAACCGGTCGACGGACTAGCCCAACGGACGGAGGAGGATCCGGCCGCGCTCCACAAATCCCTGCTTAGGGATATCATGACATTCCCTCAGATGACACGTCCGGCCAGTGCGGAGTTTCGCCGCGCCCTATCGCGGTTCGCAACGGGAGTGACTGTTGTGACGGTGGCGCAGAGGAAGGGCGGAACGAAGGGAATGACGGCCAATGCGTTCACCTCGGTGTCGCTGGACCCGGCACTCGTGCTGGTGTGTGTGAATCTGCGTACGCGGACGCACCAGCTGATGAAGTCGGCGCGTCATTTCGGCGTGAGCGTACTGGACGAGACGCAGCAATCGTTCGCGGAGTATTTCGCCCAGCCGAACCAGGATGCGGCACGCGGGGAGGATCTGGGCATCCACATCCGGCATGAGGCGAACGGCGTGCCGTACATTGACGGATGCCTGGCGCATCTGGTGTGCCGGCGGGTAGCTTCTCGCAGGGCAGGCGACCACACCATTTTCATTGGGGAGGTGGAGCATCTCTCTTGCCGGGAAGGGCGTCCGCTGGTGTTCTACGGCGGGAGGTACCACTCGCTGCCGAGAGATTAAAGTTGCGAGCTAGTCGCAGGTGGCCCTTGCACGCCGCTGGCAATAAGAGAACTCGAGGCGGTCGCGTCCTGGAGGCTGATGGTTGGGTTCGCTCTGGTGGAGTTCCGACACGCGCGGAGCTGGCGGGCGAGCGGCAGGAACGGGCGGGTCAAATTGGCACTGCGCGGGGCCATCCCACTCCTGTAATCTTCCGCTATGAGCACACGACCCGCGACATCACGAAGAACGCAGGTGGAACGCCTGCCGGAACGCGGCCATTACGACCGCGAAACGATCCACGGAATTCTGGATCAGAGTTTTCTCTGTCACATCGGATTCGTGGTGGATGGCCAGCCCTTCGTGATCCCCACGGGCTATGGGCGTGTGGGCGACGTGCTCTACGTGCATGGGTCTGCGGCCAGCCGGATGCTGCGGAACCTCGCTGGCGGGATCCCCGTGTGCGTCACTGTGACGCTGCTGGACGGATTGGTGGTGGCGCGGTCGCTCTTTCATTCATCGATGAATTACCGCTCGGTGGTGATTCTTGGAAAAGCGCGGCTGGTGACGGATGCGAAGGAAAAAATGCGCGGACTGCAGGCTGTCTCCGAGCAGATCTTTCCGGGGCGGTGGAACGATGCGCGGCTGCCGAACGAGCAGGAGCTGAAAGCAACCAGCGTGATGGCCATTGCGCTTGAAGAAGCGTCCGCGAAAGTGCGCACTGGGCCGCCGAAAGATGAGTCGGAAGATTACGCGCTGCCCATCTGGGCGGGACTGGTGCCGTTGCGGATAACGGCAGGCGCACCGGAGCCGGACCCGGCGCTGCCCGCTGCCTTGGCGGAACGCGTGCCGGCGTATTTACAGGCGTACCGCGCGCCGGGGTCCAGGTAGCCGGAACGGCATGTCAGCGGGCGAGATTTAGCGAACACGAGAAGCGGCGCGCGCCCAGATCCAATAGCCGATCGTTACAACTCCCAGCCATGGGATTCCCGCCGCGAGCGCCGGGCGCATACCGGGAATCCACCACGTCGTGAGCAGGATGGCAACGAGCAAGCCAGCGCCGGCGAGTGAAGTGTACGGAAATCCGATCATTCGCACAGGCAAGCGCGGTGCGCCACTGCGATCCCATGCAGGCCGGAAGCGCAGATGCGTGAGAAAGATAATCAGCCAGGCGAACAGCCCTCCGAACAGCGCCACACCGAATAATAGGACGTAGGCACGGTCGGGCGAAACGAGGTTAACCACCGTTGCCACGGCCAGGCCTGCTGCGGTGAGCAGCAGAGCGGGAATCGGTGCGCCCCGCGCGTTGACGCGGCCCAGAGTCGATGGCGCATAACCACCGCGGGCGAGGGAGAAAATCATGCGCGTGGCGAGATACAAGTTGGTATTCATGCTAGAGAGCGCCGCAGTGATGACGACGAAGTTCATGGCATGCGTGGCGGCGGGAAAACCAACCAACTGGAAGACGGTAACGAACGGGCTAGCGGTGATGCTTGCGCCCCCGGTGTCGATGCGGTTCCAGGGCACCACGCCGACCAAGACGGTGATCGCGCCAATGTAAAAAAGTGTGAGCCGGCCGATCATCGCGCGCATCGCCTTTGGCACGGCAGTCGAGGGATCGCGGGCTTCCCCTGCGGTGACGGCGACCGTTTCCGAGCCGATGTAGCTGAAGATCACAAAGCAGAGCGCACTCCACACGCCGGTCATGCCGCGCGGGAGAAAGCCGCCGTCGGAAACGAAATGAGAGGCCGCGGCGGGAGCGCCGCCGCGGGGTCCGGAAAGGATCCAGGCACCGAAGGCGATGAACAGAACAATGGCGACGACCTTGATGAGGGCGAACCAATATTCGAATTCCCCAAACGCGCCCACACTTCGCGCATTCACGTAGAGCAGAGCGGCAGAGAATCCGACGATCCAGACCCACTGGGGAACTTGGGGCCACCACCAGCCGCAGTAGATGCCCACGGCAGTAGCCTCGCCGCCGATTGCGAAGGACTGGGCTGCCCAGTAGGTGTAACGGACGGCGAATCCAGCCCAGCGCGAGAGATATAGCTCGGCATACACGCCAAATGAGCCCGCAGCGGGATGGGCTACGGCCATTTCCGAGAGGGCGCCCACGAGTAGGAGCGCGATGCACGCGCCCAACGCATAGGTGAGGATCACACCGGGACCGGCTAGGTGCACGGCGAGCCCGCTGCCGAGAAATAGTCCGGTACCTATGGCGCCGCCAATGGCGATCATGGTCATTTGGCGCGTGCTGAGCTGGCGGACGAGGCCAGCCTCCTGTGCGGCGAGTTGCCGAATTGCCGGATCGGCGGCGGCCGGTGAGACGGTTCTGGAGGATGGCGAAACGGGGCTGGTCATGGATGTTGCGCAGCGCGTGCTGAGGCGCCGCGAAGGAACTCGCAGACTCCGTTCAGTAAATGGCCGATGTCGGCTTCGTCGTTGAAGAAATGGCAGGAGACGCGGATGCCCCCGACGCCCGAGGTATAACGCACAGAGACGAGCACACGACGCGCGAGCAGATGCTCCATCAGGGCAACATTGCGCTCCGGGGAACCGAGGCTGAAGGTGACGATGCCGGCGCGTTCCGCGCGCGGCCGAGGAGTGACCACAGGAACACCGATGCCGTCGAGGCCCGACATAAGGGATTCCCCGAGCGACCAGACGCGCTCCGCTATCCGGTCCTGTCCCAACCCGAGAATCATTTGGAGCGAAGCGGCCAGGCCGATCGCTCCTGGATAGTTTGCGGTGCCGCCCGTTTCGAAACGGCGCGCCTGGTCCACAAACCGATAAGAGCATACCGGCTGGATGGAGGGAGTCTGGAAGTAATTTCCCCAGCCGCCCGCGGGAGTCTCGACGGACAGATAACCAGCGAGCGGAGGCCGGAGCTCGGGCATGCCGTCGCGACGGATATAGAGAAAGCCACATCCGAAGGGCGCGTTCAGCCACTTGTGGCCGCCGCAAGCCAGCATGTCCACGGGGGTTGCTTGTACATCGAAGGGAACCGCGCCAATTTGCTGAATGGCGTCCACGACAAGCCAGATGCCGTGCAAATGACACAAATCGCTGAGTGCGGCCATATCCAGGCGAAAGCCGTGGGTCCACTGGACGGAACTGGCGACTACCATGCGCGTGCGCCGGGTGATGCGCGCGGCGAAATCGTCCGTCATGAGACGGCCGTCGCGATGCGGCACGACCACCAGCTCGATGCCGATTTGATCGCGGAGCTGGCACCAGGGCACAGCCAGTTCCATAAATTCGGGAGCGCCGAGGAGCACCTGGTCGCCCGCCGCAAGGGGAATAGACTGAGCGGCGATGGCCAATCCCTGCGAGGTACTTTCGACAAGAGCGATTTCCTCCTCCCGGGCATTGAGCAAGCGTGCGGCGAGGGGGCGTGCGGCGCCGCGCTGGTCGTCCATGGCGATATGGTGCAACGTGGCTGAGGAGTCCGGGCAAGTGAGGGCGCGCTGCAGAAACGATTCAATAGCGACGACGGCGCAACGCGGGGCAATGCTGACGCAGGCGGCGTCTAGGAACACTTTCTGGGCGAGTGCGGGAAACTCGTCGCGAATGGATTCGAAATTCACGCGCGGGCTCGGCCGCCCAGCAGCCGGAGGCACAGACGGTAGGTTGCCGGAGAATCGAAGTCGCGAAAAATGGCTGAGTCGCGCACGCGGACGCGGAGAATGCGCTGGGGACGATCCGGGCGATGAACCACGTCGCGGGCGGTGCGAGCGTGGAGAAATTCACGGCGCAGTTCGGGAGCGACGAGGATGGGATGGCCGTCGCGGCCGCCCAACGCCGGTACGATGATCGTTTCACCCGGAAAACGGTGTACGTATGCCCATCGCAGGCGCGCCAGCAGGCCGGTGGATATCAACGGGTAGTCCACGGGATAGATGAGGAACGGCGCGCTGCGAGGCACGCGACGGAGTCCCGCGCGAAGCGAGGAGATCTGGCCGACTCGCCAGGAAGCATTGCGGACTACGACTACCTCTTCCTCGGGTTTCCAGCGCGAAAAAATGAGTTTCGCCTCGCTGCCGAGGACAACGACAGGAGGGGCGAAGCCGGGCGCAGCGAGACAGACGCGCACCGCGCGATCGAGTGCGGTGAGTTCCGCGAAGGGCGCGAGCGCCTTCGGAAACGGCAAACTGCCGCGCGGACCTGCGGCGAGGATGAGCGGGACAATTTGGTCTTCGGCGGGAGGGCTTCGATGTCTCCGGGTACGGCGTTTCATCGCCAGTGAATCTAACCTAATCGCCGCGGCGCGTCCAAACCGAGTTTTTCTTGGCGGCGGGGAACGGAAAAAGTTCCCGCTGCTGTTGCGCCTTCCGACCAGTTCGCACTAGAATCGCCATCCGCAGCGGCGACAGTCCACCACGCGGCTGCGCAATCGGCTTCGAGCCCGCCGCGGGGGCGGGCCTGCCACGGCAGGGAAACACCAAAAGGGGACCCGGATTGATTCCGCACCCGTTCGAATACCACCGCGCTGAGAGTCTGGAAGAGGCTTCGCGAGTGCTCGCCGAACTTGGCGAGGAGGCGAAGGTGCTGGCGGGCGGACAGAGCCTGATCCCCCTGATGAAATTGCGACTGGCGCGTCCTTCCGCCCTGGTGGATTTAGGCCACGTGCCGGAAGCGGCGTACATCGAGCGAAAAGACGGGCACCTGCGCATCGGGGCGATGACGCGGCATGCGGCGATCGAGGAGTCCGCCGAGGTGGCACGGATTCCGATCCTTCACGATTGCGCGGCCGGGATTGCGGATGCGCAGGTACGCAACATGGGGACCATCGGAGGATCGGTGGCGGAAGCGGATCCTCACGGCGACTGGGCCCCGGTGTTGCTGGCGCTGGGAGCAGAAGTGGAATGCTTGGGAAAGAGCGGCGCGCGCACAGTTCGCATGAGCGAGTTCATCCGGGATGCATTCACCACGGTGCTCGGTCCGGCGGACCTGGTGCGGGAAATCCGTGTGCCGATGCCCGCAGCGCGGAGTGCAGGGGCGTACATCGCGTTCAAGCGGTGCGCACCGGTGTATCCCACGGCAAGCGCGGCGGTGCAGGTGACGATGGAAGACGAGGATTTCTGCAGAGACGCGCGGGTGGTGCTGGGCTGCGTGGGCCTGACGCCAGTGGTGGCGGCAGAGGCGGCGGCAGCACTGAGGGGACAGGCGATCACACCGCATGCCATCGAGCGCGCCGCCGATGCGGCGATGGCCGCTGCCGATCCGCAGGCGGATGTGCGCGGGTCGGTGGATTATAAGCGGCTGCTGGTGCGGGTGCTCGTGCGGCGGGCGCTGCTGGCGGCGCTGGCGCGGGCGAGGGGAGAACACGTGGAGGTCTCGCACGAATATGTCGGCCGATAACGCCCGGGTGCGTGTGCGAATTACAGTGAACGGAGCCCTCCGTGAGGTGGAAATCGAGCCGCGTCGGCTTCTGGTGGAATTTCTGCGCGACGACCTGGATCTGACGGGAACGCACATCGGATGCGACACCACGTTCTGCGGCGCCTGCACGGTTCTGCTGAACGGGAAAAACGTAAAATCGTGCACGGTTCTGGCAGTGCAGGCGGACGGGGGGGAAGTAACGACCGTGGAAGGGCTGGAACAAGACGGGAAGTTGGACGCCGTGCAGGAAGCATTTGCTGAGTGCCACGGGTTGCAGTGCGGCTATTGCACGCCGGGGTTCCTGATGTCCACGCGGGCCCTGCTGGCGCGCACGCCGCATCCGAGCGACGCGCAGATCCGGAAAGGGATTGCAGGCAACACGTGCCGTTGCACGGGTTATCAGAATATTTTCAAGGCCATCCGGACGGCGGCCGGGGGCGCTGGAAAATAGATGGCGTTCACGTTTCAGGGCGATTTTGTAGTGAAGAAGAAGCCGGAAGAGGTGTACGACTTTCTGGCCGACCCTCAGAAATTCTGTCCGTTGCTTCCGGACTTCGAAAAGATGACGACGACGGACGCGCAGCATTTCACTGTGAGCCTGAAGGTGGGAATCGCGCATATTCGCGGAATGGCGACGGTGAAAATGGCGCTGGAAGAAGCGGAGCGGCCGCGGAGCGCGCGCTACTCCGGGAAGGGCAGCGTGGCGGGTGGAACGGTGGAGATCGGTTCGGGCTTTGAATTGGAGGCCATCCCGGACGGGACGCGGGTGCGATGGAAGGGTACGGGTCAGGTGTTCGGTCAGCTCGCCTCGCTGGCGGGCGGGCTGCTGGAACCGCTTGCGCGAAAAAACGTGCAGCGGCTGATCGACAGCTTGCAATCGGCGCTGTCGTAGGAATGGGGAGGAACTCCGGGATGATCGCGAATGGAGGAGCGACCGAGTGAGCGCGCAGCCGCCATCTGCCGGGAAGGGCCACTGGGTCGGGCAGCCGTTGCGGCGCCGGGAAGAGGCGCGCCTGGTGCGAGGCCGGGGCATTTTTGTGGACGACTATCGGCTGGCCGGGATGGTGCATCTGCAGTTCGTCCGTTCACCGTATGCGCACGCGCGGATCACCCACATCGACGTGACGCGTGCGGCAGAATCTCCGGGAGTTCTGTGCATCCTGACCGGAGAGCAGGTGGCGGCGCGGGTGAATCCGTTTATCGAAATCGGTCCGGGTTGCGACGGGAAAATCGTGGACCTGCCGATGGCGGTGGGAAAAACGCGCTACCAGGGCGAACCGGTGGTGGCGGTGGTGGCAGAGACTCGTGCGGCAGCCGCGGACGCGGCGGACCTGGTGGAAGTGGACTACGAGCCGCTGGAGCCTGTGATCGATACCGAAGCGGCGTTCAGCTCGAAGTCGCTGCTGCACGAGGGGCTGGGCTCGAACGTCAACTGGCACAGCCACTTTGAATATGGCGACGTGGAAGCAGCGTTTCGCGACGCGGCCTATGTAGTGGACATCCCGAAACTGCATTTTCACCGCTTTTCGAGCACGCCGCTGGAAACCAACGCGATTGTGGCCACATGGAATCTGAAAGAGGAAATGATCCATTTTCTATCGACGAATTCTTTCCCAGCGTTCGCGGTGCAGTTCCTTTCGCCGGCACTGGGAGTGCGAATCGATCAGATCCACATGGAGAGCTGGGACATCGGGGGCGGATTCGGAATCAAAATCACCACGTATCCGCAGATGGCGGTGTGCGCGCTGGCGTCGAAACAGCTCGGCGGGCGCCCGGTGAAATGGGTGGAGTCGCGCACGGAGCACATGCTGGCGAGCGCACACGGAAACGAGCGCGTATTTCTGGATACGCGCGTGGCTCTGGACAAGAACGGGGTGATCACGGCGATCCAGTCGCGGCACATTGACGATTGCGGGGCGTATCCGCGGTACGAGCCGCTGGGCTGCATTATCTGGGCACAGGTGCTTCCGGCGTGTTACCGCTTCCGCAATTTCCGCGTGGATTTTGCGCAGGTGGTGACGAACAAATGCCCGGTAGGGCCAAACCGCGGGTATTCCCGCATGCAGCACTTGTGGTTCGTCGAGCGGTGCCTGGATATCTGCGGGCACGAGCTGGGCATTCCCGCGGACGAGATCCGGCTGCGGAATTACATTCGCCCGGAAGAGTTCCCGTATACGACGCCGAACGGGTGCGTGTACGACTCCGGGAACTACACGAAGATGCTGGAGCTGGCGAAGCAACTGGTGGGTTGGGACGGTTGGAAGCGCGAGCAGCAGAAAGCGCGGGCGGAAGGACGGTGGCTGGGGATTGGTATCGGAACAACGCTTGATTCCGGGACGAATAATTTCGGGCAGGCACGGATCATCAACGCACACGCGCCTTATTCCGGGCAGTCGAAGGCCGCCATCGTCAAATTGGATATCTACGGCGAAGTAGTGGTCTTCATGGGTTCGGTGCCGCAGGGACAGGGACACGAGACCACGGCAGCGCAGGTGGTGGCGGAGGTGCTGAACATCCCGCCGGAAATGATCGCAGTAAAACCGGGATTTGACAGCAACCAGAACGTTTACACAGGACATACGGGCACATACGCGAGCCAGTTTGCAGTGACCGGGCTATCGGCAATCCACGGCGCAGCGGAAAAACTGCATGCGGAGCTGCGGCGGCTGGGGGCTTTTGCGCTGAAGGCGGAGGAATCGCAGCTGGAGTTCGGGGTGGGGAAGATGGGACCGGAAGTGCGCGTCCGCGGAACGGAGAAATCCATCAACTACTGGGCGCTGGCCAATCTGGTGAATGTGAACAATGCAGAGTTGCCGCAATCCATGGCCGATATCACGCTGAACTGCCGGTATCTGTACAAGGCGCCGTTCACGGTGCCGGACGTAGAGAAAAAATACGGAAACCTTACGCTGACCTACGCTTCGCAGTTGCATATCGCCGTGATGGAAGTGGACCGTGAAACGTTCCAGCCGAAGATTCTGGCGTACGCTGCGGTGGATGATTGCGGCCGGCAGATCAACCCGCGGATCGTTGCGGGGCAGGTGCACGGCGCGACGGCGCACGGCATTGGCGCAGCGCTGATGGAGACCTGCGAATACTCGCCGGAAGGAAACATGCTGACGGCGACGTTCAGTGACTACACGCCGATCACGGCGGTGAACATGCCGGAACTGCTTTGTGGCGACATCGAATCACCGTCACCGTTTTCCTACAACGGGGCAAAGGGGATGGGGGAAGGAGGCGCGGCGCCGGTCCATACCGTTTGCGCCGCGCTGCAGGACGCGCTGTTCTCGGCCGGAGTTCTCATCCGCGATTCGTTCCACACCGGCGATCGCATCTATGAAGCCGTGCGGCGCGCAAGATCAGGCGAGGGGCGGGGCGTCAGAATCGAGCGCAGGAGCTGACGAGCCGGAACCGCGCGGCGCAGTCGTCACATGAGCGAGTCCAAACGAATCGCCGTCATCGGCGGCGGCGCCATCGGCAGCTTGTATGCGGCACATCTGGCGCGCGCGGGCGACGAGGTGTGGGTGTTCACGCGGCGGGCGGAACACGCGCGTGCGCTGAATGCAGAGGGATTGCGCGTTACCGGGACACATGACTTTCATGTGCGCCTGCGTGCGACGAGCGACCCAGTAGAGCTGCCGGATTGCGAATTTGGCATTGTGGCGACGAAAGCTTTGCAGACGGAAATGGCGTTCGCGCCGGTGAGTCAGAAATTCGATTTCGGGGCAGTGCTATCGGCCCAGAACGGGCTTGGCAGCGAGGAAATCCTGGCGCGGCTCACGCGAGGCTACGTGATTCGCGGGACAACATTCATGAGCGGTACGCGGCACAGCGATACGCACGTGCAATATGAGCTGGACACACCGACGTGGATGGGCCCTTTTGAGCCGACGCGGACGCCTGTCGCAAAAGTCGAGGAACTGGCAAGCCGAATGGTTGCGGGAGGATTGAAAGCGATCGCTCTAGAGGACGCGCGACCGGCGCAGTGGTCGAAATTACTGTTCAACTCGGCAGTGAATGGAGTGAGCGCTCTGACGGGGCTACCCCATTCTCCCCATTTCGCAGACCTCAGCCAGCCTTCGAGCCTGGGTCATCTGCTGTTTAATCTGCTGGCTGAGGGAAAACGCGTGGCCGCAGGATTGGGCGTGGCGCTACACGACGACCCGTGGGAGATGAACAAGATCGGCGCTCAGACGGACCACCCGACATCGATGCTGTACGACGTGAGCCACCAGCAAGCGACTGAAGTGGATTTTCTGGCCGGGGCGGTGGCGCGGGAGGCCGCGCGCGCGGGGATCCCGGCTCCGCTGCATGCCGCGTTATGCCAGCTGATCAAAGGGAAAGAAGCCTCGTGGCCCGTGGATGGAGCGCGCTGATGGCGTATCCCGAGGACACGTTGAAGCTGGATCGCGTGCGCCGCAAGCTTGAGGAAAGCCAATTGGACGCGGTGGTGGTGCGTGCGCCGGATAACGTCCTCTATCTGACCAACTACTGGCCGATGAAAGGCTATGACCTGGCGATATTTCCGCGCGAGGGAACACCTGTCCTGCTGGTGATCGAGCCGCAACTAGCGGAGGCGAAGCGAACCGCGTGGACCGGCGATGTGCGCGCGTTTCGCTTCTACCATCCCTCGGACCCGCGGCCACCGACAGAACGCGCGTTGGACATGGGGCTGGAGGTGTTGCGCGAACGGGGCTGTACGGGGCGAGTGGGTATCGAGCTTTCGCAGAACTCGCAGATCTGCGACCGGATGGTGGGGGAGCCGACGGTCTACACGCAACGCTATTTCGACGCGTTTCGTGGTGTTGCGCGCGAGGTGGTGGACGCGACGGGGCTATTGGCGGGCGTCCGCAGCATCAAGACGCCGCAGGAAATCGAACGCATGCGCCTGGCCAATGAACTGGCGGCCATCGGAATGGAGTTTGCGCGGAACAATATCCGGCCGGGGATGAAGGAATCGGAAGTCGCGGCCATGATCGAAGGCCACATCCATTCCGTTGGAGTCGGGTATCTGGGTAAGGTGGAAATGGCGCGTGCATTCACACTGGTGTGGTCCGGGCCGGGAATCGCAACGTTTACGCCGACTTCGCACCGGCCTGTGGTGGAGAACGAGCCGACACTCGTGGAAATCTGGGTGTGCGTTGACGGCTACTGGACGGATTTGACGAAAAACATCGTGCCCGGACAACTCACGCCACGCTACAACGAGCTGCTGGATCAATTGCTGGCCATTTTTCAGCGCGCAATTGCGACATGTCGCGATGGGGCTCCGCTGGGGGAGATAGACCGGATCATCCGACAGGGAATTGCGGACGCGGGTTATCCGGGGCAGCCATCGCATCCCGTGGGCCACGGAGTGGGCGCGCGGGCGCACGAGCCGCCGTACTGCCATCAGGCCGCTCCCGGCGTGATGCGATCCGGGATGGTGCTGGCAATCGAACCGGGCCTCTATTGGGAAGGCGGCGGAGGTCTACGATTGGAGGATAATTTCCTGATAACGGCGGACGGTTGTGAGAAGCTGTGCTCCTATCCGGATGATTTCCGGAAGGCATAGACAGACCGGAGAGTGATTTGGCAGCCCCCGCATTAACGGCAGACCGAGCAAGGACCATCCTGGGTGCCGTGGACGAGCAGGCGCTGGTGGCCATGGCCTGCGACGTTGTGAACCTCTGCACGCCGACCGGCGAGGAGCTGGACATGGCGCGCTACTTGCGCGTGGCGTGGGAGGGCATGGGCCTGCGCGTGGACTGGCAAGAAGTGGAAGACGACCGGCCGAATGTGATCGCCACATGGAGCGGGGCGGGTGGCGGAAAACGGCTGATGTTCAACGGGCACATGGACACGTCGAACAGCGGGCGTGAGACGTTTCTTACCGGCATCGGGTACAAACCACGTGCCGCGGTGAAAGACGGAATGATTTACGGCCTGGGAATCTACAACATGAAGGGCGCACTGGTGTGTTACACGCACGCCGTTAGAGCGCTGCAGCGCGCGGGAGTGCGGCTGGCCGGCGACGTGATTCTGGCCGGCGTGGTGGGGGAAATCGAAAAGACGCAGGTGGGCCAGGAATTCCGGGGCGCCTCCTATCGAGGCTATGGCGCTGGCAGCCACTATCTGGTGACGCACGGAGTGGTGGCGGATGCTTGTATCCTGGGCGAGCCCACGGACATGCAGATGGTGCTGGGACATCACGGATCACTATGGGCGCGGATCGTGACGCGGGGGATCTACGTGCACACCGCCTTTGCTGCCGGGCGCCAGGATGAGACTTCCGTGCGGCGGATGCACGACGTGATGTCGGCGATTTACGAATGGATTCCCGCGTGGGAGAAACGTGCGGCCTATGGCGGGCGTGCGGGAACGGTGAACGTCGGCTGCATTCGCGGGGGCGCTCCGTGGCGTGCGAGCCGCGCACCTGCAGAGACGGAAGTGTGCCTGGATATCCGCGTCCCTCCAACGATGGAGATGACGGAGGCACGCCGCGCGCTGACGAATCTGGTTGCGGGACTGCAGAAGCGCTACCCGGACTATGGAATTGAGTTCGACACCTACGTTTCCTGTCCTGGGGCCGAAATATCCGGCGACCACGAACTCGTGCAGGCGGTGGAGAGCGCGCACCGGCAAGTGATGGGCCAGCCACCGAAACGCGACACGGTGCTCTGGAGTTCGGATGCGTCGGTGCTCTCGCGCTACGGGATCCCGACGCTGAACTACGGTCCATCAAGCGGTCCGCGCGATGCGGATGGAGAAAAAGTGGCCATCGAGACGCTTGTGAACATCACGAAAGTGTATGCGCTGGCCGCGGCAGGCATTTGCGGAGTGGCGGCATGAAGGTGGCTGAATCCAGGAGCGAGCTTCAGGTTCCCGCGGCGGAAATCGAGCGCCGGTTTTCCATGATCCGGCAGCGCATGGAGCAGGAACGGCTGGACGCGGTGCTCGTGTGTGGCAATCAGTACGCCGGGTTCGAAGGCGCGGTGCGCTATCTTTCCGGCTTCGAAATCGTTCACCGGTACGTGTACGTTTTGTTGCCGCTGGAAGGGGATCCAGTGCTTGTGTTCCCCAGTGAGGCGCGCTGGATCGGTGATAAGAAAAGACCGTGGGTGCGCCAGCACGTGTGGGCGGACATTCCAGGGCAATGGCTGCGCGATTATGGCGAGACGCGGCAGTGGAAGCGTGTAGGAGTGTACGGCATGAGTTATGTGATGCCGGTGAGGGATTACTGCATGCTGGAGGGCGCGTCATTTGTGCTGGTGCCGTTCGACGCGCCTTTCGATCATGCGCGAGCAATAAAGAGCGATTGGGAACTGGAAGCGATTCGACTGGGAATCGACATCATCATCGAAGGTTTCTGGGCGCTGGTCCGCTCCTATGAGCCGGGAAAAACCGAGGCGGAGATCATGGCTCCCGCCATCGAGCGGTTTTTTGCGCGGGGCGCGGGGCCGCGCATGATGAACATTATTCTCTCCGGAGAGAATGGGGAAGCGGAGGCAGCGTTCAAAGTGCCGGGTGACCGCCGCGTGGCAGCCGAGGACTTGCTGCTGTACTCGCTCGAAATCGGCGGGCTGGAGGGCTACTGGGTGGAATTTTCGCGGGCTCTAATCCGCGGGCCGCTGGGCCCGCGCACGGCAGAGATGGCCGCGGTGTACCCGGAAGCGCTCGAGGCGGCGCGGTTAAAAATGGTGGATGGCGAACCGGTCGCCACCGTACATCGCGCTGCCGCCGACGTGTTTGCGCGCCGGGGGTTTGGCCTGGGACATCTTTCGGGGCATTCCATCGGACTGACGATGATCGAACGGCCGGCTATCGGGTCGAAGGACCGGTCGATCCTTCGCGAAAACATGGTCTTCTCTTTCCATCCGCAGGTGGTGGATCAGGAGGGAAAGGTGTGCCTGTACACCCAGGACATGTACCGCGTGGGAAAAACGGAAGGGGAGTGCCTGACACCGATTCCGTGGAAGATGTACCGCGGCGACGAGCGCCCAGAGGATTAATCCCGCCCCCCTATGGCCGGCCCGCGAATTTCCATCATCGGTTGTGGCGCTGTGGGAAGCATCTTTGCGGCGCATCTAGCGCGTATGCCAGACGTGGAAGTGTGGGCGTACGACCTGAATGCGGAGCACGTACAGGCTATCAATGAAGCGGGCCTGCGGATTACCGGCGCCGCGGACTTCACGGCGCGGCTGCGCGCCACCACGAATGCGGACGAGATCCCCCGCTGCGAATTCGGTATCGTGGCCACAAAAAGCATCCACACGCGCGCGGCGATTGCCGCCGCGGCACACGCGTTCGGCGAGCGCAGCGCTGTGTGCTCAGTGCAGAACGGCGTGGGGAACGAGGAAATTATCGCGGAGCACGTGCACTATGTGATCCGTGGAACGACGTTTCCAGCGGGCCGGCTTGCTGGGCCGGGCCACGTTTCCTACGACATCGCGGGGAAAACGTGGATCGGCCCGTTCGAACCAACCAAGACGCCGATGATCCTGGTGTCGGCGCTGGCGGACGTTCTGAAGCACGCGGGCCTGGAGACGATCGCGCTGGAAGATGCGCGGGGAGCGCAATGGAGCAAGCTGATTTTCAACGCCTCGACGAATCCCGTGGGAGCGCTGACCGGCCTGGACCACGGCTCGGCTACTCGGTTCGAGCCGACGGGCGCGCTCTTTGACGCGCTGGTAGATGAAGGGTTGGCCGTGGCGAAGGCGCTGGGCATCACGCTGCATGACGACCCGAAACAAATGATTCGGTACGCGGCGAACGCTCCCGGAAGGCACAAAGCCAGCATGCTCCAGGACGTGGAGGCGCGGAGACAGACGGAAGTGGATTTCATGAATGGCGCAATCGTGCACATGGGCGAGCAGGTGGGCGTGCCCACGCCGCTCAATCGCGCAATGTGGCAATTGGTGAAAGGGATGGAGGAATCCTGGTCCTATAAGTGAGTCCGTCGGAGTAAATCGGGATGCGGTTGCCGAGCGCTGCGGCTCGTTACCCACGATCGAAAGGACATGTTGCACGAATATGACCGTCCCCTTCCAAATCGGTGTACTACAACTCAGCATGGAGCCGCTCACGGAAACCGTGAAAATGGCACAGGCGTGCGAGCGCGCCGGCTTCGATACGTTCTGGCTCGCGGAGGCGTATCCCTGGTGGCGGAAGCACGGCATGGAGGCGCGTTCGTCCACGGCCATCACGGCAATTGTGGCACGCGAGACCCAGCGGATTCCGATCGGCTGGGGCATCATTTCGCCGTACACGCGCCACCCGATTCAAATCGCCATGGAGGCGCGCGTGCTGCAGGAAGCAGCGGGGCCGGGGCGATTTCTGCTTGGGCTGGGTGCCTCGAAGATTTTCATGAAGGAAGCTGGAGAGGGCGAGGCCGGGGCGAAGACGGCGTCTCCAGCGGTGGTGATGCGCGAGGCGATTGAAATTGTACGGGGGGCGCTCGGGGGACAGGAATTCAGCTACGAGGGCAAGGCGTTTTCGGCGCTACTGCCGCCGCTTAAACCAGACGCTCAATCGCCGCGCGGCACGGTACCGATGTATGTGGGGGCCACAGGCCCGGTGCTGCAACGGCTGGCAGGTTCGCATGCAGACGGACTGCTGACAGCCAGCATCACTACGCCGGAATACTGCAAGTACGCGCGTACGTTCATGGAAGAAGGCGCAAGGAAGGCCGGAAAAGATCCCTCGCGGCTCGACCTGGGCGGCGTGATCGTGGGCAGCATCGCGCGCAACAGTCGCAAGGGCAGGGAAGGCGCGCGCGAAATGGCTGCCATGTACCTGGCCAACAAGGTGCAAAACATCCGCGGCTCGGCGGATGCACTGCTGGAAAAAGCCGGTCTCACGCGCGAAGAGTTGCAACCGATCGCCGATGCCATGGAGCGCGGCGGGCGCAAAGCCGCAGGTCAGGCCGTATCAGACGATGTGCTGACAAAGGTCTGTCCCATTGCCGGTGATCCAGACGAATGCATCGCGCAGCTGGATCTGTATCGCGCGGCCGGTTGCACGCACATTCTGCTGGAGATCTGGGGTGAGAACCGGCCCGAACAAGCGCGGTTGTTTGGCGAAGCGGTGCTGCCGCGATTCCGCCGCTGATCCTCCCCTTCCAGCGGCACCCGGCGAGCGGGTTGAATTAATGGCCGCCGATGGAATCGCGCACTACCCCGTAGCTGGAGCCCCATGTATCAGTCATGTGGCTGCGGATTTCCCAGAGTTCGGGGAAGAAGCGCACGCGCTGGCCTTCGCGCAGCATTTCCACCGACCGGCCTTTCAATGACTTGGCGCCTGTCCCGATGCTGCGCTCCACGAGCTGGTAGTGGCAGTATCGAAAGCGCTGGAAGAGTTCGTCAAATTCGCAGAGCGCCTCGGCCACCACATACGCATCGCCGTGGGAATACTCCGAATTGTAGATTTTCTCCACGGTCAGGCCGTGCTTGTCCAGGTAGTTCGTCTTAAAAGTCTCCCACAAGTGCGCGGGCATCTTCAGGATCACGCGGAAGCCGGGGGATTCCTGGCCGCTGCCGTTGCCCAGCCGCAGGCGGATTTCCTGATATTCCTTTGGCGACATGGTTTCAAGCAGGGCCAGTTGTTCGACCATCAGGCGCAAAGCTACGTGCACGCGCCGCATGAGCGTAACCACGCGATGCGTGTTTTCCTGAGCCATGTAATCGTCCACATCCAGGAGGGTGTAATTGATGAGCTTCATCCACAGCTCTTCGATCTGGTGGACGATCTGGAATTGCAACTCATCGCCGTTGCAGAACTCGTGAAACTCCTTCTGACAGGAGAGCAGGGCTTTGGTGTTCAGGTACACCTCGTAATCGAGAGTGCCCTCTCCGTTCATGATCGAATAGAAGTGATCTCGGTTCATCGTTGACCCCTGTCCCCTGCGCGGAGCCGATTGCGCATCAGGATGAGCACTGCGCCACGATTTCTCGGAACTCGCTGTCGGTCAGCAGGCCGCGCTTTTCGATTCCCCGCTTCTTGACCGCGGCGAGGACCGCCGGCCCTTTTCCTTCGGGAATTTCCAGTCCCAGCTCGCGGGCTTTGATGGTGATACTGTCCACGCCGCTCTTCTTGCCCAGCACGATACCGCGGCGCGCGTTCACCAAGTCGGCGGAAAACGGCTCGATGGCTTCCGGCATATGAAACTGGCTGGCCACCGCGCCACTCTCGCGCAGGAACAGTGTGTCGCCGGTCACGGGCTTCCACGGCTCCATCGCGTAGCCGCTGGCTGCGCGCACGCGCGCTGAGACTTCGCGAATTTTCTCCAGACGCAGCTCCACGGGCACGCCATACAGGCAGGTGAGCGCCATGGCCACTTCGGCGATATCCGCATTTCCGGCGCGCTCGCCCATGCCGTTGATCGTGGCCTGAATCCAGTTGGCGCCGGCGCGCACGGCCGCTATGGCGCAGGCGGTCGCCAGCCCGAAGTCATCGTGGCCATGGAAATGCAGCGGGACAGCGGCGCCGATCCATTCCCGAACCTGCGTCACCAGGTATTCGATCGCCTCGGGGCTACACGCGCCAATCGTGTCCACCACCACGACTTCATCCGCTCCGGCTTCGAGCGCTGTCAGATACACGGCACGTAGATGTTCGAGGTCGGCACGCGTCCCGTCCACTGGGAAGAATGCGACACGAATGCTGTTCTGCCGCGCCAGCCGCACGGCCTCGCCGACGCGAAGCAACGAATCCCCCGCGCTGATCCCGTAGGCCCGCAGCTTTATCGGGCTGCACGGGATTTCGATGACCGTCGCGGAGGCGCCCAGCCGGGCCAGTTCTTCGATGTCGCCTTTCACCGCGCGCGCAAATCCCCAGATCTCGGCGCGTAGCCCGGCGCGCGCGATCAGGCGGAATGCTTCCGCATCGTCCGGCGAGACTCGGGGGAATCCGGCTTCAATTCGCGATATGCCGAGATCGTCGAGGGCGCGCGCGAGCTCCAGCTTTTGTTGCGGTGTCAGCACCACGCCCACGGTTTGCTCGCCGTCGCGAAGTGTCGTGTCGTAAAAGCGCACTGGCGACGGAGCGGCACCGGCCGGGCGGATCGCGCCGCGGTCGTTCAACCGGCTGACCCAGATTTTCGCGTCGCTGGACATTGTTTCCTCCGGCCGCACCCCGCTCAGCGTGTGCCCGCGGGTTTCGCGCCGTAGGCCTGCTCCCAGGAAATCACCGGATTACGCAGCACGCCGATTCCTTCGATTTCGCACTCCACCATGTCGCCCGGCTTGAGGTACAAAGACCCGGGATCGGCGCTGAACGCGGCCACGCCGCTTACGGTTCCCGTGGACAGCACGTCGCCGGCGCTGTAACCCATGGGCGAATAGTGCGCGATGATTTCCGGAATCGTGACGGCCATGCGGCTGGAATTCGAACTCTGCCGCAACTGGCCGTTCACGCGAAGCTTCATGGAAACGTTCTGCGGATTGGGCATTTCGTCGCGCGTGACGATCCAGGGGCCCAGCGGGCAGAACGTGTCGATGCCCTTGCTCAGGCTGAACACGCCGGATTTCATCTCTTCCCGCTGGATGTCGCGCGCCGTCACGTCATTAAAAATCACGAATCCCCCGATGTAATCGGAGGCTTCGGCGGCCGAAAAGTGCTTACCCGATTTCTTGATGACGATGGCGAGTTCCAGTTCGTAGTCCAGCTCGCGCGTAAGGTGCTCGGGATAGATGATGGGCTCGTCCGGTCCGATGATCGCGTCCACGTTCTGGAAGAAGATGATCCAGGGCAGAACGGGATGTGAGAATCCGGACTTTTGCGCCTCTTCGTGGTGCTCGCGAAAATTCCCGGCGGTGTGGAAGAACTTCTTGGGGATGATGGGCGCTTTCAGGCGCGCCTGCGCTGTGGGATAAACCACCGGCTCGCCGCGGACTCCCGCCGTGCCGGGTGCCAGTTTCGCGGAATGTTGGAATGCTGCATCCGCGGCCTTCAGGCTCGCATCGCCGCCCTCAAATAGCTGCCGCATATTGGGCGGCACGCGCGCCGCGGCGATGCGCTCACAGGCCTGTTCGTGTTCCACGTCGCGGGCGAAGAGAGCGTAGGCGGAATTCAGATCCACCACCTCGCCATTGGCGCGAACGGCGCCGATGCGGCTGACTCCGGCTCCCGGCTCAAACGTCACCAGCTTCATGTCTTTTCCCTGTTCGCGAAAACCCGGCGGGTTGGCATAACGAAATTATCTTAATCGCGAGACCACGGAATTGTCCACGCGACCGGCACGCGCATCTAGGTGGCAGCAATTTGCTTCAGTTCCGTCAGGTTCCCTAGAACGGCATCGGGTGAGTATCCAAGCGCTTCCGGCGTCGCTCCGGAGCGGTTCACCCAGTAGGTGTGGAAGCCGAATGCGCCGGCCCCGCAGATATCCCAGAAATTCGAAGAGACGAATCCAATGGCGGCTCGTTCCAGCTTGGTGCGCGTAGCCGCCAGCTGATAGACGGCCGGGCTGGGCTTGTAGGTTTTTACGGAATGGACGCTCAGCACGTGGGCGAAAGCGTCCTTCAGCCCGGCATGCTCCACGACCGCGTCCAGCATGTGCGGGGAGCCGTTGGAAAGAATTAGCAGCTTATGGCCGACCAATGCGGCCAGGGTCTCGCGGACTTCGGGAAACGGCTCCAGGCGGAAATATTCATCCATCAGCCGGCTCTTCATGGCGGTGTCTAGCGACAGGCCGCGTGCCTTGCATGCATATTCCAGCGCCGCGGAGGTGACGTGGGAGAATTCCTCGTACCGGTGCATGAGGGCGCGCAGCCAGGTGTATTCGAGCTGTTTGCGCCGCCAATCGTGGCTGAGCGCGGTGCCGTGACCGGGGAATTCGCGTTCGCAGGCCTGAATCACGGAGTGAACGTCGAAAAGGGTTCCGTAGGCGTCGAAGACGAGGGCTCTCATGGAATTCCTCCCGCGCCCGCCTGGCGCATGTCGGCTGCATTGTGCGCGTCACACCGGGCTGTGACCAGCGTCACGGATTGCATCACGAATTCGATGAGAAACACAAAAGAATTGAAGCGAAACCGCAGGCGCGCCAGCGTGCCTCCTTCGGCCGGAGCCGGTTGACAATGGCCGGGGGAATGCACATGATGGCGCCCTCCGAAGGAGAATCCTGATGGCCACTCGTCCCCCCGTCACGGAAACCGAAATCAGCCAGCTCCTGCATACGGAGCGCGAGATAGGGCCGCCTGCCTCGCTCGTCTCAAAAGCGAGGATGAAAGACTTCACCGCGGAATACGTCCGGTCCGTGGACGACAACGAGAGCTTCTGGGCGGATGTAGCGGGGGAGCTGGAGTGGTTCCAGCCCTGGAACAAAGTATTCGAGTGGACTTACCCCACCTTCCAGTGGTTTTGCGGGGCAAAATGCAACATCACGCACAACTGCCTGGACCGCAACGTACGCAATGGCCGCAAAAACAAGGTCGCCTACATCTGGACCGGGGAAGACGGCTCAGAGCGGCAGGTTACCTACGGTCAGCTGCTGGACCTGGTGTGCCGGACGGCCAACGGCCTGAAATCGCTGGGAGTAAAGAGAGGCGACCGGGTGGTTCTTTACGTGCCGCTGACGCTGGAGGGCGTGGCTTGCATGCTCGCGTGCGCGCGCATTGGCGCGGTGCACTCCGTGGTGTACGCGGGATTCAGCGTGCAGGCGCTGCGCAGCCGAATCGAGGACGCGCATGCCGAAGTGATCGTGACTGCCGACGTCGGCTATCGCCGCGGGAAGATCGTCCCGCTCAAGACGATCGTGGATGGCGCCATCGACGGTCTGGAATTCGTGCGCAACGTGGTGGTATTGCGCCGGCAGAAGCCCCAGATCGAGCTGACTTCGGAGCGCGAGGTGGACTTTCAGGAGCTGGTGAGCCGCCAGTCCGCGGACTGTCCCGCCGAAGTGATGGATTCGGAGGACCCGCTGTACATCCTTTACACAAGCGGCACGACAGGAAAGCCCAAAGGTGTCGTGCACGTGCACGGTGGATATATGGTGGGCACGTACTACCACATGACGCGGTTCTGGGACATCCGCGACGACGATGTGTTTTTCTGCACTTCGGACATCGGTTGGGTGGTGGGGCACTCCTACATCGTCTACGCGCCGCTGCTGGCAGGGGCTACCACGCTGTTTCGAGAAGGGGCCATCGATTTTCCGCATCCTGCCATCGCCTGGGAGCTCGTGGAGCGCTACCGCGCCTCCGTCATGTTTACCGCTCCAACGGCGGTCCGGATGTTCATGCGCTTCGGTGAAGCGCTGGTGAAGAAATTCGATGTGACTTCGCTGCGCTATTTCACGTGCGCGGGCGAGCCGCTGAATCCGGAAGCGTACGAATGGGCGCATCGCGTGCTGTGTGGAGAAGGGAAGTGGGGCTTCGCCGCGGACAACTGGTGGCAGACGGAGACGGGAGGGCCTTGCCTGGGAACCCCTCCGGTGCTGCCGGCGCGTCCCGCAAAGGTGGGCAAACCTCTGCCTGGCGTAATCGCGGAGGTGGTGGACCGGCAGGGAAAGCGGATGCCGCCGAACAAGGGCGGTCTGCTGGTGCTTCGCCAGCCGTTCCCGCATCTGTTCCGCACCGTGTTCGGCGACGCATCGCGCTATGCGCGTGACTGGGGAATCGTGCCGAACGCGTACACCACGGGCGATGTCGCGATTTGCGATGACGACGGCTACTTTACGGTCGTCGGCCGTGCCGACGACGTCCTCAACGTTGCCGGCCACCGCATTGGCACCGCCGACGTGGAGAGCGCGCTTGTGAGCCATCCGGCCGTGGCCGAG
This sequence comes from Patescibacteria group bacterium, assembly GCA_035541255.1. GTDB lineage: Bacteria > Acidobacteriota > Terriglobia > Acidiferrales > UBA7541 > JOPF136. The sequence continues at coordinate 22,647 of DATKNR010000045.1, read as the reverse complement.
GCCGCTGTGATCGGCCGGCCGGACCCCATCAAGGGTGAAAACATCAAGGCGTTCGTGATTCTCCGCGCGGGCCACGCTGTGACGCCGGAGCTCGATCCAGCGCTGAAAGACCACGTGAGGAACACTCTCGGCGCCATCGGAGTGCCTGCCGAAATCAGCGTGGTGGAAAAGCTGCCGAAAACGCGCAGCGGAAAAATCATGCGCCGCTTGCTGAAGGCCCAGGAACTAGGGCAGGAAGTCGGCGACGTTTCCACTCTGGAAGAGTAAGCCGCGGAAGAAGAATAGCCGGCAGCAGGGGGCCGGCGTTGCCAGCCTGTAATCCAGCGCGGAGGTGTCTGTTCCTTGGCGCCGCGCCGTCGCCGCGGTTGACTGCCCTCTTCCTGGGAGTAACATCTTCCACCATTCGCAGGCGCATCGGCGCTCGGAATTGCGGCTTCCGATGGCGCGGAATTGAGGGCGGGCGTGAAAATCCTGCTGAAGTTCAATCTGATCCTGGTGCTGCTGTTCGGCTCGGGGCTGCTGCTGGTCTCCCGGCTGGCCTACAACTTTCTCATGGACGACGCGCGCGCCCACGTGCTGCAGCAGGCCCAGCTGATGGCGCAGAGCGCGCTGGCGATGCGCGATTACACCGCCACGGAACTTGAGCCGCTACTTCTGGACAGTTCCGACGCCTCCGAAAAATTTCTGCCGCAGACTATCCCTTTTTATAGTGCCACCAGAATCTTCGCTGGACTCAGCAAGCAATACCCTGACTACGCTTACAAGGAAGCGGCGCTCAATCCCATGAACCTGCGCGACCGGGCCGTGGATTGGGAATCGGACCTCATCGAGCATTTTCGGAATCATCTCGGTGAAAAGGAGATTGTGGGCGAACGCGACACGCCCACCGGCAGGTCACTTTACCTGGCGCACCCGATCGCGGTGGCAGACGAATGCCTCGGCTGTCATGGCACTGCAGATACGGCCATGCCGATGGTGGTGAAGACCTACGGCCCTGTGAATGGCTACGGCTGGAAGCTGAATGAAATTGTCGGCGCGCAGATTGTGTCCGTGCCTATGCGCGTGCCGGTGCAGATCGCGGACAAGGCCTTCCGCACCTTGATGCTGAACCTGGTGGGCATTTTCGTTCTCACGCTCGTCGCAATCGACCTGTCGCTGTACTTCATCGTCGTCCGGCCGGTGCGCCGCCTGGCCGCCACGGCAGACCGGATCAGTCGGGGCGAAGTGGACCTGACCGAGCTGCCCGTCAGAGGGAGAGACGAGATTGCGGGTCTCACGCAATCGTTCAACCGCATGTTCGTAAGCCTGGTGAAGGCTCTGAAACTATTGAGGGGCTGACCTTTCCCGGAAGCTACAACTTTCGCTTGGGCCTTGAGGCGAGAAATCGCGCACGGTCCGCGGGTGATTCAATCTCCAGCGCGAGCGCGGCATAAAGCTCCTCCACGTCGCGGCAGTGCGTCGCAGTCCGCTCCACAATGATGTGCGCGATCGGGCCGATGAACTCGGCCAGAATGCGAGCAGTCTCCTGCACGAGCGCGGGCGTAACCCAGTCGCCGCTCCTGCTGCGGCCGGATCCGGTGCCAGTCCCTGGGGCGCCCCCGGCAGCGGGGACGGGCATCGTGGCTGCGGCAGGATCCGCTGTCGCGGCAATGGCGCCCGTTCCGATGGCTGCTTCCAGCGCGTGCAGGAAGTCTGTGGCCGTCTGGAAACGTCCTCGCGGGTCTTTCACCATCGATTTCAGGATCACCCCGGCCAGCGGAATGGAAACGTTCGGATTCAGCTCATTCACCGGTACGGGCTGCTGGCGCAGGTGGCCGTCCATGATCTCGTACTGGCTGGAGCCCTCGAACGGCCTCCGCCCGGAAACCATTTCGTAGAGCGTTACTCCCAGAGAGTACAGGTCGGAGCGCGCGTCCACTCGCGCACCGCGCACCTGCTCCGGCGACATGTAATAGAGCGACCCGAGAATCGTTCCGGATGCGGTGAACGACGCGTCGCGGCCACTGACCGCAAGCCCAAAGTCCAGAAGCTTAGCAATCGGCCTTTCGCCCGAGAGGATGATGATGTTCGAAGGTTTGATGTCACGATGGATCACACCGCGCTCGTGGGCATACACCAGCGCGTGGAGCACCTGCCGCACGTATTCCGCCGCCTGCGCGATTGTGACGCGCCCGGCCGCACACTCGCTGCTCAGAGCCGCGCCCTCCACGTATTCCATCACCATCACCAGGCGGTCTTCGTGACGGAACGCGGTATGCAGAGCGGCGATGTTGGGATGACTCAGGCTCGCCAGCACGCGGATTTCGCGAACAAACCGCTCCACCATGTCGGGCGTGCCGAGTTGGTCCTGCTGGAGAACTTTCAAGGCCTCCAAGCGCTGCGAAATCGTATGCCGCGCTTTGTAAACCTTGCCGATTCCGCCTGCGCCCACTTCGCCCAGAATCTCGTACTCGCCCAGCGCCGAGCCGGTGTATAGCTCCGGAATGATTCGAGGCGGAGTCGCCGCGGAAACGACGGTCGCCGCAGCCGTCCCAGATGGAGGGGGCGTCTCCAGTGTCGGCTCTCCCACACCGCTCGGGGTCTTGCGGCCCGTCCGGACCGATGTGGGGACCTCGGCGTTCCCCACTTCTTCATTCTTGAAGTTGTATAGCCGTACCGCAGAGCCGGGCTTCAACTCCAGGCTGCCCAAATCCATGAGCGAGGGCTTCCACCGCGTGTGCTCGGCGAGCACTTCGGCAATCGCGCCGGAGAGGAGAATGTGGCCCGCATCGCCGCATTCCATCACACGCTGGGCCGTGGTCAGTCCTCCGCCCCCGACGCTTTCTTTCCCCTGCATATCGCGGAGGCGGAACACGGGACCACTGTGAATTCCCATGCGCAGTCTGTGGACGAGCGGGGTGTTCCGAACCACTTCGAAGATGGCGATGGCGGAGCGAAGAGGCGCCTCGGGGCTTCCAAAGAACGCGAGCGACATGCCGTCGCCCGAGGCAAGGCCGATAAGCTGCTGATTCCGCTGCGCCGATTGAATCGCGGACACCCCGTTCACGGCGGCGGAGAGACACTGCAGAGCGGCGGTCTGCTCATTGATGGGCAGCGCGGGAAATTCCATGATTTGCACGCAAAGGACGTGCGCAATTTCCATTTCCTGTTCCGCTTCGCCCATGCGCACCTCCTTTCCCCGCACGCCCGCGCTTCGCGGCCCTCGCGGCGGCGCAGTTCTCCTCCGATGCCCGAAAATCGGATAGGGCATCATACGATAGCGCTTGGGAGTTGCCCACCGCGCATAAGCTTGAAGGTGGCGAGGGAACAACCCGCCGGCCGGTTGGCTCCGGCCCCGCCGCCGGTACCTGTCCGGCTCCAGATTCTGGATATAATCAGCCCGCCGTACGGAATGTCGGCAGATCGAGGAGGGCCGGGTATGGGAGTTCCGCGAGCGGTGACTTCGGGATTGGTCTTGATTTCGCTCGGGGCCGTTTTGAGTTGGTCTGTGGCGGCAGCCTCAGGCGACGCTCCGCGCTTCGTCGTGTCGTTTTCCCAGGAGCGCAGCGCTCAGCCGCTCGATGGGAGAGTCCTTCTGCTGCTTTCCACCGATCCCACAGAAGAGCCGCGCATGCAAATCAACGACACACCGCGCTCGCAGATGGTGTTCGGCGTGGATGTGGATGGCATGGCCCCTGGCCAGTCTGTGGTGGTAGACGATGCCGCGTACGGTTACCCCGTGCGCCATCTCCGCGATGTTCCGCGTGGAGAGTACATCGTCCAGGTGGTTTTGCATCGCTATGAGACGTTTCACCGCGCTGATGGGCATACGGTGAAACTTCCCATGGACCGCGGCGAGGGTCAGCACTGGAATCTCGCGCCAGGGAATCTCTACTCTGCACCTCGAAAAATCGTGATAAGCAAGCCGGGCGAGTCATTTTCGATTCAGCTCGATAAGGAAATTCCGCCTATCCCCGATCCGCCCGATACGCCGTACATCCGCCACATCCGCATCCAGAGCCGGCTGCTCACCGAATTCTGGGGCCGGCCCATATACCTGAGCGCCAATATCCTGGTGCCGGAAGGTTTCGACGCGCACCCGGAGGCTCGCTTTCCGCTGATGATTTTTGAGGACCACTTCAATCCTGATTTTGGGGGATTCCGCACCACGCCTCCCGATCCCGATCTAAGGCCCGATTACAGCGAGCGGTTCCACATTTCCGGCTACAACCGTGTCCAGCAGGAGGAAGCCTGGAAGTTCTACAAGCAGTGGACGTCGCCGGATTTCCCTCGCTACCTCGTGGCCCAGTTGAATCACGCCAACCCGTATTACGACGATTCCTACGCCGTCAATTCGGCAAATCTGGGGCCTTACGGCGACGCGATCGAAACCGAACTGATCCCCGCCATCGAACAGAAGTTTCGCGCCATCGGCCAAGGCTGGGCCCGGTTTGTGTATGGCGGCTCGACCGGCGGTTGGGAAGCAATGGCCGTGCAGGTGTTCTATCCGGACCATTACAACGGCGCGTTTATTGCCTGCCCGGACCCGGTGGACTTTCACGCCTATACGACGATTAATTTGTATCAGGACAAGAACGCCTTCTATCGGGAAGGAGCGCACACGCGCATCCTGCAACCGGCCATGCGCGACTACCTGGGCCACACGCTCGCCACGGTGAAAGGTATGAATCAGTACGAACTGGCACTCGGCTCCCGTGCGCGTTCCGGCGAGCAGTTCGACATCTGGCAGGCCGTCTTTGGGCCTCTGGGGAAGGACGGCTACCCTCAGCCCATTTTCGACAAGGAAACCGGAGAGATCGATGCCGAGGTCGCAGCCTACTGGAAAGAGCATTTCGACCTCACCGCCATCCTCCAGCGCAATTGGTCCACTCTGGGTCCGAAGCTTCGCGGCAAACTGCACGTCTATTGCGGAAGCGCCGACACATATTTCTTGAACAGCGCCGTCTACTATCTGGAGGATTTTCTCAAATCGACCAACGATCCGCCCTACGAGGGTGAAGTGAAATACGGTGACCGCGCGGAACACTGCTGGAACGGTGATCCGAATCTGCCGAACTATCTTTCGCGGCTGCACTACAACACGATGTACCTGTCGAAGATATTGGCGCGGATCGAGAAAACGGCCCCGCCGGGCGCGGACCTGACTTCCTGGAAGTATTAAAGCTGAAGCGCCGCGCCTCGTTGCACGAGCTGGTTTCGGTGCCAATTCCGTCTTGCAACCTGGCCGATCAGTTCTTCGGTTCAACGGGTGGCGTTCCGTAGGTGTGGAACGATTCGATGGTCTTCAATCCCCAGGCCTGGCCCTTTTTCCTCTCCGCCTCCGACCAGCGGATGGGCTTCCAGTCGGGCGCCAGGATCAACCGCGCACCGGCGTTGGCCACTTCCACGCGATTGCCGCCCGGCTCGTAGACGTACAGGAAAAACGTCTGTTGGATGGCGTGCTTGTGAGGACCTGTCTCAATGTAGACGCCGTTTTCCAGGCAGATGTCCGCGGCGAGCAGCACCTCCTCGCGGCTGTTAACTGCATACGTCAGGTGGTGGAACCGCGCGTGCGCTCCCGTGTGGTCGCGTGTAAAGGCAAAATCGTAGCTCTTGTTCGTGCACGTCATCCACATGGCTGCTTCCGAGCCATCGTCGAGCACGATCTGCTCGGTCAGCCTGAAGCCCAGGTAAGTTTCGTAGAACCGCCGATTCGGCTCGATTTCCGCCGCCAGCCCGTTCCAGTGGTCCAGTCGCCGGACGTTTACGCCGCGCGCGGGAAATTTCTGGGCCTGGTTCTTTAGCGCGGGGCGCAGTTCGGGCGGCGCCTCGTACCACTGTGTCTCGTAATACAGCTCGATGCGGTGATTGTCGGGGTCGCGGCAATAGAAAGCCGGACCATGGGTCAGATCGCTCTCACCCCAGCCGAATTCGAATTCCGTGCCTTTGAGCGCGGCCACGCGCCTTTCGAGCGCCTGCGGACTGCGCGTGCGATAGGCCACGTGCCCCATCCCCGGCAGCTTCGCAGCCGTGAGTTTCAGCGAATATCGCTCGTAGTCATCGTAGGCGCGCAGATAGACGGAATTGCCCTCGCGTGCGCTCTCCGTCATGCCCAGTACGCCGGTAAAAAACTTCAGGCTTTCAACGGGCTTTGGAGTCAGCAATTCCAGGTGTGCCAGATGGGCGAGGTCGAGAATCGGTTCCGGTGTCATATCCGCTAGATAGACCACCCGCCGTACTCTGTCAACGCTCTTGCGAGCGAGGGCATGAGTGCACGCATTCCACGCATGTTGCCGTCGAAAATTGACGCATCTGTGTGGCTACGTTACAATGCATTTGTCGCGGGGTGGAGCAGCCTGGTAGCTCGTCGGGCTCATAACCCGGAGGTCGCTGGTTCAAATCCAGCCCCCGCAACCACGGGCGCTTTGGGGAAAATCCCTGAAGCGCCCTTCCACTTTCCTCTCGGCCACTCGGATCCCGTCCGGCAGCATTCTCTCCCCGGGCCTTCGGCAGGAGATCCTTCCTGTAACTTTTGCCAGTGGCCCCGCAGTGCCCGCCTTCTTAGCGTGGGATTGAAGATTTGCGCTGTCTGGACGCCTCAGTAATGGAGCGCGCGTGTTCTTCCACCTGCCCGCCCTGGTCCAGTGTGCGTCAAGGAAGAGCAGAGGCAGCCATGATTACCACTCATAAGTTTTGGAGTACGGCTTTCCGAACCCTGGTGGCGACTGCCTGCAGTATTGCACTGCTGCCGGGCGATGTCGTCGCCTACGGCTCATCGACCCGGGCCGCGCAGGAACCTCCTACGCAAGGCCAGGCTACACGGCTTCCTCCAGATCAGTTGGACTCGCTCGTCGCTCCCATTGCGCTGTATCCCGATACGTTGCTCGCGCAGGTCCTAGTCGCATCCACTTATCCCCTTGAGCTTTACCAGCTGCAGCAGTGGTTGGCGAAGAATCCGGGACTGAAGGATCAGGCCCTAGCCGATGCAGTCGCAAAGCAGCCTTGGGATCCCAGCATTCAGGCGCTGGCCGGACTCCCGGACGTGGTGAAGCGCCTGGCCGATGACATACAGTGGACGACCGACCTGGGCAATGCCTTTCTCGCGCAGCAGAGCGACGTGATGGACGCGGTGCAGCGGATGCGCAAGAAGGCTGAAGACAGAGGCAACCTGAAATCGACAGAACAGCAGAAAGTGGAAACCAGAGTGGTCGAGAGCAAGAGCGTGATTGTGATTGAGCAATCGAATCCGGAAGTTCTGTACGTGCCTGCTTACGATCCGATGGTCGTGTGGGGTGCTCCGATTTACCCCTATCCCTACTACCCGTATTACCCCGGATACTACGCTGCAGGTTTGGCGATCTCGTTCGGCGTTGGACTGGCGCTCGGTGCGTGGTGGGGCGGTGGCTGGGGCTGCGGCTGGGGAAACAACAACATCACCATCAATAACAACAACAATTTCAACCGCAACTCAAACATCGGCGGTGGTAATCGTCCGTCGCAACTGCCGTCCCGGGGCGGCGAGCGTGGGGGCCCGGGCGGAGGTCGGGGAGAAGGCAACTGGAAGCACAATCCACAGCATCGTGGCGGTGCTCCCTATCGCGACCGGGCCACGGCGGACAGGTTTGGGGGCACCACACGGGGAGATTCACTCGCCAATCGACAGTCCAGCGCGCGGCAGCAACTCAGCCGGCAAGGCGGCAGGGTGAGCCAGCCTTCGGTCGGTGCCGGGCTGGGCGGAGCGCGCGGTCCCGGCGCGAGTACCCGGCCGAGTGGAGGCATCTCCTCGGGCAGTCGGCCAAGTTCCAGGGGACCGAATAGCATCGGGGGCCGGGATCTTTCACGAAGCGGAGGTGGGAACCGTGATGCCTTCGGCGGAGGCTCTCGGGGCTCCAGAAGCTACAGCGGGTCCAGCGCGCGTTCCAGCGCTAGCCGTGGAGCCTCCAGCATGGGTTCTCGAGGCGGCGGAGCTCGTGGCGGCGGGGGCCGGAGAAGGTAGAGGGCCAGTGCGGAAAAGCAAGATCACGGGAGAACCCAGATGAATTCAATCTCTTCAATGCGAAAGTTTTCGAAGATCCTTCTGGCCTCGGGCGTGGTTGCGTGCGTGGCTCTAGCGATGTCCACGCCGGCTGTTGGCCACCAAGCAGCAACAACGGCCGCCCCGTCCGCCGCGACTTCCTCCCGGGTCCCAAATGGGGCCAAGGCATTCAGCTCGCCGCAAGACGCTGCCGACGCGCTCCTTGCGGCGGCGGGTAAATTTGATGTGGGCACGCTCGCAGAAATCTTTGGACCAGAAGGCGATGATATCGTTCTTACCGGCGAATATCCGCAAGACAGGCAGCGCGCACTGGACTTTGCCGCGGAGGCCCGCGTGAAGAAGACCGTCTCTGTGAACCCGGAGCGGTCCAACCGGGCCTTCCTGATCGTGGGCAGCGAAGACTGGCCGTTTCCCGTGCCAATCGTGAAGGCAGGGGGGAAGTGGTATTTCGACGCGGTGGCAGGCCGCCAGGAACTATTCAATCGCCGCATCGGCAGCAATGAACTGGACGCCATCGACATCTGCAGGGGGTACGTGGAAGCGCAATACGAGTATGCCTACAAGGTGCGCGACGGTTACGACGCTACTCAGTACGCGCAGCGCATTGTGAGCACTCCCGGCAAACAGGACGGATTGGCCTGGCAGAATCCCGATGGAAGCTGGGGCGGCCCAATCGGTGAAAAGATAGCCCGCGCAATCGAACAGGGCTATACCACCGGCGCCGAGCCCTACCACGGCTATTTTTTCAAGATTCTAAAAGCCCAGGGCCCGGCCGCGCCCCTCGGTCAAATGGACTACGTGGTGAAGGGGCTCATGATTGGGGGCTTTGCACTCGTCGCCGCGCCCGCTGAGTACGGGGAGTCGGGACTGAAGACCTTCATCGTCAGCCAGGATGGAGTTGTGTACGAGAAGGATCTCGGCCCGAACACTCTCGCGGAATTCATTAAAATGGAGCGCTTCAACCCCGACAATTCGTGGACTCCGATCACCGATTACTAAGAGTCATTCTTCTCCCGAGGGCTTCTGATCCGTAATCGAGCCCAAAACAGCGATCCCTTACTTGATCACCCGGTGTTCTCTGAGGATCTCCAGCGTCTTTTGAATCGGCAGAGCCTCTACCGTGTGCCCGTTGCCAGTCATGGTGGTGGCCTTGAACATCGAGTTGTACACCGCTTCCTCGGTGGCTTCGATCGCGGCTTCGAACAGAGGAGACATTGCATCGTTCACGAGGACTTCCACGTTACGCGTTAACGATCCGGCTTGGAAATGGATTCGCACACCCGGCGCGGACGAGAAGGCGATCACGTAATCCCCGCTTCCATTCGAGGCCGAACTTCCCGTCCGGGCGATTCCCAGCCAGGCGCGTGCGCCAAGCCGCTTGAGGTTGCGCGCGTCGAGAGGCGCATCCGTGGCCAGGACGACCATGCAGGATCCGTCCGCCTTGTCCTTGCTGCTGCCGGCCTCGTCGAGTTCTTTGCGGAGGTAGTACTGGCCTAGTTCCTGGCCTACCGGGGCACCCCCGATGGTTAGCACCCCGCCAAAGTTTGTCTGGACGAGGACACCCACCGTGTAACCGCCCATCGCGGCCGGTAGGCGTCGAGATGACGTCCCGATTCCGCCTTTCCATCCGAAGGCCACGGTTCCGGTGCCTGCGCCGACATCCCCTTCTTCCACCGGTCCGTCCTTGGCGTTCTTAATAGCCGAGTAGACGTCGTCGGGCGTGAGGTGGCGGCCGCGAATATCGTTTAGGTATCCGTCATTCGTCTCGCCGACGACAGGGTTGATGGACCGCACCTCTTCGTTTCCCGGCAGTGCCAGCATGTACGTGATTACGGCGTCCGCCACGCGCGGCACGCTAAGGGTGGAGGTCAACAGAATAGGCGTTTCGATTTCGCCCAACTCCTCAATCTGTGTGGATCCCGCGAGCTTTCCGAAAGCATTGCCAACGAAAACAGCGCCGGGCACTTTCTCGCGATATAGATTCCCCGGATGTGGAACAATCGCGGTCACTCCAGTACGTATGTTGTCACCCCGAATGATGGTCGTCTGCCCCACTTCGACGCCGTTCACATCTGTGATTGCATCGAGCGGACCGGCTGACAAAATGCCGACCTTGAGACCCACTTCTGGGGCCCGCGGGCGAGGCTTAGGATTTGCGTTCTGGGCAGTCGCGAGCTTTGCAATCCACAGAGCTGCGGCGATGGCAATGAGCTTCCTCATCATCGGCATAGCATACGACCAAACGTGGCTCTGAATCACAATAGAACGATGGCTGCTCTGTCAGTCGTCTTGAGGGGGGCAGTGCTGCGGATGGCAGCAGCGGAGCGTTACCAGCTGCTGTAGGGCGTTCCTTCAAAGGGCGACACCTGGTCCGAGCCGGAATGGACGTCGGTGATTCCCGTGCCAGTCTGGTCCGGGCTCAGCACAACATCCTCATACTGCGGCACCCAGTCCTTCTGATTCGTCATCGGGTCGACGGGAACCATGCGCAGGTACTCGGCGCTCACCAGTTCGTCGAGCGATGTGGGCGCGCGTTCTTTGTCCAGCGTGAACTGGTTGATGGCCTGTCGCATGGTGAACAGGTCTTGCTTCAGCGCGGCTTCCTTGGAGCGCGTAATCGAACGGTTATACAGCCCGGCCGCGATTCCCATCAAGATGGACATGATGGCAATCACCACCATCAGTTCGAGCAGCGTGAACCCCGCTTCGCTGCGCCGAGTAGCCGGTGTGTGCTGCGAGTAGGGCACGGATATTACCAGTCCGAGTATTTCGTCCCGTCGGTTGCCGTATCTGTGGAGCGTGAATACACGTCAAACACGTTCTGCCCGCCCCAGGAGGTCGAATCGAGATCGTCCTGCACTGACCTCAGCCCCCAGTCCGGGCGGCCCGTCATCGGGTCCACCGGAATCCGCCGCAAGAAGCGGATACGCTTCTGCGTCTGACTTCCGCCAACGCTGGCCAGCGCCACTCCCTTCACCAGAGTTTCCAGGTCCGGCGGATAGCCTTCCGAGTCCGCCGAGACGCGGATTTGGTTTTTGTCCGCGGCATCCTTGTACCGGTCGATTGCGTCGCGCATCTCCCTCAGATCGCGCCGCAATTCCGCCTCTTTCGCCGCTCGTACCGTGGCGCGTGCGTAGGGGAGCGCGGCTCCTGCCAGGATGACCAGGATGCCCGTGGCGACGATCAACTCAATCAGCGTCATCCCTGCTTCGGACCGCCGTCGGACTTCTCGGCGCAGTGCCGCCGGCAGGGGAGGACTGGCTCGCTTTGCTCTGACTTTCATGGCGTTGCGGGCTACCTACTGCACTTGGATGCTGGCTTCGGTGGAGACCATCGGTACCGGCTTCTGATGCGAATCGCGCGCCATCACCTGCACGATGCTGAGCGTGGAGCTGCCTTTTGCCACTGCACGCACCACGATTCCCAGTATGGTGCCCGTCCCGCTCACACCACCTGTGTTAGGCGGCCGCGAGGCACTGATGATCGCCTGGCCTTTCTCCTTGTCCACACGCTGGACCAGCGCCACCGGCTGCGTCCCGCCGGAAAGGAATCCGCCCTGCCGGACGTCTTCCACCATCACCACATTGGGGTTGAATGCAATGAGCACCGGCAACGAATAAATGTCCTTCGCGTCCTCCACCACCAGACTGATCGTCGTGGTTTCGCCGGCCTTTACCGAAACGGTGGCAGGCTCGAAGCGTAGCTTTGCCGGATGGTCCTCGAATCCGGCAGCCGGCGCTCCAGCCTGCTGAGCGGGCTGAGATCCCGGAGTCGCAGGCTGCTGCGGAGTAGGTGCGCCCACTGGTCCCGCCGGCTGGGGTTGCCCTTCGGGGGCGGCGGTGGGTCGCGACTGCGCTGGAGCCGAGGCAGACTGAGGCGTTTCCTCTCTCCTTACCTGGATGTTCGTATCCGTGCCGGTACTCAGACTTCGCAGGTTCTCCGCGGACAACTCCGGTAAACGCACGATGTGCGGCCGGAGAACAATTAGGATCTCCGAATTCTCGTTTGTGAGACTCTCACCCGTGAAGAAATAGCGGAGGAATGGAATTTTGTCGAAGCCCGGCCAGCCTGTCACTGTCTTCTGTTGTGTCCTCTCAAAGAGCCCGCCGAGCACGCTCACTTCGCCTTCCTTTAGCCGTACGTCGTGTTCGATCTTCCGCTGACTGATGATCGGCTGGTTGATGCCGCCGATATTCACGCTCCCGGTGACGGAGGAGACCTCGACCACAACCTTCAGGCTGACCTCGCGGTTCAGGTGGATGCGCGGGGTGATGTCGATGTTCACGCCCACATCCTGATACTGAAACTGCGTGTTGACGAGGGGGTTGATGACACCCGCCGTGCTCGTGGCGCCCAGGCCGGCCTGAAAGCTGCCCGTGGCGATAGGCACGCGGTCGCCCACGCGCAGCTTCGCCGATTGGCCATCGACGACGCGGATCTCCGGGTTGTCGATGATTTTTGTGGTGCTGTCCGTAATCAGCGCCATTGCAGTGGCTCCCGGCAGCGTCAGGCTGTAATCCGCGGCCGTCAGAGGGAGCTCGCTGAGCGGGATGGAGGGAAGCGTGGTGCTGCTCGTTCCCGATGTGCTGCTTCCACTGCTGCTGGATGATGTCGAGTTGTTTGGGGTGAAGCTCAGTACCGCGCTCGATCCGGGCGTGATTCCCAGATCTCGGGCCCGGTTGGAAACGGCCTGTAGAATCGACACCTGCACTACCACTTCCGGTTTTGCCCGGTCCACGTCGCGCAGGATTTTCTCCACCAGCGCCAGTTTGTCAGGCGTGTCGCGGATGACGATCGCGTTCTGGCTCGTAATTGGTTGAATCCGGTGCAGGTCGGCAATTTGCCGCAGGCCGGCTACAATTTCCGTCAGCTCCTGCGGCTGGACCGTATTGGAAAGGTAGAATGTTTTTACGATGTAATCGTCGTAGTCCTTCCGCTTCTGCGCCTGGTCCGGGATGACGAAAATAATGTTGGACGTTACCGCTTTCCAGAATGTCTTGCTCTCCAGTGCCACCACGTCCAGTGCTTGCTCGAGCGTTACGTTCACCAGGTCCGTGGTAATGCGGCGCGACTGAAGGTCGGGGTCGAAGATCACGGTCAATCCTGCCAGTTTGGCCAGCGTCTCGTAGACGATGCGCGCGTCGTTGGACATCTTCAGATTAATGGGTTCACGCGACAGCGGCTTCAGTTCCGGCGGAAGCTGCATCAACTGCGATTCGTCGAGTCCCGGGATCATCTCCCCGGTCGGCGGCGGTGCGCCGGGCAGGCCTGGCTTGCCGGCCAGCATGTCCAGCGTTTTACGGGCCTCTTGCGCCGCCGCGGGGACGGAGGGATCGATGGCCATGGCCTTTTCGAATTCCGCCAGGGCGATCTTCAGCTCGCCCTTGTCGCGCTGCTTCAATCCTTCGCGCACGTGGAATTCAGCGGTCTCGAATCGGATTTGCGATACTTTCAGTTTGTACTCGATATTCGCGGGGTCCGCGTTGAGCGCCCGCTGGTAGTGCACCAGCGCCGTATCCCAGTCTTGGATGTCCTCCGCTTTTTGCCCCTGCGAGAATTCGTCGTGCCCCTTCGGACATCCGGCCAGAAGCAGTGTGACTGGGATCAGGAGGGCAATCCGCAGGCATCGGGGCATGAATCCTCCGGCGGTCCGCATCAAATTCCCACTCTAGCATCCGGGTATGCGGCCAGCAAGCTGCCTTCCCGGGCTTGCTGCATTGGGAAACCCCCGGATATCATGTTCCGGTTGTGACCACCGCGCGAAAATCCGCTGAGGGCGCGGCCGAGCGGACGCTGACTACAAACCGCCAGGCTTCGTTCCATTACCATATCCTGGAGCGCTACGAAACCGGCATCGCACTCAGCGGCACGGAAGTGAAATCCGTGCGCGCGGGCAAGGCCGGACTGCGCGACTCCCACGTGATGGTCAGGGGTAGCGAGTGCTGGCTGGTGAACTGTCACATTCCGGAGTACTCCCCGGGAGGACACTGGAACCACACGCCGCTCCGCGATCGCAAGCTTCTGCTGCATCGCCGCGAGATCGAAAAGCTCGCAGGCAAGGTGCAACAAAAGGGCCTGGCGCTGGTGGCGCTCCGGCTGTATTTGAAGGGAAACCGGGTGAAGTGTGAGATTGCGCTCGCCCGGGGCAAGAAAGAATGGGATCGCCGCGCCACCATCCGTGAGCGCGAGGAACGCCGCGAAGCGGCGCAGGCGATTCATGAGTACAAAACCCGTTTCTGAGGAGAGATTCGATCCCCATGCAACTTTCCTTTGATTCCCGGCCCGCAGCCCAGATAGACGCCCCCGTTCTGGTGACTTACATTTTCGAGAAGGAGGATCGCATTGACGGTGCCCTGGCCACGCTGGATCAGGCTATGGGGGGCCGGTTGAAACGCCTGGCCACAAGCGGCGAAATGACCGGAAAAGCCATGGAAACTACGCTTGTTCATGATCCGCCGGGACTGGCCGCGGGACGGCTGCTCCTCGTGGGTGCCGGGAAGCCCGAAAAGTTCGACGGCACAATTCTCCGCAGGGTTGCCGGGACGGCGCTGCGGTGGTTGCGCGCCAAGTCAGTCACCCGTATGACGTTTCTTCTTCGCGAAGGTGAGCGCAACGCCCCTGGAGCAGAGACGGCGGCGGAGGGCCTGCTTCTCGCTTCGTTCGACTCCGATTTTTACAAGACGGAAAAGAAGAATGGCAAGGCGGTCGAAATCGCCGCGATCGCGGGCTCCGAGGGCGCTTCCGCTCGCGAGCTGGAGCAGGGTATGGAGCGCGGCCGCGTGATCGCCGAGGGGCAAAACTTCACCCGCACTCTGGTCAACGAGCCCTCCAACCGCCTCACGCCGCGCATTCTTGCCGAGCGCGCCGAGGTCATGGCCCGCGAATCTGGCCTCGCCGTGGACATCCTCGACGAGAAGCGCATCACTGAACTGAAGATGGGCGCGCTCCTCAGCGTTGCCCAGGGCTCCATTGAGCCGCCGCGGCTGATCGTCGTCACCTACACTCCCGGGAACCTGAAGCCCGGCGCTCCTGTTCTCGGCCTGGTCGGCAAAGCCGTCACCTTCGATACTGGAGGCATTTCCATCAAACCGTCCGACGGCATGGATAAGATGAAGTACGACATGGCGGGTGGCGCGGCCATGCTCGGCGCTATGAAAGCCCTCTCGTCGCTCAAGCCTTCGATTAAAGTGATCGCCGTAATTCCGGCCACGGAAAATATGCCCGGAGGCAAGGCGCAGAAGCCCGGCGACGTGCAGTTTGCCATGTCCGGAAAGTCCATCGAGGTGCTGAATACGGATGCGGAGGGACGCCTGATCCTCGCCGATGGCGTAACCTACGCGAAGAAGCTCGGCTGCACACACTTGGTGGACGCCGCCACGCTCACCGGCGCGATAGTTGTAGCGCTTTCGAACGTCAACGCCGGCGTCTTTACGAATAATCAGGAATTCGAAGAATGTGTGCTCGCTAGTGCCCGCCGCGCCGGTGAAAAAATGTGGCCCATGCCGCTCGATGACGAATACCGCGACATGATCAAGAGCACCATCGCAGACATTCAGAACATCTCCAGCGGCCGCGGAGGCGGCGCCAGTATCGGCGCAGCGTTTATTCGTGAATTTACCGACGATACTCCCTGGGTCCATCTGGACATCGCGGGGACGGCCTGGCTGGACGAGCAGAAGCCTTGGGCCGCAAAGGGCCCCACCGGTGTGGCAGTTCGCACGCTGGTCGATCTGGCTATGACCCTTTCGTAGCGCCGGCCTCCGGCCGGCCTTCGGTTGTCCGGCACTCATGTCGAGCCCAACGCTAAACGGCCAAGTCGCCCTCGTTACCGGGGCAGGGAAGCGCATCGGCCGTTCCATCGCTCTAGCCCTCGCGCGCCAGGGTGCGGATGTCGCCGTAAATTACAGCCGTTCCGCCGCCGCTGCGGAGCAGACCGCCGCGGAGATCACGGCCATCGGCCGCCGCAGTCTCGCGCTTCGGGCCGACGTCACGCGCCGCGCGGAAGTGAAGAGACTCTTCGCCGAGGTCGAATCTCGTTTTGGCCGGCTCGATATTCTGGTGAACAATGCCGGAGCCTTCTTCCACGTTCCCTTCGAGCAACTGACGGACGAACAGTGGGACGGAATTCTGGCCACCAATTTGAAGTCCCAATTCCTGTGCGCCCAGGCCGCCGTGCCATTGATGCAACGCCAGGGCCGCGGACGCATAATTAATCTCTCGTCGCTGGGCGGCCTGCTGGCCTGGCCCGGCTACACGCATTATTGCGTATCGAAGGCTGGCTCCATCATGCTCACGCGCTGCCTGGCGCGCGCACTGGCTCCCGAGATCATGGTGAATAGCGTTGCTCCCGGTACGATTCAATTCGAGGGCGAGCCGCCCGACGAGGACTACATCCGCCGCGTCCCGTTGCACCGGACCGGCACTGGCGACGATATCGCGCAGGCCGTGCTCTATCTTGCCACCGCCGAATTTGTCACCGGCCAGGTAATCGTCGTAGATGGCGGCCGCTCGTTGGTTTGAAGGACGAAGCAGCGAAAACGGGGCGCGAATTGTTTGCGCGGCCGGTGTTCTATTTTCGGATTTCGGGTCTCGCTTTCGCCAGCCGCTCCACCAATTCGCGGTCTGCTTCGAGGAAATCGTAGGTAGGCAGGCGCGCTCGTTCCGCCCATACGATAGTTTCAAACGCGCGGTTCATCATGGTTTCCGGCCCCAGCGTGGCGGCAAAGAAGATCAGTTCAATCTCGCGATCCATCTCCGCATAGCGGTGGCGCGTGCGGTAGAGTTCCGGTCCGATCTTCGCGCTCACCTGCAGCTCTTCCTGGAGCTCGCGCTCGAGCGCCTGCTGCGGCGACTCGCCCGGCTTCACTTTCCCGCCTGGGAATTCCCATTTCAGCTCGAACGGGCTTCCCTTGCGGCGTTGGCAGATCAGGATCAGTCCGCACTGCTCGATGAGTGCAGCTACGACGGTAATCGGATGGACCGTCACGATGGCACCACGCTGCGCACCGCTCGCGCCAGTTCGCGCGCGCCGCGCACCAGAATGGGCGCGGGCGTATTCAGCAATTCATCGCGGATCACAAACACGCGCCCATGTTGCACCGCCGGAACCGCACTCCAGGCTGGATTTTCGAATGCGCGGCGCGGTTCCGATTTCTTTCCCGTCGCCGTCCACGCGAGCACGATCACGTCGGGCCGCGCC
This sequence comes from Patescibacteria group bacterium, assembly GCA_035541255.1. GTDB lineage: Bacteria > Acidobacteriota > Terriglobia > Acidiferrales > UBA7541 > JOPF136. The sequence continues at coordinate 5,434 of DATKNR010000045.1, read as the reverse complement.
GCGGCCACCTGCTCGTCGCTTATTCGCCGGCCTGCCGGCACGCAGGGCACTCCGCCTGCCATCTCCACAAGTTCCGCCACCCAGGGCGGGGAACTGATTCGCGGGTTCGGCCACGCTTCGCAATAGATTCGCGGTTGAGACACCCACCGGCCGGCCGTTCTCGCATGCTTCCGTGCTCCTGCTGTAATTTGTGCCAGGTCTTGCCTCATGTTTCGCACGACGCGTGCCGCTGCTGCCACCCGTCCCGTTATCCGCCCCAGCAGTTCGATGTCGCCGTAAATATCATTCAGCCCCCGCGGGTTCATGGCTACGAGCGGTGCTCCTATCGTCAGCAATTGCGCCATAGTCTCCGGTTGGAACGGCACGGAGCCGATCAGCAATGTCGGCCGCAGCCGCGCAATTGGCGCGGGGTCCGCTGCCCAGCAGTCTCCCACCCGGGGCAATCGCCCCACCGGCGCAACCTCAGCACACCATTTCGATACGCCCACCAACTCTCGCCGCGTCCCGATTGCCCACAAAATGAAAGTGACGCTCGGTGCTAGCGACACAATTCGCTGGCGCCTTGCCATGGCCGGGCATTGTACCCTGCCGGGTTGAACGCCGCGCCGCCCTCTGAAATACTCCAGCTGATGAGTTCCCTTTACTCCCCGGCCGTGCTCGATCATTTCCAGAACCCGCGGAACGCCGGGGAGTTGCCCGGCGCCACTACTGTGGTCGAAGTATCCAATCCCGTATGTGGCGACGTGCTGCGTCTCGCGGCACGCGTGGAAGGCGGGCGTGTGGCCGACGTGCGATTCAAAACGCGCGGCTGCGTCGCCGCGATTGCCTGCAGCTCCTGGCTCACGGAGTGGATACGGGATAAATCGGTGGCAGAACTGTCGTCGCTCGCACCTGGCCAGATAGCGGAAGGCCTCGGCGGGCTCGCTCCCGCCTCATTTCATGCCGCCGAGCTCGCGTGCGACGCCCTGCGCGCCCTGCTGAAAATGCGAAGCTCGTGAGGCGCTGTGAGGGCCGGGCCTTGCGCCGACTGATGCGCCTGAATTTCGAATTTCATTTTTTCGGGCTTACGCGCCGGCGCCCATTGCGGTTCGCAGCGTCTCCGGGTCGTCCAGGTTCTGAATCACGCCCTGTTCCGTGGTTGGCATCTCGTAGATGTCGGCCTGATGCGCCCACACCACGGCGCGCGCGCCTGCTTCCACCGGAGCAGTGAGCAGTTCATGGTACAGGCTGGCCGCAAAGATTACGGGATGCCCGCGATGGCCCTGCCAGGTGGGCATGACAATCAATTTCCCCTGCGCGCGAAACGCTTTCACAAGCTTGTCCACCAGTTGCGGCGAAATCAACGGATGGTCCACCGGGCACATCAGCATCCCGTCGGTCCCGTCCTTCGGCAGGCTGCGCATGCCCACGTGCAGCGAGGAGAGCTGGCCCCGTTGCCAGTCCTCGTTCACCACCACCACCTCAGGCGCCAACCCGGCAGCCCGCCGGATTTCCTCCGCTGCGGCGCCCAGCACCACGCGGCGAATTCCGATAGCCTGGTGTGCCGTCACGCGGAGTAGATGGCCCAGGAACGTCGTGCCCTGGCAGGCCAGCAGAGCCTTCGGCCGGCCCATCCGGCGCGATTCTCCGGCGCACAATATGATGGCAGCGAGCGTTTTCATTTCAGCTCCGCGCCGTAACGGCCGTCTCGAGTAGCATGGATTTGTGGTGCGCTCCAGTGGAATTCCGCCGCACCGCCACCAGTTCCGCCGCGATGCTGAGGGCGATTTCTTCCGGCGTCAGCGCACCGATCTCCAGCCCGATCGGAGCATATACCCGCGCTAGCCGCTCGAGCGCCACGCCCTCCTTCTCCAGCGCGCGGTACACAGACGTAACTTTCCGCCGGCTTCCGATCATTCCGACATACCGCGCGTCGGTGCCAACGGCCCAGCGCAGCACGTCCATATCGTCTTTGTGCCCGCGCGTCACGATCACAAGAAACGTGGCCGCATGCGGACGTATTTTTTCGAACGCCGCCTCATAGCTCGTGTAGATCTCCTGCGCCATTGGGAAGCGTTCCGCGTTCGCAAACGCCTCCCGGTCGTCAGCCACTCCGATGCCGAATCCCGCCAGGTGCGCCGCCCGCGCCAGCGCCGTGGACACATGCCCGCCGCCGAACAGATAAAGCATGGGCAGCGGCAGGATGGGTTCCACATACACCTCCAGCGTTCCGCCGCAAATCAATCCGCTGTCATTTCCCGCTTCGTGGTTCAGGCTGAACGTCATCTTCCGCGGCGTCTCTGTGCGCAGCACCTCTTTCGCCGCCGCCCACACGTCCGCCTCCACGCACCCCCCGCCTACCGTGCCCGCAATCGATCCGTCCTCGCGCACCAGCATTCGCGAACTTTCGTAGCTCGGAATCGACCCGTTTGTATGCACGATTGTGGCGAGTGCGGCCCGCTGGCCCGCGCGCCGCAGCCTTACGATTTCTTCAAACAGGTCCATCGGGTCTATGGGAAGAGCCTACGGCGGGGTAGCAGCATGTGTCAAACACCAGGGGCGTAATATTCGGGCTCCTTCAGGCTCCGCGCCGACGAATTCGGAAAGGGTCGGGGAACGCGGATGTCCACTCATGTACCGTTTGTGCCATAATAGCGTTGGAGATCGAAATGGCCGTCACCCTCGGACCCAACGTCACGCTGGAACGCCCAGGACGCGAAACACCCGACTTGTCCGATCAGGGCTTTCTGTTCTCCACCCTCGATCTAGCCGTCAACTGGGCGCGCCGCAACTCCATCTGGCCTATGAGCTTCGGACTGGCGTGTTGCGCTATTGAGATGATGTCCATGTCCGCTTCGCGGTGGGATATCGCCCGCTTCGGCTCCGAGGTGTTTCGCGGTTCTCCGCGCCAGTCGGATCTGATGATTATCGCCGGCCGCGTTTCGCAGAAAATGGCGCCGGTCATCCGACTGCTCTACGACCAAATGCCCGAACCGAAATGGGTTATCTCCATGGGCGCGTGCGCCACCTCAGGCGGTGTATTCGACAACTACGCAATCGTGCAGGGTGTGAATCAGGTGATTCCGGTGGACGTATACGTTCCGGGCTGTCCCCCGCGGCCCGAGATGCTGATTTACGGAATCATGCAGCTACAGAAAAAGATCGACGCCGACCGTGGCAGCTTTCGCCGCGCCATCAACCTCAAGTAGTCATTCGCCGACATCTCTGCGTGCCCTCTGTGACTGATTTCTTTGTCTCTTGGTTACCACTGTGTGGATGGCCGCCACCGCGGCCCTGTTTCTTAGTCGCACGACGCCGGATGAAAGTAATTCCTCGGCGGGCTGGCCGGTGATTCCTCCACCCGTGCCAACCCGCCCGCATAGGCCAGTTCCGTTCCCACTGCGCCCTGCTCCCGCCGCAGGTAGCCAAACCCGATGTACGCCTTGCGCCCCGGGGAGTAGGCGCAGCTTGTTACCTCGCCCCATGACTTCCCGGAGGCCTCGAGCTTCGTTCCCCGCTCAGGCGGCGCCTCGCCGGTAAATTCCAGCCGCACGAGCCAACGGTTCAATTTTCCCCGCGAACGGACCCGCTCCACTATCTCCTGTCCCGTGTAGCAGCCCTTCGTGTAGCTGATGTGCGTCTGGTCCAACCCCGCCTCGTGCGGGATCACCTTGTCGTCAAAATCGCTGCCGAACCAGCGCACGCCGGCCTCGATCCGCAATGCATTGATGGCGTCCCACCCAGCCGGCCCGCCTCCGGCCGAATTCACCGCGCCCGCCAGTGCGTCCCACACCCTGCCGATGGCCGCCCGCGGCGCCAGAATCTCCGCTCCCTGCTGGTCAAAATGCGACCGCCGCAGCACCCGACACGCCACACCGCCGATCTCCGCTGCTTGATGCCCGAACAGTGGAAGAGTGTCCAGCGGCGCGCGGCACGCCGTGGCAAGGACCTCCCCGGCGCGTGGCCCTTCCACGGCGCAAGTTGCCCATTCGCTCGTCGCATCCGCTAGCCTGCAATCATCCATGATGATGAATTTGTCCAGAGCTTCGTATGTCTGGCTTGCCACCATCGCGTGTGACAGCAGCAGGAAGCGTTCTTCCTCCGCAAACGTGTCCAGCTCCGCCAGGATGTGTCCCTGCGCGTTCAGCAGGAGCCCCGGCGTGCCACGGCCAGGGGTGAGGCCGCGGATGTCTCCGCTCGTCACCGCATTTAGATAGCGCGCACGGTCCGGCCCTGTGAGGGTGAATGCGGCGTGGTAGCTCGTGTCGAACAGGACGACCGATTCTCGCGCCCGCTGCCACTCCGCCGCCGCCCCGTCGTATTCCGCCGGCAACGCCACGCCGAAATAATTGCGGAACCGCGCGTGCCGCGCCTCATGCTTTGATTGGAGGGGAGTATCCATGCGCAACGCAATCACAGCTCATCTTAGCAGATGCCGTCGAGAGTCAGCGCCACCGCGGTATGACGCCCCGCACTGCGGCGTACCCGCCGAGTTCATCGGATTGCCGGTGCTATACTCCCCATCCATGCAGCGCCTGATTCACGAAGTTCTGACCGTGGGAATGCTCCAGTGCAATTGCTCCATTCTGGGAGATCGCGAGACTCACGATGCCATTGTCGTCGACCCCGGCGACGAGGTTGACCGCATCCTCGAAATCATTCGCAGCCGCGAATTGAATGTTCGCGCCATCCTCAGCACTCACGCCCACATCGACCACGTCGGCGGTCTCGCTCGCCTGCATGAAGCCACTGCAGCGCCCGTGCTGATGCATGCGCACGATTTGCCGCTTTATCGGCGCATGGAGGAGCAGGCCGAATGGCTTGGCGTGCCGCCGCCCCCGCTCACGGCGGTCGATTCGGAGCTGAATGAAGGCGACACCGTGCGCTGGGGAGGTTACGCGGCCCGCATCCTGCACACCCCGGGACACACCCCGGGCAGCGTCTCGCTCTATATTCCGCTTGACCGTGGCGCTCCCCGGAAGGAATCGTCTCCTCCGGTGCCGGGTCCGGGTTATTCGGGTTGGCTGCTGGCGGGGGACACTCTATTCGCGGGAAGTATCGGACGCACGGACCTCTGGGGCGGCGACCTGAAAACCATCCTGGAATCACTTCACAGCAAACTCATGGCTTTGCCGGACTCTACGCGCGTGTATCCCGGACACGGCGCCGTCACCAGTATCGGCGAGGAGCGCGAGTCCAATCCATTCCTGCGCGGGCGCTAGCAGGCGGGCTATTTCCCCACGTGCGGCGTCATCGGCACGCTCTGCGTCAGTCCCGGCTCGAGTTCGAGCACCTTGCGGTCCTGATATATCGCCATCGTGTTCCGCACTGAGTCGGACACTACGCCGCAGTGCCTGCAATTCTTCACGTGCGCGCTCAACTGCCGGTACTGCTGCGCGTCGATCTCACCCTCGATGTATTCAGGAAGTCTGCGGACAATCTGTTTGCATGAGAG
>DATKNR010000044.1:0-8058 GCA_035541255.1 Patescibacteria group bacterium | reverse complement strand
ACCAGGTTGCCCTGCCGGTCGAGCCACGACCGGTGTGTCATGTAGACTTTGATCCAATCCGCTCCATGGTCCAGTTGTTCGCGCGCCGCCTTCCGCGCTTCCACCGGCCCGTCAACGATCTGCACGCCTTTCGGCATCACCAGTTCCGGAGCGTAGCCCTCCAGGTTGTATCCTCCGGTGGTGGAGATGGCCCGCGTCACCACGAACAGCCGCGGCCCGGGAATCGTTCCCTCGGCAATCGCCTCTTTAATTTCCACGTCGCCGTAGCCCGCTCCTTCCGTCTCCAGGTCGCGCAGCGTCGTGAACCCCTGCTCCAGCGCCCGCCTCACCGCCACCGTCGCCCGCGCCGCCCGCAGCGCAATGCCAGCCTTCAAAATGTTCGCGTCGTACCCGCCCTTCGCCGGGTCCTCCCCCCACAGGAAAATGTGCGTGTGCGAATCAATGAGCCCCGGCAGCACCGTCGCCGCCGAGAGATCAATCACCTTCGCTTCGGCTGGAATCGATGTTCCGGCGTCCGCCACTTTTTCAATCCGTTGCCCGCGCACAAAGATGAGTTTATTGTGCGCCGGCGTATCGCTCGCCCCGTCAATCAGCGTCCCCGCGCGAATCACCGTCAGTCCCGGCGCGGACTGCGCCCCCGCCGCCATGGCCCATCCCATCACCAGCCCCGCCAGCACGACAAGATATCGGCGATGCATCGTTTGCCCCCTCTCATGTAACGCAGGTCCTGCCCGCCGCGGCGGACGCAGCCCTGCGGTTTTTCTCCGCCGGTATTCTCTCCCTATCCCTCAAAAATCAAGGAAGAACACGTGAGCCCCGACTCCGCCTTCTGCAGTTCTGAAATGTCCAGCGGGATCACGCGGAACCCGCACTTTTCGATCCGCTCGCGCGTGCTGGAAAACGCCGCCGGAAAAATCACCGCATCACCCACCGCCAGCGCATTCGCAGCATGCGGTTCTTCCGGCGCCACATCAACCCACTCGTAGCCCGCGAACGGCGCCGCATCGAACCACTCTCGGTTCGCCAGCAACTTGCGCCGCCCCAGATAAGTCACCGCCGATTTCAGGTGCAAACATCCATTCACCGGCACGGAAGTGACTTCGTAACCGTAGGGCGACAGGATGGCCGCGAGCCGGCGTATGCCTTCCGAATTGGTTCTCCGCGATAGACCGACGTACAATTCGCGGCCGATGCGCAGCACGTCGCCGCCCTCTATAGTTGCCGGCAGCTCCACGCGTTCCAGCTTCCGGTACGGCGCGAGCACTCGTGCCAGCGATTCGGCTTCGGCACGCCGCGACGCCGTGCCCAGCGGAAAAATCACCGCCAGCTCATCCAGCACGATCGCCGGGTCTTCCACAAACATGGAATCGGGCAGCTCCGGTTCCGCCGGCAACGACACCACATGCGCCCCCAGGCTTTCCAGCGTCAGTTCGTAGGCCCGGTGCTGCTCCCGCGCGCGAGCAAGATCAATGGGCCGTCGCTCGACGAAGCTCAACTCGCAGTTCGCCAGCGCCGGACTCACCGCCCGTGTAATCGCGATCGTCATCGTTCGCCTGGAGAGTGTACACGACCGCTGTCTCATCCGCGCCGCGTGAATCTGCGTTACGATGGGCTGCGCGAGAATTCCATGGCCCTGAATAAACCCGGCATCCCCGTGAATATCCCCGGCATTGGCCGCCGTCACTTTCGAATTCTTGTCAGCGATTTTACCGGCACACTTTCTTTGGGGGGACGCCTCACTGCAGGAGTGCGGCCTGCCCTCGCCGCCCTCGCCAAGCAACTGGACGTGTATGTACTCACTGCGGACACTTTCGGCACGGTCGGCCAGGCGCTCGCCCGGTTGCCGCTTGAAATCCATCACCTCACAGGACCCGGCGGCAATCACGACCGGCAAAAGCGTGCCTACGTGCGCAAGTTCGATCTTTGTTCCGTGGTCGCACTTGGCAATGGCAACCTCGATCGGCTGATGCTCCAGGCCGTCGCACGCGGCGGCGGATTGGCTATTGCGGTGGATAATGGCGAAGGCTGCGCCATCGATGCGATTCGCAACGCGAATCTCTTCATCTCCGGCGCCGCCAATGCACTCGCGCTGCTGCTGAATACCAGACGGCTGAAGGCCACGCTGCGTAGTTAGGGCGGTAATCCGGTGGGGAAGCAGCGGCACCATGAGCTCTGTTCGAGTGGTTAGATGACCAATCCCCTGTGACTGGGGTCACAGTGCGCGTTCGCCAGGCTCCGTAGCATGGCTCTCTTCGGAGCACCAATGGCTGCCTCCTCAATAGTCCCCAGTCCGGCGGATTCGAATCATCTCGCTCTGGAATGCGGCGTTACGCCGCAGCGCCGGCCCGCCGCCGGAAAGAAATCCTGGGCTCGTCGCACCGCACCGGACAACTCGCAGCGCTGGCGCCGCGGCTTCCAGCATGCCTTCTTGCTCCTCAACGTCTGGATCGGCGGCCAATTTTATCTTTGGGTCCGGCAATTCGAACTCGGAAACGCGTTTTCGGATATCTCGCGTCCTGCGGGCGTCGAGGGCTGGCTTCCCATCGCCGGCATGATGAACCTGCGCTACTGGTTCCTCACCGGGCGCGTTCCCGAGGTTCATCCCGCAGCCATGTTCCTGCTGGCCACTTTCCTGGCCATGGCAGTTCTGCTGCGCAAGGCGTTTTGCAGTTGGCTCTGCCCCATCGGCACCATTTCCGAGTGGCTCTGGCGCGCAGGAATACGCTTGTTCCGCCGCAACTTCCAGTTGCCTCGCTGGCTCGATATTCCGCTCCGCGGCCTCAAGTACCTGCTGCTCGGATTCTTCGTTTGGGCCGTCACCAGCATGTCGGCGGAAGGGCTTGGGAGTTTTCTGCATAGCCCCTACGGCCTGATTGCTGATGTAAAAATGCTCAATTTCTTCCGCTTCATGAGCGGCACCGCTCTCGGCGTGGTCGGCTTCCTGGTGGTCGCCTCACTTTTCGTCCCCAACATCTGGTGCCGCTATCTGTGTCCCTATGGTGCTTTGCTGGGGCTTACATCTCTCGCCAGTCCCCTGCGCGTCCGGCGCAATCCGCCCGCTTGCATCGATTGCGCCAAATGCGCGCGGGCATGCCCCGCGCTTCTGCCGGTGGACCAACTCCTCTCCGTCAAATCCGCCGAGTGCACCGGATGTATGTTGTGCGTGGCTGTCTGCCCCGCCCAAAACGCACTCGAGATGGAATGGCCACACGCTGTCACCGGTGGCGGAAGGCGCGCCCGCATGCCCGCTTGGGCCATGGCGGCTGCCGTTGCCGTACTGTTTCTGGGGATTACGGGATTTGCCAAAGCCACGGGACATTGGAATTCCGCAGTACCGCAGGCCGTCTACCGTTATCTCGTTCCTCGCGCGGACCTAGCCCAGCACCCAATGCCGGATAATTGATCGCTTCCCTGGTCTTAGAGCCGGCACTTGCACGCGCCTGGCGCCTGTAAAATTGCGACCAAGCCGGTAATTCCTCCGTGGCCGAAATCCACCAGCCGCCCAAACCTCGTGATTTCAATCAGTTGGGCGGGTATACTTGGCTGCCTAGTTGCCCTTTTCCCCTTGGTACCAGTTGAGAAAGGGCGCGTCATGAAAGACATGGATGATGACGCGCAGAGAATTTCCGGAGGCACTCGTCATGCGACATCAGCTCAGCATTGTTCTCGGCCTCGCCCTGCTGGGCTCGGCTCCCGCGTTTGCACGCACGCAGGAACCGCGCCACGAAGAGCCCAAGCAGGGGCAATCCAAACAGGCGCCGCCGAAGCAGGCGCCACCCAAGCACGTTGACAAGAATCCCCCGCGGGCGAACGGGGGCCACATCCCCCCTCCACCGCCTCGGCGCGAGGATCCTCATGCCGCGCGTGAACCACAACATTACGATGACGGCCGGTCGAGCGACCGTCCGCACGTCAGCAACGATCATTGGTATGGCCACGACGCGCCGGACGACAAGCGTTTCCATCTCGATCATCCATACCAGCATGGCCACTTTGCGCATTTCGGACCCTCGTACCGCTACACCATCACCCGCGTGGACGTGAACGCGCACCGCTTCTGGTTCCCCGGAGGCTTCTACTTTGAAGTGGCTCCCTGGGACTGGGCGCAGTGCTCCGCATGGTGCTGGCAGTGCGGCAATGACTTCGTGATCTACGAGGATTCGGATCACGCCGGCTGGTATTTGCTCTACAACGTGCACACCGGCGTCTACGTGCACGTTCTCTTTCTCGGCCACTAGACCGCGCTTCGACGGTCGGTTCGAAAGGGCCGCGGCTTCTCTGCCGCGGCCCTTCTCGCATTTACAGCGGCCTTGCTGCTGACGCTCTATTCCCTCAGGGCACTGGTTCCACCTCGCGCACCTCGATGGTCCCGCCGTACTCAAGGCTGGGGCAGTCCCGGCACTGGTCCACTGCCGCGTCGTAATTCGCAGCCTGAATGGTGAAGTAGCCGCCCAGCACCTCTTTCGTTTCGCAGTAAGGACCGTCGGTCACCTGAATCCGGTCCCTCCGGCGGACTACCTTCCCGGCCTCGTTTTTCAGTTTGTTGCTGTCCACCAGAATCTTCTGGTTCCGCAGCTTTTCGCGCCAGGCCAGGAATTTCTGCAGAGCTTTCCCGTACTCTTCCGGATTCATGGTCTTCCAGGTGTCGGGGTCACTGTGCAGCAGCAGCATGTAATTCGGCATCTCTTCCTCCAGGTTGACTCGAGACTATCGGTTATATCCCGATTCAACCTATCGACGCGCGGGCCGACTCGATTTCGACAAATCGGCGGATTGGCGAGACGTTTCCCCGGACCTGAAACTAAAGGAGTCCCGGCGCTGTGCCACCTTTCGAGCCCGCCTGCGGAACGGCAGGTTTCGGTTTTCGGATTGTGCTTTTCGAGTTTTCAGTGGCGCGCCCGGAGGGATTCGAACCCCCGACCCCGTGCTCCGGAGGCACGTGCTCTATCCATCTGAGCTACGGGCGCGCAGCGACTCATTCGAGTCTAGGCGCTCACTCCGCACGCGTCAAGGCAGCCGCCCGCACCGTTCCGCGCCAGGTCATTTCGCGGTGCGTCTTCCGCGGCTTTAGCCGCGCCTCCGCCAGCCGGTCGGCGGCTCGCGCCGTCGAAATTCCCTCCGACTTCGCGCGCGCAATCACTTCGTGGGTCCGTTCGTAAATTCGCGCCAGGCTCGGCCCGCTGTCCTCCACGCCCAGCACAAAAAAATCCGCGCCGCGAATCAGCCCGCCCGCATTCGCCAGATAATCCGGCGCATAGAGAATTCCGCGCGCCGCGATCGCGTCGCCGTCCTCCAGCGTGGCCAGCATGTTATTCGCGCATCCGCACACCACGCGGCAACGCAGCTGTGGGATTGTCTGCGCGTTCAGCACTCCGCCCAGCGCGCACGGAGCCAGCACTTCCGCATCGGCGAACAGTATGTCCCCCGCATCCATCACCAGCGCGCCCGTCTCCCGCGACACGGCCTCTGCGCGCTCTTCCTTCGGGTCCGCCACCAGTAGCTGCATTCCCTCGCGCGACAGGATTCGTGCGAGCCACGCGCCCACGCTTCCCGCTCCCTGGATCGCTACGCGCGCCTTTCCGCCGATACCAACGGCCTCGAGGCAAGCCCGCAGCGAATGCCACACTCCAATCGCCGTGTGTTGCGACACATCGCCTAGCCCCGGCGCCGGATCGCGGCCCACAAACCGCGTCGTGCGCGCCAGCGCCTCCAGGTCCGCGTCCTCGATTCCCACGTCGCGCGCGCAGAAGTAGCGTCCGTTCAGGCTTTCCACCATCGCGCCCAGCAATTCGAACGCGGCCTCGCGCCGCAGTCCCGCGTGGTCCACCAGCGTCGTCTTTCCTCCGCCGCACGGCAGTCCGGCCAGCGAGGCCTTGTAGGTCATCGCGCGCGACAGGCGCAGCGCATCCTCCAGCGCGGCCGAATCACTGGCATAGGGAAGAATGCGCACACCTCCGAACGCCGGCCCCACCGTCGTGTCGTGAATGGCCACAAACCCGCGCAGCCCCGTCTCGCGGTTCTGCACAACGATCACCTCTTCGTGATCGTGCTCCGCCATCCGCTCGAACCAGCCCGCGCCTTCAGCGCCGCGATCTGCCCAATCACTTGAGTCTCGTGTGCCCATGACTGGAGAGTGGCCCCCGCCGCCGTCCGAAGTTACCTCCAATTTGGCCGCGAAGCCAATTTGGCGCGCGTCATCGGCCGTCACTGCCCCGGCAACAGCTCATCGGGCCGTCCTCGCCGCCAATGTTATACTCAGGCATCGTTTTGCGGAGGCTGGTTGGATGGATGAAGTCTCTCGCTGGCTTGCTGCGCACTGGGAAGCGTGGCGAATGGCGAATTTCCTTAGCATTGTCTGCATTCTCGTCATCGCCTTTCTGCTCACCCGGCTGCTGAAATCCATTGAAAAGCGCATGGCCGCCCATGCGTCGTCCCAGGGCCGCTCCACCACGCTCCGGGAAAAACAGATCAAGACGATGCTGAGCCTGGTGCGCAGCACCGGCACGGTAATTATCGTTGTGTTCGCAGTCCTCACCGCGCTGCCCGAGCTCGGCATCAGCGTCGAACCGCTCACCATCGTCGCGGGATTCGCCAGCATCGCTGTGGGATTCGGCGCGCAGAATCTGGTGCGCGACTGGATCGCCGGCGCGCTCATCGTCTACGAGGACCAGTTCGTTGTCGGCGAAACGATTCAAATCGGCGACACCATCGGCCGCGTCGAGGAGCTTACCCTGCGCCAGACTGTGCTGCGCGACGTGCAGGGCGCCCGCGTGCACATTCCCAATGGCGAAATCAGGAAGCTTGCCAACCTCAGCCGCGATTTCTCGCAGATTTTTCTCGACGTGCAAGTTCCCGCGCACGAAGCGGGCGACCGCGCACTCGCCGCGCTCGACCGCGTGGCCGCCGAATTCCGTGCCGATGCCGCCTGGGCGCCGGCTCTCGTGGACGGTCCGCGCGTGCTGGGCTTCGAATCGCTTTCACCCTCGGGGGCCACAGTCCGCGTCCAGGTTCGCACCGTTCCCCTGCGTCAAAACGATGTGGCGCGCGAACTGCGCCGCCGCATTCTGGCCCGTTTCGCTCAGGACGGAGTGGGAATTTCCTCCGAGCATCGCGTCGTGCTTGTCACTTCCAGTGCGCTGCCGGGCACGGCTCCCGTCGAACAGGAGCACGCGGACTCCGCTTCTGCGGGCGCGGGAACGGACTGAGCCGGAGCATCCGGCCTCAAGGCTTTTGAATCGAAATCAACCAGGAGGATTTAACCCGATGGGACAGGTCACGCACGAGCAGGCCAATCTTCTTCTCAGGCTCTACGAGTTACGGCGCGACCCGCGCATGCGTGAGGCGCGCGAATGGTTCATTGCCGATTTTTCCGCCCCCACCATGGACGAACTCTTCAAGAAATACCCTCCCGGGACGAAGGAAAACGCCAGTTACCGCATGGTGGTCAGCTATTGGGACATGTGCGCCGGCATGGTCAACCGCGGCCTGATCGATGAGGAGTTTTTCTTCGAAAACAACGGCGAGGTCTGGGTCGTCTGGGACAAGGTGAAGGACCTCGCGCTTTCCCAGCGCAAGGCCATGGGCAATCCCACGATCCTCAAGAATTTGCTTGAAGTCGGCGAACGCTTTGAGGCTTGGCGCGAGAAGACCGCTCCCGGCTTCAACGCGAACATGCGCGAACGCTTCCGCAAATTCGCGGAATTGCGCGCGCAAGCAACGAAGAAGTGACGAGCCTGCCTGCCGCGAGGCAGGTGGCTGGTGTGGGGCGGGCGAAGACGCAAGGGCGGGGTTTCAACCCCGCCATTGGTGATGATTTCAGTAGGGGCTTCAGCCCCTGACGCGAGTTCCATGACTCTCGACGAAATCCTTCTCGAAATCTGGCGCCAGGCGCTCGTCGAGGGCGCTTCGGAATTTGAAGTGGACGGCCGCACGCTCCGCGTCCGCGCCACGCCCAAACGCCGGCTGAAAGAAGTGGATTTCACCTTCGAGGGCCGCTCGCTCCGCGGCATCGAGCAGAATCCCGATACTGCTTCGCGCTGGGCCCAGATGGCTCGCAAG
>DATKNR010000043.1:0-16704 GCA_035541255.1 Patescibacteria group bacterium | reverse complement strand
TATGCCACATCGTGTTTTTCGTCAGAAGCAGGGCCAGCCAGGAACTCAGCAAGACCAGGCCGAAGACGATGTACAGCGGCCGCGGTGAAATCGCCAGTGTGATTTTCGCGCCCGCCAGGGCTCCCACTATGGTGAACATCTCCAGGAACATGCCGACTTTCAGGTTGGTGATGTGGTCACGGACGTACGCAGACGCCGATCCGCTGGACGTGGCGATGACGGAAAGGATGCTGATGGCGATGGCGTGTTTGATGTCAACGCCGAGCAGCGTGAGCACGGGAATGATGACCACTCCGCCGCCCATGCCGGCCATCGCTCCCACGAACCCCGCCAGAACCGAAATGGGGAACAACAACTGGAAAGGGATCATCAGGCTTCTTTGCGCCCAGTCCTTTGCCCGGACTCCGCGACGAACGCCTACTCTTGGAACCGCAGGCTTGCGGCAGGAGTCTTACCCGGAGCTTCTCGCGGCGACGGGTTCCGGGGAACGCGCACGCGTCTGCAAGACAGGCGTCGTGGCTACGGTCGTCACAATCGCCATTTGACCAGCATAGCAAACAAAGTGGGGGACAGCACTCCCAGATCCATCCCGACGCTGAGCATAATCAATTCCATCAGGCCCCACGTATTCATGAAGATTCCCAGAGAGGCGGCTTCCTTCGAGCCTAACCCCGTGAGCCGCGCCGACGAGCGGATGGGCGGTTTGACACTGTAGACGGGGCGACGCGGCCGCAATTGTGCGGTACGCGGGCGGAAGGTATGCTCGACACCATGGTGGACATTCACTGCCATTTGCTGCCCGGTCTGGACGACGGCCCGGAAACCATTGACGAGGCCGTGCAGATGGCGGAGATGGCGGTGGCGGACGGAATCACGCACATCGCCGCAACGCCGCATTCGAACGACACCTATGCGTTTGACTGTGAACGCAACCTGGGTCTGTGCCGCGAACTGGGGGCACGGCTGGAGGGCAGGCTGGAACTGGCGACGGGCTGCGATTTCCATTTGAATTACGAAAATGTGGAAGCTGCTACATCGAATCCCGGGCAATTCGCGCTGAACCAGAGGAATTATCTGCTGGTGGAATTCGCGGATTTCGCGCTGCCGGCGTTTCTGGACCAGGCTCTCGCGCGGTTGCAGGAGGCGGGACTGAAGCTGATTGTGACGCATCCGGAGCGGAATCCGCTGGTACGTGCGGCGCCGGAGCGAATGCGCGTCTGGATGGAAAACGGATGCTACGCGCAGATTACGGGAGGGTCGCTGACCGGCCGGTTTGGCCCGGCCGCAGAGCGCGCGGCGCTGGAATACCTGGACCGGGGCTGGGCGCACTTCGTGGCCAGCGACGCGCACAACACGGACCGAAGGCCGCCGCGGCTGCGGAAGGCGTTTGACCTGGTGGCGGCGCGGCGAGGGCCGCAAGTGGCGCGCGCGCTGTTCCATGACAATCCGCTGGCGGCGTGGCAGGGGCAACCGCTGCCCTGGACGCCAGAGGCCGAAGAATCGGTTCCGGAGCCGGCAAAGAAGCGGTTTTTTTTCTTTTGAGCGTGGGCGCGCTGCCGAACCGATTGCGACACCGATCCAGCGACAGCTGGCGTGATCTCGGCCTGAATTCTTCCCGCCGGTTGGCTCAGTTGAAGATGTCCAGTACTTCTTCGTAGCGTTTGAAGGGCGCGATGAGATACGCGCCGGCAAGTTCGGTGCGGGCCCAATCGAGGACACGGCGGGCGATTGCGAAGCCGCGTTCACGAGCCGCAGTGCCCGCAGATTCCAATTCCTTCAGCACCGGATCGGGAATGATGATGCCCGGAACTTCGTTATTCAGGCGCATGGCCTGTTTGTAGCTGGTGAGCGGCCAGACGCCGGCGATGACGGGGACGGGGCACTTTCCGCCGAGGCGCTTTTCGAAGGCACGCCACTGTTCGGGATCGAACAGAGGCTGAGTCATGGCAACGTGCGCGCCGGCCTCGATCTTTTGGCGGAAACGCGCGATTTCGTAATCGAGATCGTCGGCCACGGGATTGACGGCCACACCGATGGTGAAATTGGTAGCGCCGCCGAGGGTTTTCCCGGCCCAATCCATGCCCTGATTCAGGCGCGCGAGGATTTTCACCAGGCCGATGGAATCCACTTCATAGACGCCGCTGGTTTCGGGATGGTCGCCGAGAGACGGCGGATCGCCGGTGATGGCCAGAACGTTGCGCACTCCACCCACGGACCAGGCGCCGAGCAACATGGCCTGCAGGCCGATGATGTTCAGATCGCGTGTGGTGAGATGAGGAATCGTCTCGACGCCGCGGGCCTCGAGAGCGCCGGCGAGGACGAGGGCGTCCATGCCAACGCGGGCGAGAGTGCCGCTGTTGATATCGATGGCCTGAACGTGACCGGAATCCATGAGGCGCGCCACCTGCTCGAAGACGCGTTCAGTGGAGATTCCCTTCGGCGGATCGATTTCGACGCTGACGACGAACTCGCCGCGCTGGATGCGGCGCCAGACGCCGCTCTCGGGGTCGCGCGCGGGGATAGGATGCGTGTCCGTGCGCGGCTCGACGCGAGCGGCGAGGCCGCGAGTAGCCTGAGCCGGTTGCAGCCCGGCGACGGCCTCCGCCATGGCGCGAATGTGGTCCGGAGTGGTGCCGCAGCAGCCGCCGAGTACGCGAACGCCGAGGGCGACGGCGTCGCGCGCAAAGAGCGCGAAATATTCCGGCGAGGACTTGGGATAGGTGATGCGGTCGCCGACGCGCTTCGGAAAGCCGACGTTGGGCATGGCGGAGAGCGGGAAGGAGCCGAGTGGAGCCCATTCCTCGATGACGCCGAGCAGATGTTGCGGACCGATGGTGCAGTTGGCGCCGATGGCCTGGACGTCCTTGTCCTTGAATTTTTCCCAGACGTCGCGCGGGCGGAGGCCGCCGAAGGTGCGTGCCTCCTCGGTGAAGGTCATTTCCGCAATGATGGGCAGGCGGGAAAACGAACGAATGGCCTCGATCGCCAGCAGCAACTCGTCCACATCGCTGAAGGTTTCGAGCAGAAAGAGATCGGCGCCGCGTTCTTCGAGAGCCGCAGCCTGTTCCCGGAAAATGGCACGCACGTCTGCAGGAGGCAGCGGAGTCACCTGGCGTGCAGAGCCGAGGGGACCGATGGAGCCTGCGATGAGGACTTCGCGCGCGGCGGCCTCGCGGGCTTCGCGGGCCACTTTTACGCCAGCATGATTGATGCGGGCCACGCTTTCAGCCAGACCGAGCGCGCCGAGTTTGTTGCGATTGGCGCCAAAGGTGTTCGTTTTGATGACCTGCGCGCCCGCGGAAATGTACGACTGGTGGATGCGGAAAACGGATTCCGGCGAGGTGAGGTTGACCTCATCGAAGCAACGCTGGGGCCCGAGCGATTCATAGAGCATCGAGCCGGTGGCGCCGTCTGCCACCAGGACAGAATCACGGAGCCTGGCGTTGAAATCCTCAATCTTCATGGTGCCTTTCCAGCGTGCCCGCGGGGGGAACTCTAAAATTTCAGTATATCATCCGCGTCGCAGCCAATGCCGAGCGACCCGAACGAAGGGGCGAGACCCGCACCCAGGTTTGACCGTGGAATTCGGCGGAACGTAAGATGGCCGCAGCCAGCACCTGCTGAGTGAAATCGGGACTGGCCCTCGCATCCAGGCGGGGGACAAAATTGGGCACCGAGACGGACAGAACCGGGACGGTCGTCGGCCACTACCGCATCGTGGAGCGAATCGGCGGGGGCGGCATGGGCGAGGTGTACCGGGCCGAGGACCTGAAGCTGGGCCGGACGGTTGCGCTGAAATTCCTGTCGAAGGAAATGTCGCGGGATCCGGCGGCTCTGGAGCGCTTCCACCGCGAAGCGCGAGCCGCGTCGGCGCTGGACCATCCAGGCATCTGCACGATCCACGACATCAGCGAGGCGGAGGGAGTTCCTTTCCTGGTGATGGAATACCTGGAAGGAAAGTCGCTGAAAACGATGGTGGAAGAGCATCCGCTGGACCTGGATCTGTTGCTGGACCTTGGCATCCAGATCGGAGACGCGCTCGATGCGGCCCACGCGAAGGGAATCCTGCACCGCGACGTCAAACCCGGAAACATTTTTGTGACCGACCGCGGACAGGCAAAGCTGCTGGACTTCGGCCTGGCGAAATGGAAGCGCGCCGGGAAGGATTCCACAGGCGATGCGGGGGCGGAGCAGCCGGAGGGCGGCGCGCCGGCGCGCGGCGGCCGGAGGAAGGGAGAAGGGGCCGGAGGAAAAAGCGAGAAGCAGACGTTTACGGGAATGATCGCGGGCACGGCGGAATACATGTCGCCGGAACAGGCGCGCGGCGAGGAGCTGGACGCGCGATCGGACATCTATTCGTTCTGCGTGGTGCTGTACGAGATGGCGGCGGGACGGGAGCCCTTCTCGGGAGACACTTCGTCGGTCATTCGGTACGCCATCCTGCACCGCGAGGCGAAACCCCTGCGGCGGGCGAATCCCGCGCTGCCTCCGGAGCTGGAACGAGTGATTGCACGGGGGATGGAGAAGGACCGCGAGAACCGCTATGCCACGATGGGAGAATTGCTGGCGGACCTGAGGCGCGTGCGGTTCTATCAGGAATCGGCGGAACTGGCGGAAGCGATTCCGCTCCTGCCACCACCTCCCGCGCCGAGACGACGGACGCGCGGAGGGCGTGGCTGGCTGGCGCTGGCCACTGTTGCGCTGCTGCTGGCCGCAGGCGCCATGATGTGGGACTTGCAGAACCGGCCGGGAGCAAGGACAGCGGTCCGCTCGCTGGCGGTGATTCCCTTCGGATCGGAATCAGCGGACGGCACCCCGCAGTACCTGTGCGACGGAATCGCGGAAGAGGTGGCGGACAGCCTGGCACAAATCCAGGGAATTGGAGTTGTCGGCCGGGTATCGGCAATGCGGCTAGGGGCGGAGCAGCGTGGATGGCAGCAGGCTGCGCGACTGCTGGGGGCGGAGAGCGTGCTGAGGGGGCAGCTTCGCGCGCACGGCGAGGATTTCCAACTGCAACTGGAATTGATGGTGGCGAGGGACGGAACGGCGCTGTGGTCCGGGGAATACCGGAGCCGGCGCGCGGATTTGCCCGGACTGGCGCACCAGGTGGCGCGGGCGATCGCGCAGGGCGTGCGAATACCGCTGAGCGGGACCGAACTCGAGCGGCTGTCGCGACCCGCAACTACGGACGCCGGCGCGTATGAACTCTATCTGCGTGGGAGATTGCAGCGACGGACGCCAACGCTCGAAAGCCTGCGGAAGGCGGACGATGCCTTCCTGGAAGCGACGGAAAAAGACGCGAACTTCGCCGCAGCGTATGTGGGGCGCGCGGAAGTGTGGCTCGAAGCGCAACAGCGCGGCTTCATGACGGCGCAGGAGGCGCTGGAAAGGGCCCGGCCAAATGTGCAGCGCGCTCTCGCGCTGGAGCCGGGACGAGCACGCGCCCACCTGGCACTGGCCAACCAGCGATACCGTCTGGAATGGGACTGGTCGTCCGCGGGAGACGAATTTCATCAGGCTCTTGCGCTGGATGCGAACGATTCGGCCGCGCATCGATGGTATTCGCTGTATCTGGGGTTCCTGGGCAGATACGACGACTCGATGGCGGAGAGCGCGCAGGCGGAGCGGCTGGATCCGCTGGATCCGGCGGTGCACCTGGATCGCGGGCTGTTGCTGCTGGGCAACCGGCAGTATGCGCAAGCCGAGGAGGAACTGCGCGCCGCGCTCAATCTGGACCCGGGCTCATCCGGAGCGCATCTGGCGATGGCCTCTGTGCTCGAGGAAAAAGGGGATTGCCGGGCCGCAGAGGCGGAACGCATTCGCGGCTACCGAACCGCCGGCCTTGGCGATCTGGCGGAGGCTGCACGCAACGGGCTGGAAGCCGCGGGATGCCGCGGGGCAGCGCAGAAATCGGTGGAAGCGCTGCTGCATTCTCAGGAACTGCAAAGCCTGAGGCCGTTGGCGGTGGCCAGCGCATATGCGCGGCTGGGAGAAAAGGAGAAGGCAATCGAGTGGCTGGAACGGGCGTATCGTCTGCGGGACGAGCCAATGCTGTTCCTGCGCGGAGACGAAGATTTCGCCACGCTGCGAGCCGATCCGCGCTTTCAGAATCTGCTGAGGCGATTGAAACCACCGGAGTAGCCGGAGCGTAAATGGAGAGCGGGGGGAAGCGATGAAACCACGAATTCGGATGGCCTGCGGAGCGCTGACTGCGCTGCTGGTGCTGGGGGGAGCGGAGTGGCGCGCGAACGCACAGTCTGCGGGCAACGCGCAGGCGCCGACGGACTTGATCAAAGTTCCGGCGGAGGTACCCGCGGACGCGGCGCACTACACATTTCTGCTGGCGGGAAACAAAGCAGGTCTGATGGACGTGTGGACGACTGCGGACGGTTCGCGGCACAACTTCTTTGCGTTCAATGACCGCGGGCGCGGGCCGGCGATTCTGACGCGCGTGATGCTGGACCGTGCGGGCTTTCCAACGCAAATGGATGCGAGCGGGAACGACTACCTGAAAGGGCCGGTGGACGAGCATTTCCAGATGACGGGAACGCCGCTGCTGGCGTCCTGGAGCAACAAAGCAGAGAAAGGCAAGAAGCAACTGAGCGCGCCCGCGTTCTACGTGCCCATCGACGCGATGCTCACGGGAGAAATGGAAACGGCGCTGCTCGCGGCACCGGGGGGACGGCTGCCGCTGCTGCCGGAAGGCGAGGCGCGGATCGAACGCGTGCTGGACCGGACCGTCGAATGGGGAGGAAAGAAACACACGGTGACGCTGTATGAGGAATCCGGTCTGAGCTTCACGCCGGCGGCGGTGTGGCTGACGGAAGACCACAGCCTTCTGGCGGCCGGCGGTGACTGGGGAGCGCTGGTGCGCGAGGATGCAGCGGCGAACTGGCCGGAGTTGCTGGCCGCCCAAAAGGCGAACGAGGCTGCACGGGGCGAAGCGCTTGCGCGGAAACTGGAGCATCACCCGGCGGGGAAATTGCTGATCGAGCACGCGCGGCTGTTCGACAGCGAGAGTGCCACAGTGAAGGACGGGATGTCCGTGCTCGTCTCCGGGCATCGAATCGAGGAAGTGGCGCCAGACGGAAAAATCGCCGGGGGAGCTGGCGCCGAGGTGATCGACGCGAAAGGAAAGATGCTGCTGCCCGGGCTGTGGGACATGCACGTGCATGTGGGGCAATGGGACGATGGGATGCTGCACATCGCCGCGGGAGTGACCACCGTGCGCGACATGGGAAATGACATCGACCACCTGAACAGCCTGCGACAAAAGTTTGACGCGGGGACGCTGATTGGCCCGCGCGTCGTCATGGCCGGGCTGATTGACGGCCGGGGTCCGTACCAGGGGCCGACGAAAGTATTCGGGGACACGAAAGAAGAAGTGCTGGCGGACATCGAACGGTTCAAATCGCTGGGCTACGAACAGATCAAAATCTACAGTTCCGTGAAACCGGAGCTGATGCCTTACATCGCGGAACAAGCGCATGCACACGGCATGCGCGTCTCCGGGCATGTGCCGGCGTTCATGACGGCGGAACAGTTCATCCGCGGGGGCGCGGACGAGATCCAACACATGAATTTCATCTTCCTGAATTTTTTCTTCGACCAGGTGCAGGACACACGCACGCCGGCGCGGTTCACCTACGTGGCGGAGCACGCCTCCGGGCTCGACCTGCATTCCGAGCGCGTGCAGGCGTTCGTGAAACTGATGCAGGAGCACCATACGGTGCTCGACCCGACGGTGACCGTATTCGAGGAAATGTTCGACTCGCGGCCGGGCGTGATGTCGCCACCGCTGACCGAGGTGGCGTCGCGGCTGCCGGCGCAAATTCGGCGCGGGGGGCTGACGGGAGGCCTGCCGGTGCCGCCGGGAAAAGACCAGACGTACCGCGACGCGTTCCAGGCCATGCTGCACATGGTGAAACTGCTGCACGACTCGGGGATCACGATCGTGGCCGGAACGGACTCTCTGGCCGGCTTCACGTTGCACCGCGAACTGGAGAACTACGTGGCGGCAGGGATTCCGGCGCCGGTGGTGCTGCAGATCGCCACGCTGGGCGGGGCGCGCGTGATGAAACACGATGGGGAACGGGGATCGATCGCGCCGGGCAAACAGGCGGATATGATCCTGGTGAATGGCGACCCGACGGCGCGAATCTCGGACATCCGGCGCGTGTCTACGGTGATCAAAGACGGAACGGTATACGACGCCGCGGCTGTGTATGCGGAACTGGGCGTGGGGCCGCCGAATTGATTTCAGGCGGCCGGCGCGAGCGCGAGACTCAGCGCGACTGGTCCATGAGGCTCGTCACGGTGCCGATCAGGTCGTACTTGGTGAGGATGTCCAGGTGACCGTCCGCCGACTCGACCAAGACGGCGGGGCTTTCCTGGCTCACGACGCGGGTCAGACGTTCGATGGGGGCATCGGCGGGAACGCGGGGCAGCGGCGGTCCCATTACCTCGCGGACCACGAGCTTGCGCAAATCTTTGCCGTGCAGCGCCATGGTGAGGATCTGGTCTTCCGACACGGTCCCGATAGGCTGCAGATCTTCTTCGCATACGGGCAACTGCGAGATGTCTTCGGCCTGCATGGTCTTGAGGGCGTGAAAAACGGTCTGGAAGGGCTTGACGGTGATCAGCTCGCGCCGCGGGCCGCGGGCCTGTTTTGCACGAACCACATCTGCAGCCGTGAGCGCGACGGCTTTTTCGCTGTAGCCGTGCTCAGCCATCCACGCGTCGCTGAAGACGTTGCTCAAATAGCGCATTCCGGTATCGGGCAGAAAGGCTACGACAAAATCCGTGGGCTTCAGTGTGCGCGCCAGACGGAGCGCCGCGGACACGCATCCGCCGCATGAGCCCCCGGTGAAAATGCCCTCCATGCGCGCCAGGCGGCGCGCGGTGACGAAGCATTCCTCGTCCGTAATCTGCAGGATGTCGTCGAGCACGGAAAAGTCCATGGTGCTTGGCAGGATGTCTTCGCCAATGCCCTGCACGACGTAGGTGGTGGCTTTGATCAGGCGCTTGTTCTTGAAGTAGTCGTAGTAGAGAGAACCGATGGGGTCGACACCAATCACCCGGATCTTCGGATTCTTTTCCTTCAGGAATTTGCCCACGCCGCTGATGGTGCCTCCAGTGCCCATGCCGCACACGAAATGCGTGATTTTTCCCTCGGAGTCTTCCCAGATTTCGGGGCCGGTGGATTCGTAATGGGCGCGTGGATTGTCCGGATTGTCGTACTGATTGGGATAGAAGGAGTTGGGGATTTCCTTGGCCAGCTTTTTGGCCACGGAATAATAGCTGCGCGGATCCGAGGGCTCGACCGCGGTGGGACACACAATGACCTCGGCGCCAAGGGCTTTGAGAAGGTCGATTTTCTCGCGGGATTGCTTGTCGGTGATGGTGAACACCACTTTGTAGCCGCGCACGGCGGCCACCAGCGCCAGGCCCATTCCGGTATTGCCCGAAGTGCCCTCGATGATGGTGCCGCCGGGCTTGAGCAGCCCTCGCTTTTCGGCGGAATCGATCATGGTGATTCCGATGCGGTCTTTTACGGAGCCGCCGGGGTTCAGATAATCGGCTTTCACCCAGACTTCGCAGGGCAGGCCCTGCACCACGCGGTTCAAGCGGATGAGCGGCGTGTGGGCCACCGCCTCCAGAATGTTTTGGCACTTCATTCGATTCTCCCCGGCATGCGATAAGCTTCAGATTAGGGACTTCGCCGCGGCGTGTCCAGTGCGGCGAGGCGAAAAGGTTTCGACATACCAGAGCGAGGGAGCACAATGAGCCGTCAGAAGATTTCGAGCGGGACGCCGTGGGAGCCGATTGTGGGCTATTCGCGCGCAGTGCGCGTAGGAGAGTTGGTGTTCGTTTCCGGCACGACGGCTACGGACAGCGAAGGACGCGTGGTGGGCGCGGGCGACCCGTACGCGCAAACGGTCGAGACGCTGAAAAACATCGAACGCGCGCTGGAGAAAGCCGGGTCACGTATGGCAGACGTGGTGCGGACGCGCATGTTCGTGACCAACATCGGCGACTGGGAAAAAATCGGGCGGGCACATGGTGAAATGTTCGGCGAAACTCGCCCAGCAACCTCGATGGTTCAGGTGAGTGCGTTGATTGATCCGGCGATGGTGGTGGAAATCGAGGCAGTGGCTGTGGCTCCCCGCCGCCCCGCGCGACGGAAAGGAGCGAACAAGGCGCGGCGCACGAGAAAGAGATAGGCTGAAGGTTTGTACCTTCGACTCGGTAAATGATCCGAGAAGACCATTACGACGCGATCGCCAGCATCGCCGAGTTCTACGACGCGACGCTGGTGTACCAGGAACGCAAGGACGTGGAGTTCTACGTCACCGAGGCACGCGCTTCTGGCGGTCCGGTGCTGGAGTTGGGCTGCGGGACGGGCCGCGTGCTCCTACCGACGGCACGCGCCGGCATTGAAATTACCGGACTGGACTCATCGGCAAACATGCTGGCGCGATGCCGGGCGAAGGCGGACGCGGAACCGGAGGAGGTACGCAGGCGGGTGACGCTGGTGCGGGGAGACCTGGCCGCGTTCGAGCTTGGCCGGCAATTCGCGCTCATCACGATTCCCTTCCGTCCGTTCCAGCATCTGTTGACGGTGGAGCAGCAGTTGGGCTGCCTGCGCGCGTCGCGGCGGCACCTCGCGGCGCGAGGCCGGTTGATCTTCGACGTCTTCCAGGTGGAGCCGACATCCATCCACGACCCGAGGTGGATGGAGGAGCGAGAGGACGGCCCGGAGTCGAGGCTGGCGGATGGGAGGATTGTCCGCCGGACGGTACGCATCGCGGCATTCCACCGCGAGGCGCAGATCAATGAAGTGGACTTCTGCTGGTACGTGACGCATCCCAGCGGCCGGAGGGAGCAAATCCGCTGGCGGGTGGAGCTGCGTTACTATTACCGCTTCGAACTGGAGCACTTGCTGGCGCTAGCGGGGCTGCGCGTGGCGGCGCTCTATGGAGATGTGCACCGATCGCCCTACGGCGCGCTGTCTCCCGACATGATCTTCGTGGCGGAGCGCACGGGAGATTGAACGCCATGGCCGTGCGTGCGGCGAATGAAATGAATGGAGATTGCGGGAGGAGATGCGCGTGAAACGATTCCGGAAAACCACGGGAACCAGTTCCTGGCTGATGCCGGCCTTGCTGGTAATGACGCTGGTGGCAGTGCTCATCACGTCGGGAGTTTCCGCGCGGGCGCGGCAGCCCAATGCGGAGTACGCGGCGCGGCGGGAGAGCCTGCTGGCCCAGGTGGATGCGCCTGTGGTGCTCTTCGGCTACACGGGCAAGGAAAACACCCTGGAATTCCTGCGCTTCCAGCAGGAGGAGAATTTCTACTACCTGACGGGGCACAACGAGGAAGGCGCTGCGCTGGTTCTGGCGCCGCCCGTGGCGGGAGAGAAAGGCGGAGCGCGCGAAATCCTGTTTCTGCCCGCGAGAAATCTCCGCGCGGAACGATGGAACGGGCCACGGATGGGGCCGAGCGATCCAGGCATCGAGGAAAAGACGGGATTTCGGGAGGTACAGCCATTCTCCGAACTGGCTCAGGTGGTGGTGCAACTGGCGAAGAGCTTCCCGAAAATCTACTCGGAGCTGCCCAGCCCTGGGGACATCGGGTATCCGCACACGCAGGTGTGGAGCGACTGGCTGCGAAAGCAGGTTCCGGGAGTACAACTCGAAGACATAACGGGAAAAATCGGGGCGCTGCGGCAGATCAAATCTGCCGGAGAAATCGCGCTGATACAGAAGGCCGTGGACGCATCGGTGGATGCACACCTGGAAGCGATGAGGATGATGCGGCCCGGGCTATTTGAGTACCAGGTGGCGGCGCGGATGCAGTTCGTGCACGCGGATGAAGGCTGCACGGAAGAGGCCTACGCTCCCATCGTGGGGGCGGGGTTCAACTCCACGGTCCTGCACTACGACACGCTGGAGGCAAAAATCCAGGGCGGCGATATCGTGGTGCTGGACGTGGGGTGCGCGCAGGACGGCTATGCGGCCGACATTACGCGCACGCTTCCGGCCAACGGGCACTTCACGCCGCGGCAGAGGGAAATTTACGAGATCGTGCTGGGTGCGCAGAACGCGGTGATTGCGGCCGCGAAGCCGGGAATGGTGCCTACAGGCCGCGGCCCGAAGAGTCTGTTCCTGGTCGCCCTTGAATACATCGACTCACACGGGAAAGACCGCGAAGGACACTCGCTTGGCCAATACCTTATCCACGGAGTGTCACACCACATTGGACTCAACGTACACGACGCGGGAGACCCCAGCCGGCCGCTCGAACCGGGAATGGTGTTCACCATCGAGCCGGGGGTTTACATCCCCGAAGAAAAACTCGGGGTGCGAATCGAAGACGATTTTCTGGTGACGGAAACGGGAGTGAAAATGTTGAGCGCGCGGCTGCCACGGAGTCCGGATGAAGTGGAAGCTGTGATGGCGCAGGGACGCGCTGCCCGAGGCTCCGGTCACTAGCCGCCCGGAAGACTCGCCGCCACGGACCCTTCTGTTAACCGGACGTATATATATAGAACTAATATACAGAGCTACCGGATTCCGGAAGCCTCCTCTCGTTGACAACAGGGCGGTTTTAAGGGAACATCCGCCTCGATGCTGGCGCCCTGGGGTGGTCTCACAAGGCCAACCTGGAACATTTTGACCGAGGCTGTCCCCAGTCATTTCAGCATTCAGCCCACGGAAGGCGAGCTGGGCCGAAGGAGTCCTCTCTTGAAAAAGCTGTATATCGGGAACATCCCTTATACGTGCACGGACCAGGATCTCTCGGAATGGTTCACCCAGGCAGGATATTCGACGCAGTCGGTGACCATCCTTCGGGACCGGGCTACGGGGCAGTCGCGCGGCTTCGGCTTCGTAGAAATCGGCAATGATGAAGAGGCCGATCGGGCCATCGCGTCGCTCAACGGCAAGGCATTCATGGGCCGTGCGCTGGTAGTAAACGAAGCGAGACCTCCCGCTCCCCGGGGTCCGGGTGGCAGGGGCGAAGGCGGAGGAAGAGAACGGCGCGGAGGCGGCGGAGGCCGCTATCGCGACTGAAGCTTGAAGCCGCGAGCAGACGCGGCTGGAGACTGTCCGTCTCCCTGAGCAGTGCCACGACGTTTCTGTGTGGCTTCCCGCGCGCACGAATCCGCAGGCAGATCCGGAAGAATTGCTCGGTTGCACCCGGTGACCCTTTCACGACAGCGGCCGAATTCGGTTCTCCCGGAGCCTGCAACTTTATGACACTGTCCTGCGTTACATATTCACAGGGAAAGGGCGAAAGGCCCCGAGACCTTTTGACCCGCCCTAGCATCTAATGCAACAAGCGCGGCAGTCCCCCCGCGCCGGAGTCGCCAATGTGGACGCGACGTGAGTGGAAGACGTTTTATCAGGCGTTGAAGAAGTCGGCCGGGCTCTCGAAGCCTCCGCGGCCGTTGTACCGGTCCGGAACGAACCGCCTGATCCCCGCGGAAGGGTTCAGCCTGGATGAGCTGGTGGCCGCGGGAGTGAGCCTGGTGCAGGCGGAATCCTGGGGACTGCCCGTGGACCTGGGGCGCACGGATTCCTACGAGCCGAACGTTTCCGCACTGCGGGTCTATGCGCGAGTGGCGCGTGTAGCGCCCTGAAACCTCCAGCCGTTGACGGGTACTCGCCCTGGAACCGACCTTCCTCTTGACGCTCCCGAAGGAATCTGTAAACTGCATTTTCTCGAACGACGATGCCGGAACTGAATCAAGACTCGACGCACGATTTTGATTACCCGCAGAGAGAAGCTGCATTTTTCTACGGCCTGTTCCTTCGCGGGCATGCGCCGGAAAAACTGCGGCGGGACATTGACGTGCCGCCCGACGTTCTGGCGCGGTGGCAACGCGAGGTCCAGCTTTCGCCTGAGGCGCGCCCCGTGATGGACCGCATCCTGGAATACCGCCGGAGCGTGCTGGCCATTTTCGATTCCCTGGTGGACACGACGTCGCGGCGCACGCGCGTGCAGTAGCCCTGCCGAAGTGCATTCCTGTTCATGGATTTTGTCGCGAGGCGGCGCGTGTATTAGAATAATTCGCGATCGCAACAGGATTCCCCGGTAGCTCAACGGTAGAGCATTCGGCTGTTAACAGAGAACTTCAAATCCAAGAACTCGTTTCTCTGGCGTCAGTTAACAGCTCCGGGACCATCCCCAAACACCTACTTCTTGTCCCCTGGATGTCCCCAGCTACTGGCTTTTCCGTTGGCCGCTGTCTTATTTGGCATTTCTAGGCGCCTTTGCGCCAGTCCTCGAATTCGTGTGTGATTGTGGAGAATCCCGAGTGCGGGTGTGGCGGAAAAGGCCGGCCACGCACCCCGAAATTGTGGAGGGCAAAGAAGCGGGTGGCACGCCCGCCCAGTTGGCCGAGGTCCACGCTTTGAACCGAGAGGTCGGCGCCGATGCCGGCCGATTTCGCTCCGAGGATTGGCGAAAAGTGAATGGACATGGCCGATGACTCCCTCAATTTGTGACTGCCAACCCGTCTCCTGGCTGTCCGACCGCTGCGGTGATTTCATCTAGGTAGGGTGAAAGAAACTTCTCAGCGGAAATTCGGCCTTGCATGACCGCACCTGTTCCACCTGCCTGGACGAAACGCACGTCGCCAATGCCCATGTAACCGAATATGAAGCGCAGGTAAGGCACCTCAAAATCCAGGGCGGTCATTCCTGAGCCTTCGGCGTAACTGCCTCCGCTCGCCACAATGGCAAGCACTTTTTTCTTTTGGCTTGCCAGCAGGCCTTCGGGCTTCCCAGTCGCGTCGTAACGGAAGGTCTTCCCGGCGCGAACCACGTGGTCGATCCAGGCCTTAAGGGCAGCCGGAACCGCAAAGTTGTACATGGGAGTCGCGAGAATAATCTCGTCGGCGTCGATAAGCTCGGAAACCAGTTCGTCCGAGAGGGCCAGTGCTTTATGATGTTTCTCGTTGCGATGTTCGGGTGGAGAGAATGCACCCGCAATCCAGTCGAAATCAACGAACGTGAGCGGGGTTTTCACCAAGTCCCGTTCGATCACGCGTCCTCCGGGATTTCTTTTTCTCCATGCCTCAACGGCGGCATTCCCGAGTTGCCGGGAAAGCGAGAAGTCTCCGCGAGGGCTGACGCTGATATAAAGCAAAGTCGGCATGTCCAACTCCTTAAGTGTGATCGAGTTGCGCGCGTGCTCTGCGAGCCAGTTGCCGAAGCACGTGTTTCGCGAACACCCCGCAGCAGCGGAACTTGACTCCTTCGTTCAACAGTCCAGCCAGCAGGTTTTCGCCTTTCTGACTGATGACGGTAACGCTTTTCAAATCGACAACGAGTTCACGGCCCCCCAAGTTCTCCCTGGCCGCTTCGCAAACACTCTTGAGTTCAGCCGTCCAAGGTGCGATGAGCTTGCCTTCCAAGACCAAGCGCCGCTGGTTAGGCGACTCGACAACGGAAATCCTCAACATGAGTCCATTTCCAAGCTTCGGTAAAGCAAGGCACGTACCAGACCTAGGAGCGTGCAAGTCGTGCATTTTCAATACAGGGCCGAGAGAAGCTCTGTTGACAGTCAATGCTGTCAAAGCACGATTGACACGTCGAGAGTCAGGAGTGAATTGATGGGTGGACTTATCGGAGGATCATGAGGTACGGCGAACTCCGAGACTAAAGAGAGCGGGCAATTTCACGCGTAATTTCTGGGGTCGATTCCGTACTTCTTGATTCGCGCGAGCAGGGTTGTGCGATTGATGCCCATGCGTGCAGCAGCTCCACCCGCACCACCAACTCGTCCCTTGCTTTCCGTAAGTGCGCGCACGATTTCTTCGCGCTGCTTCTCGGCATATTCGTCGGTCAGATCTTTCTTGCCGCCTAGAGCACTAATCGTTTCCTTGACGATTCGAGCGATGTCGTCCCTCGCGCGAGCCGGCAGTGGTGGATCGGCACTCGGTTTGCGCAGCTCTGAAAGAGGCGCCTCGAGGGACTTGCTCCGTGTCAGGATTACTGCGCGCTCAATGAAATTTTCCAGCTCGCGGATGTTGCCGGGCCATTCCCAAGCCGTTAGTCCCTTCATTACAGCGACCGGAACAGAATCAATTCTTTTCTGCATTTGGGTGGCGAACTTCTGGACGAAGTAACTCACCAGTAAGGGAATGTCTTCCCGGCGGTCTCGCAAAGGCGGAACACGAATGGGAAACACATTCAATCGGTAGAAGAGATCACTGCGGAATTCGCGGTTGGCGACCATCTTCTCCAAATCGCGGTTCGTGGCCGCTATCAGGCGAACGTTCACTCTACGAGTCTGGGTACCGCCCAGCCGTTCAAATTCCCGCTCCTGCAGGGCACGCAGCAGCTTCGGCTGGATTTCGACCGGAATGTCTCCCACCTCGTCCAGAAACAGCGTGCCTTGGTCCGCCAATTCCATTCGCCCAATCTTCTGGCTGATGGCACCCGTAAACGCTCCCTTTTCATGCCCAAATAGTTCGCTTTCGAGCAGGCCTGTTGGTATTGCGGCACAATTGAGCCTAACCAACGTTCGCTCCCTGCGCCGGCTGCGGTCGTGGATTGCGCGTGCGATCAGCTCTTTTCCCGTTCCGGTCTCGCCGAACAGCAAAACGGTAGAATCACTGGGTGCTACCGTCTCGACCAGTTGCAGAACATGCTTGAGCGCCGGGCTTTTTCCAACGATCTGCTCGAAGTCCATCTC
>DATKNR010000042.1:0-15509 GCA_035541255.1 Patescibacteria group bacterium | reverse complement strand
CTGCGGCGTCAAACTGACGCAGGGTGGATTGCAATAATTCCCCCGCCGGGCCCGCAAGCCCGCCGACGTTTCCGGCGTGCGCGGAGGTCTCTGCTGAGCCCCAGAACCGGCGTTCCGGTGCACCTTCCCGCGTGTTCCGGTACCCCTTCCACATCTGGAAACACTGGGAAAACGCGGGGTTGCCCGTCATTTTGCGAATGCTAGACTGAAATTGATTCCGCTGTGAATCAATGCCGGTTCCGAATTGGGCCCCATCCCGGTCCGGAGCTGCTCGCGGAGTCTTTCGCGACGGGGGAGGAAGCCATGAACGACTCCGAACGCAACTCGATCAATCTTGCCGAAAAGGATGCAGCCCCCGGCTCCGGCGACCGCAAACCTTACAGCAAGCCCTCGTTCCGGTTCGAACAGGTGTTTGAAACCATGGCGCTGCAGTGCGGCAAGATTTCCGGGACCTCGGCGGCCTGCAACTCCTCGAAAATGGTCTCCTAGCGATTCTGCACGGGCTTGTGATGAACACTCTACCGGAAATGCAAGCGCGCCTCGAACTCTCCGCCGAGGTCCTCCAGAAGGGCGGGCGGCTGAGCCTGCGCGTGAACGGCTCGAGCATGCTGCCATCGCTGTTTCCGGGCGACCTGCTGACGTTTCGCCGGTGCGCACCGGAAGAAATTGTGGTGGGAGACATCGTGCTGTTCATGCGAGAGGGCCGGTGCTTCGTGCACCGTGTGGCGGAACGGATGGCGAACGGCGGGTCCGCGCGGCTGCGCACGCGCGGCGATGCCCTGCCTTCCTGTGACGCTCCACTGATCGAAACCGAGGTCCTGGGGCGGCTGGCCACGGTGGAACGGAACGGCCGGCGGCTGCCACCGCCGCGGCTGGGCCCCGTGCGGAGCCTGGTAGCGGGACTGGTGCGGCGGTCGCCGTGGGCCGCGCGGGCGCTGCTCGCCGCCCAGAAGAGATTTTGAGTAGCGCCCGCGACGCCATGCGCACGCACGCCTCTTCCGCAGCCCCGAAACTGTGCAGCGTCGCTCGTCCTCAATCCGCGCCCGGCTCGCTGACCATCGAAATTGGGAGCCTGCCGGTGCGGCTGCATTCGGGTGACGACGCGTTCCTTGCAGCGCTGGCTGCGCGCTACTCCAACTTCCTCCGTCCGGAATCGTCCCCCGCGCTGGAATTCGACCTGGAAGCCGCCGAGCCTGGGCCGCAATCCGCCGATGAAGCGCTCGATGTGCGGTGCGAGGAGAACGTGTGGCAACTGGCGCGCAACGACTTCCGCGCTTCGTTCGACCTGGGGACGGGGCGCGGGCGGGTGGCCTTCGTTCCGAATCCCTACGCGGTGGACACCCTGTTGCGCGTGGTCCATTCCCTGCTGCTGGCTCCCGCGCAGGGATTGCTGCTGCACGCTTCGGGGGGGATTCGGCGGGGCCGCGGCTTCCTCTTCTCCGGAGTCTCGGGGGCGGGCAAAACCACGATGGCGCGGCTGGCGCCTCCCGATGTGCGCCTGCTGACCGATGAAATCTCGTATCTGCGGCGGACGGACGGCGGATTCCGGGTGTTCGGCACGCCGTTTTCGGGCGAGCTGGGCATTCAGGGGGAGAACGTGTCCGCGCCGCTCGCCGCCATCTATCTGCTGGAGCACGGCACGGAGAACCGGATGACGCTGGTGCAGGAATCGGAGGCCGCGCGGAAGCTGATGCGCAACACGCTGTTCTTCGCGCGCGAATCGCAGCTGGTGGACGGGGTTTTCTCCACGGTGTGCGAGCTGGCAGATCAGGTGCCGGTGTTCCGCCTGGAATTCGTGCCCCAGCCACGGGTATGGGAGCTCATCCAATGAACACGACGTACATCGCGCGCAGTTCCGCCGTAGCCGCCCGCCGGCTGGGCGACGAAATGGTGGTCATGTCCGCGCTCGACTCCACACTGTTCTCGCTGAGCGAAGTGGCGGCGATTCTCTGGGAGGCCGCCGACGGCCGCACCCCGCTCGAGCACATTGTGCGCGAGCGGGTGTGCTCCGCGTTCGATGTGGATGAAGGAACGGCGCTCGATGATGCCGAGCACTTCGTCCAAACGCTGGCCAAGCACGGAATCCTGCTGGTCTCCCACCAACCCATCGAGCCGCCGACGGCACTCGGAGCGGAGCGCCCGTGAGCTTGATGGAACATGTCGTCAGGAAGGCGCTGCGTCTGGGCGTACCGTTCACGGTGCATGTGGACCTGACCTACCGCTGCAACGAACGCTGCGAGCACTGCTACCTGGAGCACGACGACAAAGGCGAGATGACGTCCGCGGAATTCGCGCGGCTGTTCGGGGAGATGGCCGATGCCGGAGTGTTCTTCCTGACCATCAGCGGCGGCGAGCCCACGCTCCGGCGGGATTTTTTCGACATCATCGCCAGCGCCCGTTCCCACCAGTTCAACGTGAAGCTGAAGACGAACGCGGTGCTGATCCGCGAGGCGGAAGCGCGGCGGCTGCGCGCGCTCGGCGTGGAACAGACGCAGGTGAGCGTGTATTCCCACCGCGCGGAAGCGCACGACGCGGTGACGAAACTTCCGGGCTCGTTCCGGCGGACAATTGACGGCATTCGCGCGCTGCGCGCCGCGGGCCTGAAGGTCGCCATCAACTGCGTAATGATGCGCAGCACGCTGGCCGACCGCAAAGAAGTTGCCGCGCTCGCACGCGAATTCGGCGCCACCTTCACCGCGGACCCCACGATCACTCCCATGATGAGCGGAGACCGCGGCGTGCTGGACCTGCGCATTCCGGGCTCAGAGCTGCCGGGGCTGTTCCAGGACGCGGAGCTGGTGGGCGACGTGGATTCGTTCTGCGCGCCGCCCGCGCCGGTGGGCGACGACGACCGCAACGCGGTGCCGTGCAGCGCGGGGAATTCGGCCTGCTACGTTTCGCCGTACGGCGACGTGTATCCATGCGTGCAGTTTCCGCTGCCATCGGGGAACGTGCGGGGGCAGAAATTTCTGGATATCTGGCGAAATTCGCCGCAGATGAATGAGGTGCGTTCGATCCGGCTGAGCGACCTGCCGGTGTGCACGTCGTGCGCGCACGTGGGAACCTGCACGCGCTGCCCGGGGCTGGCCTGGACCGAGGGGAACATGCGCGGGCCATCTTCGGCCGACTGCGAAAAATCGTTCTACCGAACGGGAGTGCCGAGTGCGAATATGTTGGCGAGAGGACTGGTGAAGTTTCCGACCGGCATCGCGGAGAGCGCGCTCGGAGCATTTGCTCCCGGCGGGCGTGCCTCGCTGGGACTGGTCCAGATCGCTCCGCTGCCTCTCACCCCCGCGTGACGCGAGCCGCCGAGCCCGAATCCGCACGAGAGCTGCTCACTCTGTGTCTTCCAACGGGGCAACCGGCGCGCGCGTCTACCCTTGCGGCTCCGGCTGATGCCACGACACCGGACTGGGACGCGCTGATCCGCCTGGCCATCGAGCAGGGAGTCGCGCCGCTGCTTGCGGTCCGGACGAGGCACCTGCGGCTGCCCGTCGCGGCGCGAGAACGCCTGGAATCCATTTACAGCTCGAACAGCATCCGGAATCTGCGGCTGGCCGCGGAGGAATCGCGCATCTGCGCCGCACTCGGCGCCGCGGGGCTGCGGCACTGGCCGCTGAAAGGGCCCGGGCTGAGCGAACGGCTGTACGGCGACATTGGCGTGCGGCAGGTGGCCGACCTGGATGTGCTGGTGGAACCGGAGGGTCTTGCCCGCGCGGACGCGCTGCTGGCCGGACTCGGTTATGCGAGACAAACGACGGGCCCCATCGAGAATCTACGTCGCGCGCAGGAACTGATCTACGTGCGCGATTGCTCCTTTCCCACTTCGCCGGGCACTCGCCAGCGGCCACTCGCCACCGCATTTTATCTGGACTTGCACCAGCGGCTGCTGCCGTATGTGCGGCGGGACCCGCTGGCGGCGAGCGTCATTGCCTCCGGAATGACGAGGGAGAATCTGCTGCTGTATCTGTGCGCGAACCAGATCACGCACCGGTTCGCGCGGCTGCGGTATTTGTGTGACGTAGCGGCGTTCGTGACGCGCGAAGGCGACCGTGTGGAGTGGGACTTGTTTCTGACCCTGGCGAGGAGGATGCCCTGGGGACCGGGCATCGGATTCGCGCTCGACTGGGCGGGGCAATACGCGCCGGATGCAGTGCCCGCGCACGTGTTGCACGCGCTGCGGCCAAATCCGCTGGGAGACTTGCTGCTGCGGCGGTCACTCGGGGCCGGCGCAGCCGATGCCGCGTCGCGCACGCGATTGCTGGACGGGCCGGGGGGCGCGAGCGTGAGCCTGGGCGCGGCGTATCTGGGGCGTCCCGCGGCGGCGAGGATTGCCTGGCAAATGATGTTTCCGTCGCGGGCGTATCTGCGGGAGCAGACGGGAGCGGCGGAAGGGCAGCCGCTGGCCGGAGCGTATGCCGCGCGGCTGCTGCGGAAAATTCCCGGGGCACTGCGGCAGTTCCTCCGACCGGCTCGCTGAGACGGCGACGTACTCCCCCTGACGTTCACATCTTGACAATCAAGAGTAAGCGCGGTATGGTTCGGGTGCGCCGAGAGCGGGAGGGCGGATGGACGACCCGAATCGAGACGTGATCCAAGGCACGCTGGACATGCTCATCCTGAAGACGCTGAGCCTGGAGCCGATGCACGGATTCGGAATCGCGCGGCGCGTGGAACAGATTTCGCGCGGCG
Organism: Patescibacteria group bacterium; assembly: GCA_035541255.1. Lineage (GTDB taxonomy): Bacteria > Acidobacteriota > Terriglobia > Acidiferrales > UBA7541 > JOPF136. The sequence goes on along the minus strand of DATKNR010000042.1, from coordinate 10,817 downwards.
TCTTCAAGGTGAATCCGGGCTCGCTGCTCACGGCGCTGCAGAGGCTGGAACGCGCGGGGTGGCTCGACTCCGAATGGCGGCAGACGGAAAATTCGCGGCGCGCGAAGTTCTATGCGCTCACGCGTGCCGGCCGCAAACAGCTCGAGGTGGAAACGGCGGAGTGGACGCGGCGCGCGGGGGCAATTGCGCGGCTGCTGAAGGCGGAGGGCTGAGCACGTGTCGCTGTGGCGGCAATTGACCCGCGGGCTTCGCGCGCTCGCCCGGCGCACCGGCGCCGACCGCGAGGTGGCGGAGGAACTCGAAGTGTTTCTCGAGCAGGATGCCGCGGAACGCGTGGCGGCGGGCCTCTCGCCGGAAGCCGCGCGCCGCGCGGCCCAGCTCGAATACGGGAACCGCACGCAGATGCGCGAAGAGGTGCGCTCCTCCGGCTGGGAGAACGCGGTTGCGGCGTTCTTCGGCGATCTCCGCTACGCGGGGCGACGGCTGCGGCGCAGCCCGGGATTCACCGCCGTTGCCGCGATTACGCTGGCGCTTGGGCTGGGGGCGTCGACCGCCATTTTCAGCGCCGTCTACCCGATCCTGTTTGCCCCGCTGCCCTATCCGCAGCCCGGCCGCATCCTGATGGTCTGGGACTCAAACGGGGGCGAACGCTCCGACGTGACGTTCCATACCTGGCGGGAGGTGGCGCAACGCAATCATTCCTTCGATGGGGTTGCCGCGGCAGACGCGCCGCTGTGGCAGCCGACCATTACCAGCGACACACAGCCGGAGCGGCTGGACGGACAGCGCGTGACCGCCGGATATTTCCGCGTGCTCGGCGTGCAGCCCGCAATCGGCCGCGACTTCCAGCCTCCGGACGATGCGCTGAACGGGCCGAAAGTGGTGATCCTGAGCGACGCGCTGTGGCGCCGGCGGTTCGGGGCCGACCCGGCCATCGTGGGCACCGAAATCACTCTGAACGGCGAGCTGTGGACCGTGATCGGCATCCTGCCGCGGAATTTCGAAAACGTGACGGCGCCGAGGGCGCGCATCTGGCGGCCGATGCAGTACGACACGGAGCACGCGAGCGACTTCAGCACGCGGGAGTGGGGGCATCACCTGGAGATGATCGGGCGGCTGCGGCCGGGCGTTTCCTCCGAGCAGGCGCGGCGCGACCTGAATGAAATCGCGCGGAATCCCCGGCCCGAATTCCCGAGGCCGCCGTGGGCCAATTTGAAATTCGGATTCATCGCCAACCCGCTGCGGGGCGAAGTGACGCGAACGGTGCGGCCCGCGCTGCTGGCGATACTGGGAGCGGTGCTGCTGGTGCTGGCCATCGCGTGCGTGAACGTGACGAATCTGCTGCTCGCCCGCGGGGTGCAGCGGCAGGGCGAAATGGCGGTGCGCGTGGCGCTGGGAGCCGCGCGGGAACGGCTGGTGCGGCAACTGCTGACGGAGAGCCTGCTGCTGGCGGCAGCGGGAGGAGCGCTGGGGATGCTCGTCGCGCAGTTCGCCGAGCGCACGCTTGCGGCTATCGCTCCGGTGAATCTGCCGCGCGCGGCGGCCATTTCCGTCAACGGCGCCGCGTTCGGCTTCGCACTGGCGGTCACGACGCTCATCGGATTGGCGGTCGGCGCGATTCCCGCCATGCACGCCACGCGCACGAATCTCCAGAGCCGGCTGCGGCAGAGTTCGCGCCAGTCCATCGGGGGCCATCAGTTCACGCGGCGCATGCTGGTGGTGGCGGAAGTTTCTCTGGCACTTGTACTGCTGGTAGGCGCGGGACTGCTCCTGCGCAGCCTGGAAACGTTGCTGGAGATTCCGACGGGATTCCATCCCGAACACCTGCTGACGATGCAGGTGCAGGAATCCGGCCAGAGATACAAGGCGGACGCGGCGCGCTATCAATTCTTCGAGCGGGCGCGCGAAGCGGCGGAACGCGTCCCCGGCGTCACGTCGGTGGCGTTCACCAGCCAGTTGCCGCTGAGCGGCGACATGGACGGCTACGGAATCGAGTTCCGGGACGATCCCAATCCCAACGATGACAGCAGCGCGTATCGCTACGCCGTGAGCCCAAGTTATTTCGCGACCATGGGAATTCCATTGGTCCGCGGGCGACTGCTCAATGACCACGACGGGGCGGGCAGTACGGCGGCTGTGGTGATCAGCGAATCGCTGGCCAAACGAAAATTTCCGGGCCGCGATCCCATCGGACAGGGGATTCGCATCGGTCCCGCCGCGGGCAGCAAGGACCAGCCGTGGGCCACGATCGTGGGCGTGGTGGGCAACGTGAAACAATCGTCGCTCGGCCTGGGCCACACGGATGCCGTGTACACAACGGCCACGCAGTGGTTCTGGGTGGATAATCCGATGTCGCTGGTGGTGCGCACGTCGGGAGACGCGGCGGCGCTGGCGCCGGCGGCGAGGCGGGCCATCTGGTCGGTGGACAAAGACCAGCCGATCGTGCGCGTGGCGACGATGGAAGAGCTGGTGGCGTCCTCGGAAGCGCAGCGGCGGTTCGCGCTATTCCTGTTTGAGGCCTTCGCCGTGCTGGCACTCGTGCTTGCCGCCGTGGGGATTTACGGAGTGATTTCCGGAAGCGTGACGGAGCGGGCGCGGGAAATCGGGGTGCGGACGGCGCTGGGGGCCACACGCGGCGCGATTGTGGGCATGGTGCTCCGCCAGGGACTGCTGCTGACTGCCATTGCGCTGCTGCTGGGGCTGGGCGGAGCGATGGTGGCGAGCCGCGCGCTGGTTTCGCTGCTCTACGGCGTGTCGCGGCTGGATCCGGCCACGTATCTGGGCGTGGTGGTACTGCTACTGGCCGTCTCCGCCGCAGCGTGCTGGGCACCGGCGTGGCGCGCAGCGCGGATCGATCCGGCGGTGACGCTGCGAACCGAGTGAGGCGTCCGCAGCGGGCCTTGGAGCGCTTCGCTAGTTCAGGTACTTCACGAAGAGCACTTCGTTTTGCGCTTCGTTGTAGACGAGGTCGTCGACGAGTTCGCGGGTCATGAAAATGCCGAGGCCGCCCGGGCGCAATCCTTTCTTCTCCCGCTCTTCCATGTGCACGGTGGGATCGTCGCCCTGGTAACCGACGGCGGCGTGGGTCAACCCCTCGAACTTGAAACCGGGGCCGGGATCGGCGATGCGGTAGAGCAGCATGCGGGGAGTGCGCACGAAGGCGACGCGGACCTTGCGGTTGGGATCGAGCTTGCCGCCCCATTCGACGGCGTTGGTGAGGAGTTCCCGGAAGGCCTGAGCCAGGCGGTCGCGGGCCTCCTGCGTGAGTTCCAATTTCAACTGGTCGAGGAAGAGCTGGATGCGGCGCGCGCAATCGAGGTCGCAGGGAACCAGCAGCTCGACCCAGGTGGGCTTGGCGGAGATGACCTCGATGGGAGGCGCCTGCGGCCGCTCCTCGAGCGCGTCCTCGACCACGTCGAGCAGCGTCTCTGGCTGGACGGGCTTGGTGAGATAGCGATAGGCCTGCTCGCGAACGGCACGGAGCATCGCTTCCGGCGTTTCGTCCGAGGTCATCACCACCACGCGCGGCGTGCGCGGCTGCTGGCGAATGAGCGCCAGAACCTCGAAACCGTTCAGCTTCGGCATCCACAAATCAAGCAGCACGAGATCGAACTTCTTCTTTTTAAGGTGCGCGAGAGCGGCCTGGCCGTCCGCCGCCGTGGAGACGCCGTACTTCTTTTTCTTGAGCAGACGGCTGACGAACGTCCGAAGGATCCGATCATCGTCCGCCACGAGAATATGTTTCACGCTCCCTCCTTCGCCGCAATCGACCTGTGCGGGCGCGTCTACCGCTCTCGAGCCTTGCCCCTGTCGGCGCGCCGCGCCGATTTGCGGCCACCGGCAAGATCGGCCAGCACGTTGCGCAGAGCATGCACGGCCGGCGCCAGTTGGGCGAGGGCATGTTTTACATCTTTTTCTTCCCCTCGTCTTCCCAAGTCTTCCAGGCGCGCCGCGGCCGCCCGCGCATCCAGGGCGCCGAAGTGGCCTACGGCGCTTTTCAGGGCGTGCGCCGCATGCGCCAGCGCTTCCATGTCGTTCTGCTTCGCCGCCTGCTCGACGGCACGCACCAGTTGGGGAGAATCCTTCAAAAACATCCCGGCGAGCTGCCTGGCGAGCCGCTTGTCGCCCCCGAAGCGGGCGACGATGGATGCTGCGGTGAACGGGGGGGCAGGCGCGGCCGGTGACGGCGCATCTTCTCCTGAATTCACCTCGAGTTCTTGAGCCTTAGTGCTGCCGCTCCCTGCAGCTTCCTCCAGCGCGCGGAAGAGCTCGTCTCGCGCGAACGGCTTGTGGATATACCCATCCATACCCGCGCGGCGAAATTGTTCGCGGTGCTCCTGAGAGGAGTGGGCCGTGACCGCGAGGATGGGCACTCTTTCTGTTTGCCCGGCTTCCGAGGCGCGAATGGTTCGTGCCGCTTCGATGCCGTCCATGCCGGGCATCTCGACGTCCATCAGGATGACGTCAAACTTGCCTTGACGCGCGGCGGCAACCGCTGCCTGGCCGCTCTCGACGGCCTCCACGGTGTGCCCGCGCCCGCGCAACATCTCCTTGAGCAACGTGCAATTGATCTCAAGGTCGTCCGCGAGCAGAATCCGCAACGGGCGCACAGGCTTGCCGGCGATCTCTGCGGCGGGATCGGAAGACGGGGCCGACGCTTCCGTTGCCGCGGCGGCAACCACGGCCGCCGCCGGCGGTTCCGCGGATCGTGCTCCACCACTCGCGCGGGGCAACTGGAACCAGAATCTGGTGCCTCCGCCCGAGCGCCGCTCGCAGCCTACATGGCCGCCCCATCGTTCCGCGGTGATTTTGCAAAAATACAGGCCCAGCCCCGCTTTTCCGCCGCTTTCTTTCCCTTTGCCGAACAGACGGAACAGGTCTGCGGCCGTCATTCCTTCGGGCAGTCCGGGGCCCTGGTCGTCCACAAAGGCGCGCAAGAATGCGCCGTCCTCCTCGACGCCCACGGTGGTTGTGGATCCCGGCGGGCTATACCGCAACGCGTTCTCCAGATAATTGGTGAACATCCGCCGCAGCCGATCCGGCTCGGCAGTGGCGCGCCAATCCCCGGGCGCATCGAGGCGCGGAGCGAGCGCCAAACGGATGCCCTGATTTCCGAACGCCGCCGAATATTCGGCCACCACTTCGCGCGCAGCCTGGGCCAAGTCCGCTGTCCGCCCCGCACCGGCGGACTGGAGCGCTTCCATTTCGCTGGAGAACGCCTTCAGGACGTCGCGGATCATCTCTTCCTGTTTTCGCGTCTGCCGGTCGGCGATATCCGCAACCTCGCGCACCTTTTCCGGCGGCAGCCCCATGGTGAGAAGCGAAAGGCATCCGCGAATCGCCGTGAGCGGCTGGGAGAGATCGTGGACGATGCAGTGGAGAAGAATTTCCTTAGTCTGGATTTCGCGGCGGAGCCGCTCGTGCGCGAGTTTTTCCTCGCGCGCGGTCTGGAGGCGGCTGCTGGTCTCCACGAAGCGCTCCTGCTGGTTCACGATCAGCAGGATGCGCCGCCCGTCGAGGACACAGGCTTCGGCTTCGAGAGCCACCTCCGCGCCGCCCTCTCCGCGTTCGATCCACGCACCGGATTCCGCCCGCGCCCGGCCGCCCGCGTTCCAGGCACGCGCCGCATCGTCGAGGAAATTCTCAAGAAACGGCGAGCACTCCGCCGGCCGAAACGCGCCGCCTTCCGCCGCGGCGCCAAAGACACGCGCGAACCACTCCGGCGGCGCGCCCACAGGGGAGAGCGCTCCGCTGCCGGCATCTTCGAACACAGCGTAGCCCAGCCGGGAAAGCAGCTTCTCCGGCAGAGACGCCGGCGTCATTGCTTCGGCCTCAACATCATTTCGGCCAGCGCCCGGAAGGCGTCCTCGACACCCTGACCGGTCTTCGCGCTGCTCTCCAGCGGCTTCCAGCCGCGGGTGCGCAAGCCTTCGAGCATCTCCGGGGTGACTTCCCAATCGGCGGCAAGGTCCGCTTTGTTCACCACGAGGACAGCGGGAGCGGCGTCCGGTCCCGCCTGCACGCGATCGTTGATCTCGAGCGCCTTTTCGAGGGTGGCGCGGCGAGTTCCGTCCGCGACGAGCAGATATCCGTTGGCGCCGCGGAGATAGGACATGCGCAGCTTTTGAAAATCGTCCTCGCCGTAGATGTCCCACAGCATCATCACCACGGAGTCGCCGCCCGACTGAATTTGCTTCTTGTCGACCTTGACGCCCACGGTGGTCAGATACTTGTCATCGAAGATGCTCTGGACGTAGCGCCGCACCAGGCTGGTCTTGCCCACGGAAAAGGAACCGAGCATGCAGATCTTCTTCTTATATTCCACGGGAGATCCGCCTCATGGCTGGGCGCCGGCGGCCGGGCGCACGACGCGGAAGGTAACACAGCGATTGATCTGGCGCTCGGCTTCGCTGTCCTCGCCGGCGAGGGGCTGGCTGCTGCCCACGCTGCGCGGCTGGAATATGGAAACGCGCAGACCGGCGCGGACCAGGCTTTGCATCACGCGCGCGGCGCGGTACTGGCCCAGCCGCTGGTTGGCCGAATCCGGGCCGGTACTGTCCGTGTGGCCCACCACTTCCACGGAGAGTTCGTCGCCCATCTCGTGAGCCAGCCGGTCCAGGGTCCTTAGTTCCGCGGTCACGGCGTCAAATGTGTCGCGCTGATCAGGGCGGATTTCCGCGGAGCCCTCGTTGAAGAGGATGCGCGCACCGGCGAGCTGTCCACGCGCGCGAACGAATTCGCTCTGCCCCGGGAGCAGCAGGCCGCCGGTGTCCACGGCGCGGACACCCGCAATCATGGGGGCGCGCGTCTCCAGCAGACGGATCCAGTCCGCCTGGGCCTCGCCGCGAACGCGGAGAACGCCGCCCTCCGCGACGATGGTCACTCCGGGGGGCGGCGCGAGCAAGGCGCGCGCGCGTTTTGCGACCAGCGCATCGTCCAGGGAGTAGTAGCGGCCCAACTGGAAATCAGCCAGCGCGGGATTCAAACCCTGTTTTTCGAGCAGGACGAACGGGTCTTCGCTCTGCGGATCGCGCATGCCGCGGAGTTCGTAGTAGCGGCTGAACCATCCGCGATGGAGCGAAGTGATGGTGTAGCCGGGCTGTTCGCGCAGCACGTCCACAAACCGCTCCCAACGCCAGTCCTGCACGCCCAAAAACAGGCGCCAGACCAGGAACACGGCCGCGACGGTGGCGAGCGACCAGGTGAAATACGGCCTCGGCGGGGGCATGGTGTATTGCCGGCGCTGGGAGGCAAACGATTCGGCCAGAAGGTCGGCTGCGGGATCGAAGGCGGAGACGTCGCCATTGAACTGGTCGAGGCGGCGACCGTAGATGGCGTGGACGCGCTCGAGCACTTCCCTCAATTTCACGCGGTAGGCCTGGGGGGCGTCGCCGCGGATGACCGCCACGAGCATCGCCTTGGGACCCTGCTCGACCCAGCAATTGAGGGACTCCCCGACGCGAAAACTTTCCAGTGCGTCACTTTTTTCAGCATGGAGGGAGTCGCGCGCGTAGTCCTGAAGAGCGGACATGAGGCCGGACATCATGTCCGCGTCCATGGCCGCGATTTCGGGCGCCACCACGCGATGAAGCAGAAGGCTGGTCTGCCGGTGAATCAAAAGCACCTGCTCCACGCGGTACACCAGGCTGTGGAGAAGCGTGACTTCGCTGAACGACTTTCCCGTACGAAACGCTTCCAACCGCCAGCGGATTCCCTGGATCGAAAAGCTGTGCTGCATGGCCTGGTCGAACGACTGCACGAGGGTGCGGAAATATTCGGTGATGGCGCGGCGGATGGAAGGACCCATGGCCGGGAAGAGGGCTTCCGCGACAACCTGGGGGTCGCGCTCGACGGATTCTTTCAGCGTCCGCTCAACCGTAGGCCGCAGCGCTTCGGTGAGCTGTTCGTCCGCTCCTTCTTCGGCGCGAAGGCGCACGGCTTCCGGCAGCACCTCGCTGACGTCGTGAGCGCGCTGCCCGAAATCGTGGACGCGCTCGCGCAGCGCCAACAATTCGTCGCGCTCGGCGTGGAACAGGATTTCGCGCAGCTCGGCCAGGCCGCCGTCGTCTTCCGCAGCGGCAGCTTTGCGGGGAGGCTTGGGGTCGCGGGGTGGGATGGATTCCGGCATGGGATTCGCGAGGGGCGGGGCTGCGCCCCTAAAGCCAGAACCGATCCAGGCCGTTCGGCACTGGCAAATCTGTATCCGTGCGATGGCCCTCCGGCTTACTTCTCCGGCAGCTCGAATTCCTTCTTCAGCCGCAGCGAGACTTCCGAGAACAGGTCGGCGAGCGCCACGCGGTCCGTCAGGTCGGTGCGCAGGGTCTGCGACTCCTCATTGAGCGCGGCGGTGAGGGCGCGGTGCGATTCCTTGATTTCCGTGGAGAGCGATTTGAACTGTTCCAGGATCTTCGCCCGCAGCTCGCCCTGGCCGGCGTTGAAATCGTCGTCGAGCTGGGCGATTTTCTTCTCGATTCCCTTCGCGGTGTCGCGCAGCTCGCGGCCCAGGTCTTTGACGGCCTCGCCGCGCTCGCTTTTTTCCGTCTTCAGCCGCTGGCCGAGCGCTTCGGCTTCCTGCTTGACGAAGGATTCGAGCGCGTCCAGCCGTTTGCGCATTTCTTCGCGGAGGGCCTCCGCGTCCTTGATGAGGCGGTCTTCGAGCCGCGCGAAGCGCTTGTCGTAGTCGCGCATCTGCGCACCGAACAGGATGTCGCGGATCTTGTCTACGTTTGCGCCTTCCCGCACCTCTTCTGCGGCCACTGCCTGTGATTCATTGTTGGAAGCCATGGTCCGTACCCTCTTCCCTCTCCGCCGGACAGCCGACCGAATTTTCCGTTTCGCCACTCTCCGCATCCCGAGAGCCTACTACGCCCCCCGTTTCCCGAGCAATCACTCTCCTGCGATTCCCCGGTTGATTCCTTCACTCCTTCTTCTCTGCCCGCGGACCACTGCTCTTAGATCGTCATCTCCATCATGTCCGCGCCCATGACGCACTCGAATGTCATTCCGTTCGTCTTCATGTATTCCCAGCACGCCGCCAGAATGCTGTCCAGCGCGATATCGTCGTGCATGGGATCGTGATGGTAGAGGCACAGCCGCTTTACTCCCGCGGCGTGCGCCGAATCCACGGCGTCCTTCCAGGTGGAATGACCCCAGCCCCGCTTCCTGGCGTACTCCTCTTCGGTGTACTGCGCCTCGCGGATGTACAGGTCCGCCCCCTTCACAAACTCGTCCACTTCGCGGTCCATGCGGCGGTTCAATTCGTTTTCTCCCGCGAGCCGGCAATACGGCTCGTGGTCGGTCAGATACACGAGCGATTTGCCTGCCGCCTCGAACCGGAAGCCCACCGCCAATCCCGGGTGGTTCAACCCGAAATGAGTCACGCGCATGTCGCCCAGCTGCAGCGGCCCTTCCAACTCATGGAATTCCAGGCTGCTTTTCAGGTCGGCCAGCTCGACGGGGAAATAACTGCCATCCATCTGCCCCGTGAACACTTTTTCCAGGCTTTTGTCCGTGCCGCGCAGGCTGTGAACGCGGATGCGGGTCCCGCTCTGGTAGGCCGGCAGGAAGAACGGAAACCCCTGGATATGGTCCCAGTGCGTGTGGCTCACAAAGATGTCGATTTCGAGCGGTATTTCGCCGAACTCGCGCTGGATGGCCAGCCCCATTTCCCGCGCGCCGGTGCCGCAATCGAGCATGAAGATGCGGTTGTTGTGCCGCATCTCCACGCACGAGGTGTTGCCGCCGTACCGCAGCGTCTTCGGCCCGGGCGTGGCAATGGACCCGCGCGTCCCCCAGAACCGGAGCAGGAATGTGAACGCGTTCTTCTCCGCCTCTTCGGCCAGCGTCTCGAGAGTGGTAAATGCCTCGCAGGTCTTTTCGAGCAGCTCTTCCATCTCGTAGGGCTTGATCAGGTAGGCGTTGGCGCCCATCTCCATGGCCTTCTTGATGTCCACGGGGTAGCGCTTGGCGGAGGCTGCGATGATGTAGGTGTCTTTCAGGTCGGGATCGTTGCGGATTTCCTGGCATACGGCGTAGCCGTGAACCTTGGGCATCATCAGGTCGAGCAGGATGACGGGAACGCGCTCGGTACGGAGAGCCATCAGGCCGGCTTCGCCGTCCGGCGCTTCCAGCACTTCGTAGCCGGCCATTTGCAGCCGCATGGTGGCCAGACGGCGCAAATCCGCGTCGTCATCGATGACTAGAATTCTCCGGGCCATGGCTAGGGATGCGGATTCTCTCACGGCTCGCGCGGCGATTCCATAGGCGGAGCGGCGAGCGCCACAGGGTTCTGTGCACGTGACTTCTGGTCAGACCGGAGGACAATCAAAGATATCCCACCCTTCGCACAGCGAAGGGTGGGGCACCCGCCTCTATACTCCACGATGACCTCTAACAAGTGTTATCCTTTCGGGGTGGACGGGCCCGAGCCAGTGCGCCTTGAGAGTTCTGTGAGCCACCCGCCCGACCAACTCTATAATCTTGAGGGCATTCCAGGAATTTGGCATGAGCAGTGCCTCCGGCCCGCTGAATGACCGCGCATTACCTAGGGTATAATCCTGCGTTACACATCGAACGCCCAAGGAGACGCCATGAAGGGCAAATCGGAAGTGATCGAAGTGCTGAACGAGATGCTGCAGGAAGAGCTGTGCGCCATCAACCAGTACATGATCCACGCGGAGATGTGCGAGAACTGGGGCTACAAGAAGCTTGGCAGCTTCATCAAAAAGCAATCCATCGGCGAGATGAAGCACGCGGAAAAGCTGATGGAGCGCATCCTGTTCCTGGAGGGCCTGCCCAACGTGAACAACACGCTGAAG
>DATKNR010000041.1:0-13272 GCA_035541255.1 Patescibacteria group bacterium | reverse complement strand
TCCTGGCGGGAGCATACAACTGTAACGAATTGCGGGTGAGCGGCCATGAAGAACGTACTCATCCTGGGCGCCGCAGGCAGGGACTTCCATAACTTCAACGTCGTCTTCCGGAACCAGTCCCAATTCCATGTGGTAGGGTTCACAGCCACGCAGATTCCCGGTATCGCCGGCCGCCGGTACCCGCCGTCACTCGCAGGTCCGGGGTATCCGGATGGAATTCCCATTTTCCCAGAAGACAAGCTGGAGGAGATGATCGGACGTTTGGGAGTGGACGCTGCGGTTTTTTCCTACAGCGACATTTCGCATCTGAATTTGATGCACCTGGCTTCGCGGGCCGTGGCGGCAGGCGCGGATTTCTGGCTTCTGGGCACCGAACACACGCAGTTGAAGTCCACCCTGCCTGTGATTTCCGTGTGCGCGGTTCGAACAGGATGCGGAAAAAGCCCCGTGGCCCGCATGGTGACGTCCGAACTGCGGCGGAACGGGATGCAACCGGTGGTGGTCCGGCATCCGATGCCGTATGGAGAATTGGAATGCCAGGCCGTGCAGCGCTTCGCCACAATCGACGACCTGGAGAGGCAGCAGTGCACCATAGAAGAGCGGGAGGAATACGAGCCGCACATTTGCGCGGGCACTGTGGTGTATGCCGGCGTGGATTACGAGAAAATCCTGCGCGCCGCGGAAAAGGAAGGCGACGTAATTCTGTGGGATGGCGGCAACAACGACACGCCCTTCTACGCGTCCGACCTGGAAATCGTGGTGGCGGACCCGCTGCGGGCAGGCCATGAGCTGTCGTACTTTCCGGGAGAGGTAAATCTCCGCCGAGCCGACGTGGTGGTGATCAACAAAGTGACGACTGCTTCCGTGCGCGACGTGCAAATGGTTCGCGACAACATTCAGAACACGAATCCGAATGCCGCCATTTGCGAAGCCGCGAGCAGGGTGATTGTCTCCGCGCCGGAACAAATCAAAGGCCGCCGCGTGCTGGTGGTGGAAGACGGGCCCACGCTGACCCATGGCGAGATGCCTTACGGAGCGGGAGTGGTGGCAGCGCGGCAATCCGGCGCCGCGGAACTGGTGGACCCGCGCCCGTACGCGGTCGGTTCGATCCGAGAAAGCTTTGAGCAATTCCGGCAGCTCACCAATCTGTTGCCCGCCATGGGCTATAGCGACACGCAAAGACGCGAGCTGGAAGAAACCATCAACAGGGTGCCGTGTGACCTGGTGGTGGTGGCCACGCCCATCGATCTGGCGCGAGTAATTCAGTTGCGCAGGCCCTATCTTCGCGTCACTTACGAAGTGGAGGAATTGACGCACCCCGGCCTCAATCAGCGGGTGGCGCAGTTCGCGCAGGAACACACGGCAGCGAGGGTGTGACTATGCGAAGCGAAGATTTTATTTCGATCCGGGACCTGTCTCCCGAGGAAACAGAATTTCTGCTCTTCCAGGGGCGGAAGATCAAGGCATATCCCGCGGCATACCGCCAGGCGCTGGTGGGCAAAACGCTGGCACTCATATTCGAAAAGCCCTCGCTGCGGACGCGGGTGAGCTTCGACGTGGGAATGCACCAACTGGGCGGGTTCTGCATTCATCTTTCGCCGTCGGAAATTGATCTGGGCAGACGCGAGACGATCCACGACGTGGCGCGGAACCTGGAACGTATGGTGCAGGGCATCGTGATCCGCACATTCGCGCACGAAGCGGTGGAGGAAATGGCGGCCTGCTGCGATATTCCTGTGATCAACGGGCTGACCGACTTCAGCCACCCCTGCCAAGCGATGGCGGACTACCAGACGATCTATGAAGTGAAGGGCCGGGTGAAAAACCTGAAAATCGCCTTCGTGGGCGACGGCAATAACGTGGCTCATTCCCTGCTCTTCGCCGGGGCGCAGCTCGGGGCGGATGTGTGGATTGCCTCGCCTCCAGGCTACGAACCGAAAGCGGAGGCTGTGGCTTGGGCCCGGGAACGCGCGATGCAAACCGGCGGCCAGGTGATGATCACGAACGAGCCGCGCGAGGCGGCCGCGGACGCGGACGTGGTGTACACCGACGTCTGGACCAGCATGGGACAGGAGGCTGAGGCTGAAGAACGGAGGCGGGTATTCCGGCCGTATCAGGTAAATGCGGAATTGTTCTCGCGGGCGGCGCCAAACGCGGTGTTCATGCACTGCCTGCCAGCCCGCCGCGGAGAAGAGGTCACCCCGGAAGTGATTGATTCGGCGCGATCGGTGGTGTTCCAGCAAGCCGAAAATCGCGTGCACGTGCAAAAAGCCATCCTAATCGAATTGCTCAAGCAGGTTCCGGTGGGGGTCATGAGACCGGCGGAGACCGCGGAATTTGCGCTCGCGTGAATTGGTGCGGCCATGAAAAGCATGGTGATTGCCATCGGTGGAAACGCCCTGATTCGTCCCGGCGAGAAGGGCACAGTGGCCGAACAACTTGCCAATGCGCGGGGCGTGGCCGCGCAAGTCGCGAGCTTAGTCGGCGAGGGACACCGCATCCTCCTCACGCACGGCAATGGCCCGCAGGTGGGCGCGGAGTTGTTGCTTTCGGAGCAGTCGGCGGGAACAGTGCCGGGTCATCCGCTGGACATCTGCGACGCATCCACGCAAGGAGAGATGGGGCATTTGCTCCAACTGGCGCTGCACAGCGAGCTGAAACGGGCAGGGTTGCGAAGGCCCGTCGTGACTGTACTGACGCAGTGCGTCGTGTCGCTCGACGACCCATCCATGAAGAATCCCACCAAACCCGTTGGGCGCTTCTACACAGAGGAGGAGGCTGAGGTACGCAGACGCCGCTATGGATGGACGATCTGCATGGACTCGGGGCGCGGGTATCGCCGCGTTGTGCCGTCGCCTCCGCCGCTGGAAATCATCGAATTGGAGACGATCCGCCGTCTTTTCGATCTCGGCGTGCTGGTGATTGCTTGCGGAGGCGGCGGCATCCCAGTTGCATGGTCGGGCCCGAGCCTGGTGGGCGTGGAGGCGGTGATCGACAAGGACCTCGCCTCGAGCCTGCTGGCGTCGCGCCTGGGAGTCGACTTGTTTGTCATCGGGACAGACGTGGACTACGTGTACTTGGATTACAAGAAGCCGTCACAAGAAACCTTGCGCATGGTTCAGGCCGACCAACTGGACGGATATGCGCGCGCCGGACAATTCCCGGCTGGCAGCATGGGGCCAAAGGTCGAGGCCGCGCTGGAGTTCATGCGCGGAGGCGGAAGAGAAGCAATTATTGCCTCCGTTGACCATCTCTGTGCAGCGGTGGCCGGAAGATCAGGGACGCATGTGTATTCGGGGACATTCCACGAGCTGGAAGTGCTGGCAGGCGAACCTGCCGAGACGCAAGGATAGAATCCGGGCAAATCAGGGTGTGCTCCGCAAGTTGCGCGATGCGGGCTGAAGCACTGCGAGACCACGAAGGCTTCATCGATTTGGGAAAAGCGCACGGGCCCACGACTACTGTTCACTGAATGAGGATCTGGGGACCTCGGAACGCGCGAGGAGGGAAGGGCCGTGGCACACAAGAACCAGATGCTCCGCCCGCCGCCCTGTTTAGCGCACATTCTGCCCGGGGGAACGGTGCGGGAGCGCGGTGGCAGCGGCGCGCATGGGAACAGCGACCCGGCGGCCTCTTGGGGACGGGAGGGGACAAGCACCCGGAATCTCGTGGCGATGGCGGGCGATCCAGCGGTAGGCGGCACGTGACAGCGGCATCACGCCGGGAATCCAGGCGAGTACGGTGAACGGGCGTGACCACCAGATTCGACGGGCCACATGGAGCAAGGCGTCCGCGCCGCCGTACACATCGCCTGCCGCCGTGAGGACTCGCATTTCATCCATCAACCGCGCATCGGAAAGCTGAAGGCGCTGGCGCACCCAGGGTGCCTGGAGCGGCGCGAGATGGAAACCGGCCGGGCCGGCAAACAGCGCGATGCGCCAGGCCCAGCGCGAGCAGAATCCGCAATCGGCATCGTAGAGAATCCAGCCGCGCGGCGGAGCTTGCACCCAAAGAGGTTTGCCGGACATGGCTGCACCTCAATTCTCCGCTTCACCGTTGGTGCGTCCGCCCGCGGCGGAAGGACGGGCGTCGGCATCGCGGGAGAGCGCGCCGGGAATGATGCGGCGCATCTGGCCGCGGAGTTTTGCGAAGCGGCGGAGCGAGCCGGTGGGCAGGCTTCGCACCTCCTCGTACAGCGAACACATGGATTCCATGAACTCGAGCATGGCCAGCAGACGCTCGCGCATATGTTTGTCGCCGGGCGAGGTTTCGCGCGCGAGCTGCACACATTCCTTCAGCACGGCGAGAGTGGGATCCACCTCGCGGCGTTTGCGCTCCTGCGTGATGATGCGGAACATCTCCCACACATCCGGCATGGAAACGAAGTGGTCGCGGCGGTCGCCGAGCAAGTGAACGACGCGCACGATTCCCCACCCTTCCAGCTCGCGCAGGCTGGTGGAGACGTTTGAACGCGCCACGCCGAGTGTGGCGGCGATTTCCTCCGCCGGGAGCGGGTCAGGGGAGAGATAGAGGAGCGCGTGGATCTGGGCAACGGTGCGGTTGACGCCCCAGCGGGTGCCCATCTCGCCCCAGTGAAGGATGAATTTCTGCTGAGCGGGAGAGAGTTTCATGGCGGGCCTCCCTTAACTTCCGAACTTTCAGTCATGACAGAATATACAGCAGAGGCAGGCACATGTCAAGCCCCCGCCGGAAGCCCGCCAGCGCCTCCCCTGCCCTGCCCCTTAGGAGTCCGGTGGAGGGCGTTTGTTGGTGCGGCGGGCCACCTCGTGGGCCAGATAGACGCGCAGGTCGGCGCGCACGGTGGTGAGTTCCATGATGTCGCGGAGATCCGCGAGAGGAATATCGGGCAGGAACGCCATGATGCGAGCAAGCGGGGTGAGCGGGTGGCGCAGCAGCGCGATACGGACGTGCGGTGAGCAGGACCATTTCGGGTGGCGGGCGATGGCATTTACCACGCGCGGGGAGAGGTCCATGCGGGCAAGCACGCGGGTGATCTGCGCTTCATTCAGATGGGCATTTTCCAGCACGTGAGCGAGTGTGCTGGGCAGTCCTTCCACCAGCAGCGCGGCGGCCACGCGCGCAGGCCCCTGCTTGGCCAGCGTAATCTTCTGGCCCACGGGAAGCTGCGCCAACCGGTTCAGCACGAGATCCTCGGCCACGCGGCGGACCTCCGCGAGGGCGGAAGGAAGCAGGCTGATGCGCGCGAGATCGAACAGATACAACTGGCGCACGCAGGCCAGGGCAATCAGGCGCGGTGTGTGCGCATGGCGGGCCAGCCGGAGTTTGACGGGATAGCTGCGAATCCATTCGGCGCGCTGGGCGACGCGGCGGAGCAGCTCGGCAGGCGCGTCTCTCCGTTCCAACAGGCGGCAGAGCAACGATTCGTGGAGGGCGGGATTGTCGAGCGCGGCGAGAAGAATATCCGGATCAGCAGAGCCGAGAAGTACCTCGAGGGCTGCGGGAGAAGCGGTGCGGGGATCTTCCGGCGGGCCCGGACGAGGCATCAACCGGTCCCGGCGGTACGCGGCCGGCCCGCCCGCTGGGCCAGCTGGCGATGAGCGCGGCGAGCCGCGGCGCGCGCCGGAGGAATCTCCACCGGGCGGACGCGCGCTCCGCGCGCAGCGCTGTGAACGAGCGCCTCGAAGGCCTGATCCAACAACGCGCTCACTCCGAATACGCCTCCCGCCTCCGCAACGACAAAATCCTGCTGGGCGATTTCCAGACGGCGGGCCACACTCAGCACGAGATGAGAGAGGGAAAGCGCGGCGCCGAACAGAATTTCGCGCGCCGGCGTGTCGCCTCCTTCGGCAGCCTCCGCAACAAGCGGGAAAATGCGGGGGAACACATCATCAGGCCCTGCGGCGATCCGTTCGAGCAGCGTGCTCCAATCCGGACAGTCGAGCGCGGCGGGAATGGAATCGGCGAGCACGGTGACGGGTGCGAGGGCGTCACGGGCGCGCGCGACGGCAGCCACGCCGCGGCGCCCAATGTCGAAGGCGCTGCCTTCGTCGCCGACCCAGGGGCCGTCGCCGCCGGCACGCACCAGGCGGCCATCCGCGCCACGGCCGAGCGCGGCGGAACCGGTTCCGGCCACGATCACGATGCCGGTCCCGTCGCCCAGCCCGGCATCGAGAGCGATGTCCAGGTCCGTGCACACCTGTACGTGGGCATGGGGAAAGGTCTCGACGAGAAATCCCATCACGCGTTTCAGAACGCGCGGCTGGCCTGCGCCGGCGATACCCGCGCACACAGCGGCGATGGAGGCGGCGCCCACCTGATGCGCGGCCAGCGTTTTTTCCGCGGCGGTGCGCAGCGAAGACTGGGCGCGGTCGAATCCCGCGCGCAGGGGATTGCCGGGCCCCGCACTGTGCTCGGCGATGACTTCTCCCGCGGCGTTCAGGAGAACGCAGTCGGTCTTGGTGCCGCCGCCGTCAAAGCCCAGCGAATATTCTTCGCGACCTGCCATCACCCTATCCGTTCCCAGCAGCTCACCACTGTTGGGGCACACGGTTCGGACAGCAACCGTTGACACCCTCTGCAGCACCCCATAGTATCGCGCGAACCCGAATCCCGAAGTCTCGAAGCTTCGGGAATGGTTCGGAACAGTGTCCGGCACGATGCCTATCCGCGCGGTGGACCTGGCCGTCCTGCTCCTTTATCTCGGCGGCATCACGATGTTCGGCGTGCGGTTCCGCCGGGGGCAGTCGGACGTGCGCGACTACTTCCTGGGCGGGCGCACGGCGCCGTGGTGGGCGCTGGCCGCCTCCATCGTCGCCACGGAAACCTCCACACTGACCATCATCGGAACGCCGGCCATCGCGTTCGCGGGCACGCTCGGCTTTCTGCAGCTCGCCATCGGCTACATCGCCGGACGAATTCTAATCAGCGTGGTCTTCCTGCCCGCCTACTTTCGCGGGGAATTCTACACGGCCTACGCACTCATCGAGAAACGATTTGGAAAGCATGCGCGGCGGGTAGCGGCGCTGACGTTCCTGGGCACGCGGGCGCTGGCGGAAGGAGTGCGGCTGAACGCCATCGGGAAGATCGTGAGCGTGGCGTTCGGGACGGGCAGCGGGTTCTCCATCGCGGCGGTTACTGCGCTCACGCTGCTTTACACCTTTGAGGGCGGAATGAAAGCGGTGATCTGGACGGACCTGGTGCAGCTCGTGCTGTACCTGGCGGGATCGGCAACGGCGTTCTGGCTGCTGCTGGGAAAAATTCCCGGCGGGTGGAGCGAAGTGGTGCGCGCCTCCGCAGCGGCGGGCGGAAAGCTGCAAGTGTTCGACTTTTCCTTGAGCTTCACGCAGGCCTATACGTTCTGGGCGGGCGTGGTCGGCGGCACGTTTCTGACACTGGCAAGCCATGGGACCGACCAGACCATCGTGCAACGTCTGCTGGCGGCTAAGAATCTGCGCGACAGCCAGCGCGCCATTATCGCCAGCGGGCTGATTGTGTTCGCGCAATTCGCGCTGTTCCTGCTGGTGGGGGTGATGCTGTTCGTCTACGGGCAGCATGCGCCGCTGGCGATTCCAGGCGGTGACCGCGACAAGATTTTTCCGGCGTTCGTCGTGCAGCAAATGCCGGGCGGAGTCGCCGGCCTGGTGCTGGCGGCGATGTTCGCGGTGGCCATGTCGAATACAAGCGGGTCGCTGAATTCGCTGGCGTCCTCGAGCATCATGGATTTTCCCCTGCTGCGCCGGCGGAGCAAGGGCGACCCCGCGGCGCTTCTGCGCCTCTCGCGGCGGATCACGCTGGTGTGGGGCGTGGTGCTGGGAGCGCTGGCGCTGATGAACTGGAAAGAGGTGCTGGAGGCGGGGCTGACGATTGCATCAATCACGTACGGCAGCCTGCTGGGGCTCTTCCTTCTGTGCCTGCTGAATCCACGCGCGACGGCGCGAGGCGCGATCGCGGGGATGATTGCCGGACTCGCTGTGATTCTGGCCGTATGGCGTTACACGCCGCTGGCTTGGACGTGGTATGTGCTGGCAGGAACGGTGCCGACGTTTGTTGTGGGTTCGCTCGCCAGCCTGCTGGATAATTCTGCGAGCACCCCCATGGGGAATCCGCGGGAAAAATGAGCGAGGAATCGAAACAGCAGGAAGAAACCGGGCCGGCGAGCACCTCCGCCACTCCAGCGCCGCGCGTGGAACTGATCCAGGGGCTGGGCGCGTGGGCCGCGGCCGCGATCGTGGTGGGAACCATGATCGGCACGGGAATTTTTCTGGTGCCGAGCAGCATGGCCGTGAATGCGCGCTCCGTAGGGCTGGTGTTTCTGGCATGGATTCTGGGGGGATTGCTCTCACTGGCAGGCGCGCTCGCGTATGCGGAGCTGGGGGCGGCAATACCGGAGGCGGGCGGGGATTACGCGTATCTGAACCGCGGATTCGGCCCGCGATGGGGCTACCTGTTCGGATGGATGCACTCGGTGGTGGGACGGCCGTGCTCGGTGGCCACGATTGCGGCTGGGCTAATGCGCTTCTGCGGCTTCCTGCGGCCGACGATTGCGCAAACGGTGATCACCTGGCCTTTCTGGATTCCTTTCACTCACGCACCGTACAACTTCAATCTCTCGCCGGCGCAGCCGCTGGCGGTGGTCGCTATCGCGCTCGTCACATTCGTGAATTACCTGGGCGTCAAGCTGGGCGGGCGCGTGCAGGTAACCCTGACGGCCATCAAACTGTTCGCCATCGGCGCGGTGATCGTCCTCGCGATGGTGATGGGCCGCGGCGGTTCGGTGCGCTTTCAACCGTTTCTACCCGATGCGTGGGGCACAGGCGCGTGGGCCGGGCTGCTTGCGGCGATGGTGGCCGCGGCCTGGGCCTACGACGGGTGGAGCAACGTCAGCCTGGTAGGCTCCGAGGTTATCCATCCCCAGCGCAACATTCCGCTGGCACTGGTGGGCGGCGTTTCCCTGGTGATGGTGATTTACCTGCTGGCCAACGCGGCGTACTTCTGGGCGCTGCCGTTTGTGGCCGTGGCGCATTCGCAGCACGTGGCCTCGGACATGATCGCGTCGTTCGCAGGCGGGCGCGCTGCGGCGTGGCTCACCGTGGCCATGGTGATTTCCGCGCTGGGGACTCTGAATTCTTCCATCCTTTCGGGAGCGCGCGTGCCATACGCCATGGGCCGCGACGGCGTATTTTTCCGCTTTACGGGTGTGGTGGATCGGAAGCGGCACACGCCGGGAGGTGCGCTGGTGTTCCAGGCGTACATGGCAAGCATCCTGGCGCTGACGGGAACGTTTGAGGATTTGTTTTCTCTGTTCATTTTCGCGCAGTGGATTTTCTACGGGTTGGTGGTGGCGTCGGTGTACGGCCTGCGCCGGCGCGAGCCGGACCTTCCTCGGCCGTATCGCACGTGGGGCTATCCGTGGGTACCTGCCGTATTCATCGTGGGCGCACTGGCGCTGACTCTCAGCCTGTTGGCGGCGCGGCCGGTGCGCTCGATGTTCGGTCTCCTACTGATCCTCCTTGGACTGGTGTTTTATCCGCGATGGCAGGGCGGAGCGCACAGTCACGCGCCGGCGGCGGATTCCGCCACGAATTAGACCGGGATGTGTGCCCGGGGCAGCAAGGAGCAAAAGCGCAGATCCAAAATCGCAGCGCGTTGCGCCGCCGGTGAGAAGCACGGCGGGGATTACTTGTAGAGGAGATATTTCTCGCGGATGGCGCGAAAGGCGCGCAGGTCGTCGTCTTCGCCGATCAGGATGTTGGCGGGAGAGTCTCCCTTCTTGAGGCGTTCGATAGCGGTGGCGGAGCCGACCAGATCCATCATGCCATTCATGTCAAAATTCTTCGGATAGAACTTCGCGAGTGCCTCCGCCATCTCGAATCCCAGCAGGATGGGAAACACGCTTCCGCGGTCAAAGACGACCAGCGAGACTCCCTCGCACGCTTGATCTTTGTACAGGCCCGAACGCGGGGTAAACCGCGTGGGAACGAAGTGCACGGCGGGAATGTGGCGGCCGTTGAGGTACGCGGCCAGTTCGCTGCCGTGAATCCAGGGCGCGCCCACCAGCTCGAACGGCCGGTCGGTTCCCCTCCCTACCGAGACACCTCCGGCCTGCAGCAGTTCCACGCCGGGATAAAGGACGGTCTCGGTGAGCGAGCGAAGGTTCGGCGACGGCGGGACCCACTCGAGGCCGGTGGACTCGAAGTAGTCACTGCGGCGCCAGTCCCTCATGGCGATGACGTGCAGGTCCGCGCCGATGTGATTCTCCGCGTTGAACATCTGCGCGAGCTCGCCGGCCGTCATCCCATGGCGAACGGGCTCGCGGAAATAGCCGACGAAGCTCAGACGGTCCGCGTCCAGCATGGGCCCGGCAACGTCGAGGCCGCCGATCGGGTTTGGCCGGTCCAAAACGTAAAAGGCCAGGTTATGCCGCGCGGCTTCCTCCATCGAGTAGGCCATCGTGGTCATGTAGGTATAGAAACGAACGCCGGCGTCCTGAATATCGAAGACAAGCGCGTCGAGATTGCGCAGCATCTCGTCTGTGGGGCGGCGCGTATTGCCATAGAGGCTGTACACGGGCAAGCCCGTAGCGGCGTCCTGCGAGGAGCCGACGACGTCGTCGGCGGTTCCTCGGGGGCCGTGCTCCGGACTGAACAGGGCAGCGAGGCGCACGTCTGGAGCATGTGCGAGCAGTTCAATGTCCGTGTGACCATCGCGCGCGATGCCGGTCTGGTTGGTAATCAGGCCGATGCGTTTGCCGGCGAGCGGCGCAAAGTTTTCCTCCTGGAGCACGTCAATTCCGGCGAGCGTGTGGCCGGCGCGGAACTGCGGGCGTTCGGAATTCAGCCCGCGCCAGAGGAGTGAAGCCGGAGGCAGGGGATGGTTCTCGTAAAATTCATCGCGAGCAGGGGAGACACTGGCGAACAGGTGGAGGATTTGCTCCCTCCTGATGACAGCAGCAACTACCGTGGCGACCCGCGAGCGCAGCGCAGAAATCGCTGGACGCCGGCGCGGGTGGACGCTGTTGGCCAGCAGCAGATAGAACGTGTCGCTCGTCGGATCGATCCACACGGCGGTGCCGGTGAATCCGGTATGGCCATAGGAGAGGCCGACGGGGAACAGATCGCCGCGCGGCGATGAAAACGTGGAATCAATGTCCCAGCCGAGACCTCGGGCGGAGGGAATCCACGGCGGCTGTTCCGGCTGGGTGGCCAGTGCAATGCTGTCGCGGGTCAGCAGCCGAGTTCCACTTGGGGCCATTCCACCGTTCAGCAGCAGGAAACAGAATTTTGCGAGGTCGTCCGCGGTAGAAAACAACCCCGCGTGGCCGGCCACTCCGCCCATGCCGCGCGCGCGTGGATCGTGGACCACGCCGCGAAGCACGTGCCCACGGCCGGAACCGGGCTTCGCGCCTTCCGGCAGATCGATTTCTTCCGTGGGCGCGATGCGCGGGCGCCAGGAGGCGGGCGGCCGGAATCGCGTGTCGTGCATTCCGAGAGGCGCATAAAATGTTTTCTCGGCAAATTCATCCAGCGGCTCGCCGGACAGGCGGTGCACGATTTCGCCCAGCAGGATGAAATCGCAATCGCTGTACACGAAAATCATGCCGGGCGGGGCGATGGGATCTGCGTTGTAAATCCAGTCGAGCACCTGCTGAGTGGAAGCGTCGTCGGGAGTTTTCGGGATAGGCGGAAGGCCGCCGGTATGGGTCATCAACTGGCGGATAGTGATCTGATCTTTTCCGTGCGAGCCGAATTCGGGCAGATAGCGGACCACGGGGTCCGCGATGCGCAGTTTTCCCTGCTCCATCAGATGAAGGAGCGAAGGCGCGGTGGCAAACACTTTGGTGAGCGAGGCGAGATCGAAAATCGTGTCCACGGTCATGGGCTCGCGCTGGGGGATGAGCGCCCGCGAGCCGTAAGCTTTGCGATAGACGACGCGGCCACGGTGCCCCACCAGCAACACCGCGCCGGGAATTTCGTCGTCGGCGATGGCCTTTTCGATGGCCGTGTCGGCAGCGGAAAAATCGAGCGGCACGACCACGGCGGCAGGCTTAGGGCCCGCACCGGCCGGCTTCCCCGCGCCTGGATGCTGCCGGGAACCGGCAGTAGGTGCGGGCTTGGATTGCGTCGCGCTGCTCGCAACCGGCCAACCGGCGAGGACCAGCGCCCCGGCGAGCACAACAGCGGCGCCGGCACAACGAGCCGCAAGCGCTTGCGAGTCACTGAAGTTGTGCGCCATTTCCCTGTGTGTTATAACCAGCCGGAGATGCAAGGGTCAACTCCGTTCGACGCTGCGGCGCATTTTTTCTGAAGCAATGCCCGCCCGGCGCTCCTTCCTGCTGCTCCTTCTGTTCCTCCCCGCCCTTGCTGCAGCCACACATCCGGGTGATACGGCGCCGCCACAGCAGCTCTCGCCGGAGGCGCGCCACTGGGTGGAAAAAACCATGGCAGCGATGACCACGGACGAGAAAATCGGCCAGATCGTATTTCCCACGTATTTTGGCGCATTTGAATCCGTGGAAAGCAAAGACTTCAAAGAGCTCCAGTCGCGCGTCGAGAACGACCACATCGGCGGGTTCATTCTGGCCACGCGGCGGGGGCCGCGCGGGATCGAGCTGAGCCACGTATACGAAACCGCCGTGCTGACGAACGAATTGCAGCGCGCGGCGAAAATTCCGCTGCTGGTGGGCGCGGATTTCGAGCGCGGCACGGTGATGCGCGTGGAGGAAGGGACTGCGTTTCCGCACGCGATGGCGGTGGGCGCCACCGGCCGGCCCGCCGACGCCTATGCGATGGGACGCATCACGGCCGTCGAGGCGCGCGCCATGGGTGTGCATTGGGTGTTTGCTCCCGTGGCGGACGTCAACAGCAATCCCGACAACCCGATCATCAATATCCGTTCATTCGGCGAGGACCCGAAGCAGGTGGCGGAATACGTGTCGCAGTTCGTTCGCGGCGTCGAGGAAAACGGCGCCATGGCCACGGCCAAACATTTTCCCGGCCATGGAGACACGTCAGTGGATTCACATATGCAATTGCCGCTGGTGACGGCGAGCAGGGAGCGGCTGAACGCGGTGGAGTTCGTCCCGTTCGAGGCGGCCATTGACGCGGGCGTGGATTCGATCATGACGGCGCACCTGGCCGTGCCCGCGCTCGAGCCCGATCCGGACATTCCCGCCACTCTCTCCCAGCGCGTGCTCACCGGAGTGCTGCGCGACCAGCTCCACTTCGGCGGACTGGTGATCACCGACGCGCTGGACATGGGCGGCGTGGCGAAAGGATTTCCGCCGGGCGAGGT
>DATKNR010000040.1:0-12045 GCA_035541255.1 Patescibacteria group bacterium | reverse complement strand
GCGGGACGGCTGGCGGGGCTGGAAGTGCTGCGGCTGGTGAACGAGCCGACGGCGGCGGCGCTGGCGTACGGTCTGCACAAATCGCAGCGGGGCCTCGTGGCGGTGTACGACCTGGGCGGCGGAACGTTCGATATTTCCGTGCTGAAACTGATATCGACGGGCGAGGGCGATATTTACCAGGTGCTTTCGACGAATGGGGATACGCACCTGGGCGGGGACGACATTGATAACGCGATGCTGGCCGCGGCGAGGAAAGAAATCGAGGCGCGGGACGGACTGAAGCTGGAGGCGCATCCGGAAGCGGTGCAGGAATTGCGGAAGGCGCTGGTGGCGGCGAAGCACGCGCTTTCGGCGGACGAAAAGGCCACCGTGAAGGTGGCGCTGCCGGAGGGTGCGGTGTACGCGCGCGAATGGACACGCGCGGAACTGGAGGCGATGCTGGCGCCGATCTTCGAGCGGACGATGGGGCCGGTGAAACAGGCGCTGGCGGACGCGCACCAGAAGCCGCAGGCCATGGAAGAAGTGGTGATGGTGGGAGGAGCGACGCGGACGCCACTGGTGCGGCGGAGGGTGGAGGAATATTTCGGACGCCTGCCGCACACGGAGCTGAATCCGGACGAAGTGGTGGCGCTGGGAGCGGCGGTGCAGGCAGACATTCTGGAGAGCGGCGTGAAGACGATGCTGCTGCTGGACGTGACGCCGCTGTCGCTGGGAATCGAGACGATGGGCGGAGTGGTGGCGCAGATCATTCCGCGGAATTCGACGATCCCGGCGAGCGCGCAGGACACGTTTACGAATTCGGCCGACAACCAGACGGGAATCGTGATCCACGTGGTGCAGGGCGAGCGGGAACTGGCGAGCGACTGCCGGTCGCTGGCGCGATTTACGCTGCACATGCCGCCGATGCCGGCAGGAGCGGCGCGGGTGCAGGTGAAATTCCTGATCGACGCGAGCGGAATCCTGCAAGTGCAGGCGCGGGACATGAGAACGGGCGAGATGCAATCGGTGGAAGTGCAGCCGAGCTACGGGCTGAACGACGCGGAGATCGAACGGATTCTGGAGGAATCGATCGAGTACGCGGAACAGGATTTTACGACGCGGCAAGCGATCGAGGCACGCAACGAGGCGGAGAGCATCCTGGCAGCGACAGAGAAGGGGCTGGCGGGAGAAGCAGCGGGCGCGCTCGGGGCGCAGGAGCGAGCAGGGATTGGCGATGCGATGGCGGCGTTGCGGGAAGTGATGGGCGGCGAAGATTACAAATTGATTCGCGCGCGGATTGACGCGCTGAACCAGGCGACAGCGGGACTGGCGGAAGCGATGATGAACAGCGTGCTGCATGCGACGGTGGAGGGGAAGAAGTTGTCGGAGGTTTGAGAGGAAAAGAGTTGAAAGTCGAAGGCTGAAAGTCGAAAGCAGAGAGAAGAGCACAGGCTGAAAGCCTGTGCTACTGGGGAAGATATGGGCGGCAAAAATCCATACATTCAGGAAACCACGTACAAGCCGGCCACGAAGAAATACAAAGTGACCTTCCAGTACGAAGGGGAGACGAAGGAAGTGGAAGTGGACCCGGCGCAGGTGCCGTACGGGCACGACGGGCTGCCGGGAAGCATCCTGGACATCGCGATGGGCGCCGGGATTCCGCTGGACCACGCGTGCGGGGGAGTGTGCGCGTGCTCGACGTGCCACGTGGTGGTGCACCAGGGCCTCGAAAGCTGCAACGAGGGGACCGATGACGAGTTCGACGAGCTGGATGAAGCGCCCGGAATCACGCCGAAATCGAGGCTAGGGTGCCAGTGCGTGCCGGACGGAACGACGGACATCGTGGTGGAGATCCCGTCGTGGAACAAGAACTACGCGCGGGAAAGCCACTAGGGGAAACAGCAGGCCCCCGCCACGGCGGGCGGGCTTCGGGATGATAGATGAAAGGGCGTTCGCGATAACGGCAGGGTGAGGGCGGCGAGGCGCGCGACAGCCAGCAGGAGGGAGCATGCCGGGGACGTTTGGGTGGGATGACGCGGAAGAGATCGGTTACCAGCTTTGCGAGAAATTTCCGGGCAAGAACCCGCTGGAGGTGCGGTTCACGGACTTGCACCAATGGGTGACGGAGCTGGCAGGATTTTCCGACGATCCGAAGTTATCGAATGAAGGAAAGCTGGAAGCAATCCAGATGGCGTGGCTGGACGAGTTCAACGACAGGCAGTGACCCGCCTTCGCTCGCCGGAGCGAGCTACGGCGCGATAGGCCCTGCCTTGTCGGTTGCGGCGAGTGACGGCGAGCAGGCTGTTGGCTGGTGAAGACCGAACCTCGCGCCACGAGTCGCGGATTTTGCCGCCGGGTTGTCAATGCGGGCTAACTCTTTTAATCTAGCAGCGGCCGGATTTTTGCTCGAAAATGGCGCCATGGTGCAACGGCTAGCACATCGCCCTTTCAAGGCGGTAATGCGGGTTCGATTCCCGCTGGCGCTACCAACCCCCTGCCCAAGGCCGGAAATAAAAGAATTTACACGTCTGTAATACTTTTCCAGGAAGCCTAGAGTAAATTCTTGCGGCCATGTTAACGGAACCTGTACAAGTTGAGACCGCTGATGGGACGCGCGAGGGCCATCGAATCCTGCGGATGAGCGGCGCGCTGACGCTGCACAGCCTGTTCCCGTTTCAAGAGGCGGTACGAGCAGACAAGGCGCAGGTGTTGATCGTGGATCTCACCAAGGTGTCGTTTGTGGATTCGGTGGGCATCGGCGCACTGGTGGGGGCGTACGTCTCGCGGCAAAGGGAAGGGCGAAAGCTGGCATTGGTGGGAGTGGGCGAAAGGGTGAGCGCCTCGCTGAAAGTATCGGGCCTGCTGCAATTTTTTCTCATGTATCCGACGGTCGAGGCCGCGGAGAAATCGCTCTCCTAACCATTCCCCGTAAGTGAAGGAAAATGAACCGCTCGACCAAGTCAGGCTTCAAGGCTCCCGCTGCGCCCGAGCTTCCGCAAGCAGGTGCCCGTGACTGTCCCCGGGAAATCCCCCGCACCCGCCACTAGTGCTGTAAGATGGGAGCCCCCAGAATCGAGAAGGAGAAGAGTGGAAGTGTCCGCAGAGTCTCCACAGCCATTGCGACTTTCGAGCAAGTTTGACGAGGCGTTTTTATACGCGCACGAGGCCCACCGGGACCAGAAGAGGAAAAAAACGAACCGGCCGTACATAAGCCACCTGATGGGGGTGGCTTCGCTGGTGCTGCAATACGGAGGGGACGAGGACCAGGCGATTGCCGCGCTGCTGCACGACGTAGTCGAGGATTGCGGGGGAGCGCCGAGGCTGGCAGAAATCCGGGAAAAATTTGGCGAACGGGTGGCGCGGATCGTGGACGGGTGTACGGACTCGGACGAAATTCCGAAACCTCCATGGCTGGAGCGCAAACAGAAATACGTGGAGCGGGTCGGGGGCGAGCCGGAGGAAGTGCTGCTGGTGAGCGCGGCAGACAAGCTGTACAACATGCGGGAAATCCTGATGGATCTGAGGGAACATGGGCCGGGCGTGTGGGAGCGGTTCAAGGGCAAACGCGACGGCTCGCTGTGGTACTACCGCGCGCTAATTGAAGCGTTCCGTGGGCGCGTGGCGAAGGGGCTGGTGGCGGAGCTGGAACGCACGGCGAAGGAACTGGAAGAGTTCGGCTGAAGCTGGAGGGAGCGAGGAAAGGCGCTCCGGCGAAGTGAGGCGCAGACAGAGATCGGTGCGAGTGAGATGAGCAAGAGCGCGAAATCACCGGGATCGAACGGTGCGGAGAAGCACCTAGCCCCGCTGGTGAGCTTTGCGGGCTGGGGCTACTCGGTGGGCGCGGAGCGCGTGCCCGCAGCGCAAGTGGAGCGCGAACACGGGCTGCCGGTGGATACGATCCTAAGGCGTGCGGGGATTGAATCGGTGGCGCGGGCGGCGCAGGGCGAGAACGAACTGGATCTGGCAGCGCGAGCGGCAGCCACAGCACTGGAGCGCGCCGGGACAGACGCGACACAGGTGGAATGCCTGGTGGTGACGACGGAGACGTTTCAAGGGTTGCCGTCGCTCGGATATGCATTGCACCGCCGGCTGGAACTGAGAGCGGACTGCGGGGTTCTGGACGTGGGCGGCGCGTGCGCCGGACTGGTAAATTCGCTCTTCGTCGCGTCGTCGGTATTGCGGTCTTCGGGCGCGGGCACGGCGCTGGTGGTGACGGCGGATGTGCATGGGCAGACGCTGAAGCCGGGAAGAGTGGACGGGCGGTTCGCGGGATTATTCGGCGACGGGGCGAGCGCGTTTTTCCTCCGCCGAATGGACGCGGGGAAGAACGGGACGCATTACTCACCGGGGGATTTTCTGCTGGGATGTTCGGCGTCGTCGTCGCGGCTAATTTCGGTGAGCCCGGATGGGCAGGGCGGCGTGCAATTGGAGTTTGATGGGGACGCACTGGGCCGGGCGGCGGTCAGGCAACTGGATGCGCTGCTGCGCCAGCTGGAGACGCGGTCGGGATGCCAGCTGGCGAGCGCCAGCAGTTTCGCGACCCACCAGCCGAATCCTCGACTCCTGGAAATGCTGGCGCGACAGAGCGGACTGCCGATGGAACGCTTCCCGGTGGTTTGCCGCAGCTTCGGCAACCTGGGGTCATCGACGGCGGGTGTGGCGTTGAGTTTGGCGCTGGAAGCGAATTCCCCGAAAGACCACGAGCAGCCGGGCCCCATCTTTGTGGCCGCACTCGGGCCCGGACTGGTGCTGGGAGGATGTGTGTTGCACTGCGGCGACGCGGCGCGGCCCGAAACGTAGCTGGCTGCGAGACACCTCCGAACGCCCAGTCAAACCGGCTGTACTCTTCCGAAGCGAGCAAGTCCAAAAGGCTTCTCGAGAGGGCATTTTCTGTTACATTTCTACCCACAATTGAAGTCCAGAGCCGAGGGAGGAGACCGCCCGGATCGCCCAAGAGTTTTTGTTTCAGATAGTTACGCGAGGCGGACGGGCGGTGGTCGAAGTGCTGCGGTACTCGCATGAACTTCGGATACCTTGGCGATTGGACTCAGGCAAGGAGCGCCACGATGGAGTACAAGCACAACCCGCGCAAACTGAAGACTGAGTCAGGCTTCTCAATGCTGGAGATGCTGACGGTGATTGCGATCATCTTCATCATTTCCGCGTTCGCCATTTTCAACATCAATGGCGCGCTGCCGAGCGAGCAGACTGCCGCTGGATTGAATGCGGCGGTAGCCGTGTTCCGCCAGGGACGCGACATCGCGATCGCAGAGCGGAGGAGCTACCAGCTGGTGGTTCCGGCGGTGAACCCGCTCAACCAGATCGGCCTGGAGCGGCTAAACATCGGCGGAGGATTCAATGCGTTGCCGGTGACAACGCTTCCGGCACCCGCGCAGTTTGGACTGGACTCGAGCATTACAACTCCGCCGGAAACGGGCCTGGTGCAGCCGACGTGCACGACCGGACTGTGCTTCGGAGGAACGCTGACGCAGACGTGGCTGAGCGACGGGACGTTTGTGGACTCGTCGGGGCAGCCGCTGAATGCGGTGGTGTACATCATGGTGCCGGGAAATCCGGCAGCTTCGCGGGCGTTTACGATCCTGGGATCGACGGGCCGAATCCGCACGTACAAATGGAACGGCGGAGCCTGGGTACTGCAGTAGGGGGAATGAGCATGAAACGGAACCGAGGCATGAGCAAAGGATCGCAAGCAGGCTTCACGCTGATGGAAGCGGCGGTGGCGGTGCTGATCATGACCCTGGGGGTGACGGCGGTGGCCGCCCTGTTCGTCCAGGGCTTCGGGCTGATGGGGACATCGCAGGACGACCTGATCGCGCGGTTGAAGGCGGAAGAAGCGATCGAAAGCGTGTTTGCGGGGCGCGACGATCAGAGCTTGACGTGGTCACAGATTCTGAACGTGAAGGGCGCTTCGGGATCGGACGGCGGAATCTTTCTGGATGGGGCGCTGCCGATCAATGACCCGGGAGCGGATGGACTGGTGAACACGGCGGATGACGGCGGGCTGGAATACATCGTGAAGCCCGGTCCGGACGGGCAGTACGGGACCGGGGATGACGAGCAAGTGCCGCTGGTGAAGTTCAAGCGGGAAATCAGAATCCGGCCGATTCCCGGAAACGCAAATCTGCGGTCAATCACGGTGATCATCACGAGTTCAGCCACCGGGGCGGTGGTGTACCAGATCCAGACGTATATCTCGTCGTTCGTGTGAGGGAGAGGCGAGGGGATGAAAATGAAACGCGAGACGGGATTCACGCTAATCGAACTGATGGTGGCAATGACGGTGACGCTGATCATTGCCGCGGCGACGCTGAGCCTGTTCAGCTACGCAGTAAACGTGAACGCCAGCGGGACGCAATTGAGCAACATTAACGGGAACCTGCGGAGCGCGATGAACCTGATCACACGCGATCTACTGCAGGCGGGGCAGGGGATCCCGACCGGAGGAGTGGCGCTGCCGGTGGGATCGGGATGCAAGAACATCAACCGGCCGGTGTACACGGGCACAGCGCAGTTTCCGTACGGGTGCGCGAACCCCTCGACGTACCCGAACATGCCCGCGGTGATTCCCGGCAACGGGCTGGGGCCGAATATCGTGTCGAATCCGGCGATCAGCTGGATGCCTGAAGGGGCGAACAAGAACAGCGACATGATCACGATCGTCTATCAGGACAATAACCTGGTGACGAACCTGGACCCGGTAACTCTGGGGCCGAATTACCTGACCTCGATCACGAACACGCAGCTGGTGTTTTCCAACTCGGTACCGATCACGGGGAGCACGGTGAGCAGCCCGGCGCAGCCGGGCGACGTGTTCATGGTGTACGGCAGCGGGACCTACCGCTTTGTGGTGGCAACGAACGTGAGCGGGCAGACGGTACAGATTGGCACCGGGGATCCCTTTCAACTGAATCAGCAGACGACCGCGGCGGCCGGCACGATCAGCGACATGAGCACGGGCCATGGAGGGTCAGTGCCCTTCGGTTCGACGTGCAATCCGGCCACGACGCCGCTGCCGGCCGCGTGCGCGGCGACGGCGCAGCGCGTGCTGTTCGTATCGTACTTCCTGGACAACACCTACACGCTGAACGGGCAGGTGGTTCCGCGTCTGATGCGCCAGGTGGGGATGAACGCTCCCGTGTCTGTGGCGGAAGTAATCGAGGACATGGAGTACTCGTTCGACTATGTGAACGGGACGGCGCCAATCAACAACGTGGTGACGACTCCGGGGGGATTGACCGACAACCAGATCCGGAAGGTGAACGTGTACCTGGCCGCCCGGTCGGACACGGTACTGACGGCGACGGGCCAATACATCCGAAACAACCTGGCCACTCAAGTGGATATCCGAAGCCTGGCCTTCGTAAATCGCTACCAATAAAGGGAAGAACAGTCATGAACGAACGAGGAGAAAAAGCCATGCTAGCCCGCGGTATCAAGGGACCCGAACGGGGCATCGCCCTGATCACGGCGCTGCTGATGTTGTTGCTGATGCTTTCGCTGTCGCTGGGATTTGCGCTGCTGGTGGCGAGCGAGCAGCGGTCGAACGGCGTGGACCTGGACCATACCCAGACCTTCTACGCCGCATACGGCGCGATGGAGCAACTGAACGCGGCAGTCGGCACGCTTTTCAACCAGACGTACGCACCGACCGGGGCGCAGATCAACGCGCAAGTGACCGGGCCGACGGACATCAACGGCAACGTCACTCCGCCGGTTATCTCCAAGATGAACTTCTACGATCCGTGGGGACTGGGTTCCGGATATGAAATCTCGTTTCCGAAAGACGGCCTAGGGAATCCGAAGGCGACGTCGGGACTAATCACACAGGGCGCGTATCAGGGATTCCAGGGTTTGATCACGGACTATACGATCACGGTCAGCATGCAGTCGCAGAACTTCACGCTGACGACGGGGCAGGTGGGCGCAGCCAACCAGTACGGATCGGAAATCCGGTTGCGGCGGAGCCTGCAGACCGTGGCAATTCCGGTGTTCCAGTTCGGCATATTTTCGCAGACGGACCTGAGCTTCTTCCCCGGCCCGAACTTCAACTTCGGCGGCGTGGTGGCGACGAACGGCGACCTGTACCTGGCCACCGGGGGAACACTGACGCTGAGCGCGCAGACGTCCGCGTATGGCGACATCATCCGCGACCGGCTGTCGAACGGATATACCGGGAGCGCGTACCAAGGCACTTATCCGGGCAACGTGAGCGTGACGACTTCGCCGGGATCGGGAAATTTCCGCAACCTCGCCTATACGGAAGGGAGCATCAGCGGGGGCCCGTCGGGCGGATGCAACACGACGACGGGAAATCCCATCAATTCGGGTGTTACGCCCAATACGAACTGGACGACGATTTCGATCAGCAATTACAACAGCAACCTCCGGGACGGAGCGTACGGCTGTTCGAGAGGAACCGGGGCGAAGAACCTGCAACTTCCGCTGGTGAGCGCGGGAGCGACGGGGATCGACCTGATCAAATTGCCGCCTCCGAATGAGAATACGACCAATCCATCCATCTATGGCCAGCGCTACGCGACCTATCCGGCGAACTCGAACTACGCGATGTTGCGGATTTTCCTGGCCGATACGGCCGGGGACATCACGCAGATTCCGGAAATCACTTCCGCAGCTCCGGTGTCCATGACTCCCGGCGTGCAGACCGTGGCGACGGGATCGGCGACGGGCGACGCGAAATACCTGCCGCCGTGGGCCATGTCTGCGGGTGGCACGTACAATACGGTAGGGCCTTGCCCGGCGGCGGGTTCGAAGCCGGTGTACGGTCCCAACCCGACGAAGGTGTGCAATTTCGGGGATTGGTTTACGTCGGGACTGTCGCGGCTGGGAATGGGAGACGGGATTACGACCTCGTCGAGCACCACCTGTCCGGACGGCACGCCAGCGCCAGCGGCTCCTTCGAGCTGCGGCCCCTACATCAAGATCGAGTATCAGGACAACGCCTCAGGTGGCTGGGTGGACGTGACGAAGGACATCCTCCAGCTAGGTTACGTGGGCCGGAACATTTCGGCGGGCAACGGGACGGTGAACAGCGTCGGCGCGACCGCGGCGCAGGTCGCCTCCGGCTCCGGCGCCACTTGCTACGAACCACAGCCTGACGCGGTAATCCGCCTGCAGCGAGTCACCGACGTTCCGAGCAACTACAGCTCGAGCACCAACAAATGCGGTTATGGGTCCACCAACAAGTACGCGAAACTTTCCGGCGGCTCAAACGCCCTGAGCACGGATGCGCGAGACTATATCCCGCAGGTGCTGTTTGATCCACGCGAGGGCCTGCTGAGGGATTGCTGGACCACGAGCGGAGCGACTCCACCGTTCCCTGGCGGCGATTGCCCGTCGTCCAACAATCTAACGCTTGCCGGAGTGATGAATTACGTGGAGGTTGACGTCAGCAACCTGGCGCGGTGGTTCAGCGGGACGATCGGGGGCACCGCACACTCCGGAACCAACGTGGGCTACCTGCTCTACATCTCGGACCGGCGCGGGAACCAGGTGGACAACCAAAATGGCAGCCCGGAGACCGGAATCAGCTGCGCGGCCGGCCAGTGCAAACTGGGCAATCTGGGTTGGGAGGACTTTGTTAATCCGAGCAACGCGAACGGCACTCCGAACAATTCCAAGGACACCGGAGAAGACCTGCACGGGGCCAACGAGACGAAGCCGGGCGGGACCGCGGTATCGTTGACGCTCGAGACCTACGGAGGCAGGCCGGCCTACCGGCCGACCTGGCCGCTGACTGCTCCTTATCCGCTGTGCAATTCTCTGGGGGCGGGTGGATGCCCTGCCGGAAGCTCCACACAATTGGTGCCCGTCGCCAACCTGACGAATGGGACGGCCGCTGCGGGGTCAAACCTGATTTACCCGACCGCGGGCACGACTTCCACGATGTCGGGAACGAGTCTCTTCACGCTGGTGAGCATCGCCGAGGCGCGGGCGAATCCTGCGCTGTTCTTCCGGCGAACAGTAAAGCTGACGGACGCGCAAAGCTTCTCTTTCGGGAACTGCGCGGCCGGGGCGACCTGCGGGCTGACCATCACTTCGGAAAATCCGGTGTACGTCGAGGGCAATTACAACGCGCCGGGCGGAAATTTCAGCGGGACGGACACTCCTTCCGCCGTTCTTGCCGACGCGGTGACCCTGCTGTCGGTAAACTGGAATGACATTCGCTCCTATAGCAGTCCCTATGCTTACGGCGGGCGCGCGGCAGCCACGAGCTACTACCGCTTGGCGATTCTGGGAGGCAAGGGAGTGAGCTTCCCGGAACCGACCACCGGATCGGTGAACTATGACTTTGGCACCGACGGCGGCGTGCACAACTTCCTGCGTTACGTGGAGGATTGGGGAAACCAGACGCTGAACTACAGCGGTTCGCTGGTCAGCTTCTTCTTCAACGAACAGTCCGTGGGCACGTATAAGTGCTGCGTTGCGGTGTACAACCCGCCGAGCCGCGGCTACAACTTCGACACGAACTTCCTGACACCCTCGCTGCTGCCGCCGCGAACACCTTCGTTCCGCGACATCAACACGCTCGGCTTCACACAGTTGATCATGCCGAACCAGCAGTAGGCTGGAGAGGGCCGCGGTTTCCAACCTGCCCCGACAGGCAGGCCCCGGCCGCGACAGAGCGAAAAATCCAACGGCTCCCGGGAGACCGGGAGCCGTTGCCTTTTCCGGAAGCCGGCGGGATCGGCCGCGGCGCTTTCAGGGACGAATGCGGGCGGAAAATAGAGTATTGACGGCCGGCGGAGTACAGGCATTTGAACTTCCCGCGCGGCAGGGCTGGAACAACAACGGTCCGGGAAGAGTGCCGGGAGGAACGGGCCCGGTGAGCGGCTCTACATAGACGTTGTAGCTGTGGCCGAGCGGGAGGCCGCCGATTTCGTAGCTGCCGTCGAAACTGGTTTGCTGCAGCGCGGGATCGCAGGACCATCCGGCCAAGGCGCCAGCGACGACTGAGCCGGTCGCCGCGTCGAGTGCCACCACATGCGCGCCGTAATAGCCCGTGACGGGCATTCCGGCGGCTGTTTCCGGGAGGGCGGCGAGGGAGAGTGGATTGGCCGGGAGGACGCGACCGCGAATGATTCCATAGGGCATTGAGCTCGGGTAGAGCACCCGCACGCCAGCGCGATCGTCGTCGGCGAGCGGAGCATCCGGCACGCCGGGGGCCGGGCGCGTGCCGCGATACGTGCCGGGAACCAGCGCGAAGGGAAACATAGCGGATCCAGCAACGGGCGATTCAGCCAGACCGAACACGTGGCCGAGTTCGTGGATCAAGATACTCTCGAGATCGTAGGCCGAGGGATTCGCCGCGAGAGCACCGGGAGTGGCAAAGGCAACGGCGGGATTCAGCTCGACGTCCGCATCGAGGATTTCACCCACAAAGGCGGCTGTTTTCGGGCCCAGAGTCTGGCCCACAACGTCTGCCGTCACCACACGAGTGAAAGCGAGAACTCCGGGCGCGAAGGAATCGTCCTGAGCGAAGCAGATGGTATTGAGCCCGTCGGCGGGAGTGCAGCTATTGCCGCCGCCCGCGGTCGCGAGGGGCGAGTAGTAAGCGGTGGTGAGCGCGCTGCCGGCCACGCCGGCCCATGCAGCATACGATTCGAGAATAACATTCTGAAGCTCGGCCTGAGGACCGCCGGAGAATCCGGGTGTGGTGAGAATGTTGGAGCCGAGAGTGGAGTCCCAGCGACGATCGAGACCTCCGGGCTCCGAGAGATCGAGGCGGGTGGGCAACGGACAGGCGGAAACGCCGGCGTTCCGTGGATCGCCAGTGTCCGCAATCTGCCGGTTGAGGACATAGGCGCGGAGGGGATTCGCGGCGCCGGCCAGAAGGAGCGCCGCAGCCAGAATTGCGGACCAGGAGTTGGGCCTCACTGCCGAACCTCCTCGAGCACGGAGGCAACACGCGCGCGAAGATCGGCGAGAGAAAATTGCCGCAGGGCGCCGAAAGAGGAATTTCCCGAACGGGGGCTGAACAACCGAAGGCCAGCCGTGTCCTGGACGGCCGACGGGGCTCCCGTGCGT
>DATKNR010000039.1:0-27999 GCA_035541255.1 Patescibacteria group bacterium | reverse complement strand
AGTCGAAAACAATTGTATTTGTTCTCGCTAACGTAGCCGCATCTCTTATGTGGTTACGATTTTTGGTTCGGCTGATTGAGCAATGGAATTCGATGAAGCCAGACATTCGTGATGCCGCCGGCATTTTTATGGTGTTTTTTTGCCTTTTGTGGCTGACCATAATCGACGATAAAAAGGGATACCTCTCTCTTGTGATGGCGTTTGGAATCCTTGCGACCGTATATAGAATCGTATGGATTCTCCTGTAGACAGGTGGGGACCGGGGTTGATGTACGACGAGGAGAACGTGAGTATGACGTAATCCACCGTTTGGCGGGTGGCGCAGCCAACTAGTGGGTGCCGCAGCCCTTTGCGCTTTCACCGGCAATGGGTGCGGTTTGTTCCATGTCTGACACCCGCCATGGCCTCCCTACCGCGGTGCTCCGCAACCGTGCCGCGATTTGCTACGGCACGCGTGCGGAGATTCGCTCCGCTGCCTTCTTCACCCCACGCGCCGCTTAACGCCGCGGATACTTACCAGCCGATGTATACTGCGCCAGTGGAATCTTCGCAGGAAGAACCGCCGGCCATTGGTTGGGCCACCCGCCCAGTTGGACGGTTCGTCCCGAAATCGGGGAAAGCATATGTTGGAATTCAGCACCGATGCAGAAATGAAGAAGATCCCCGAACTGGCCGAAGAATTCTACGACAATATCCTCGACAAGGAAGACAGGCCCGTTTTCGTTAGCGATGAAGCGACCGTTTGGGGCGTGTGGATGTCAACGGCAGAAGAACTGCTAAGAAGAGTCATCCAATATTACGGAAAACCCATAACGATGGACGACCTAAAGCAACCCTTCTGGAAACTGCTTCGTCAGCTTAACGAGGGGCGTAGCGCAGGTCGTCTTCGATAGGCCAGCCTCCGCCGTCGTCTCTCCTTCTTAGGTGTAGACGGTGGGTGCCCCATCTTTCCCGCAGTTCAGGGGAAGGTGGGGTCTTTTCTTTGCTCCGCATCGTACCCCGAACGCCAATCTTTCCTTTGTGCTCCGCAGCCGCCCTCGCTGTTCGAGGCGCGTGCGGAGATTCCTTTCCGTCCCGGTTTTCCCTGGGAGTTACAATCCGGGTAATCCGTAGTCTGTAACGCTATCTCCCGCGGACGCTTTTCGCTTCCATCCACCATTTCCTTCTCATAACCAGCTTCGAGGATCGGATCGATCCGCACCGGTCCATCCTCCCCTCAGTGCCGGCGGCGAAGCTTTCCCCCCTCCATCTGCCACAGTCGTCCGCTGCAGCCGCCACCAGAAGAGCATGCGTCTTGATGTGGTTTCGATTTCGCCCAGTCAGCGTGTGTTTTTTTAGGGCAGGAATGCGCAGCCCACGCGGAATTTGTTGCCCTCGGCCGGCTCCACGTACGCTTTCCGAAGGCTCACCTTCACCGGGGGAAGAATCGGAACGTGAAGCACGGCGGGGAATACATTGGGAAGTTTGTCCGCCTGATCCAGCAGAAGCGCTACTCCGCCGTAACTCATGTCCAGCACGCGTGCGGTCACTTCGCTGCCTTCGCCGATCACAGCATGGGCGCGCGTGCCCACCAGGGAAACTCGCTCCCATTTCCTGCGCTCTGCCGTGCGGGCCGCGGGAGGAAACGGGGTAGGCTGCGCCGCCGGATGGACGAAGGCCGGAGCGGGAGGCGCATGCATGGAGGCGGGCGCCTCGCGCGAAGCCGGAGGCTCCATGGGAATCACTCGCGCCGAGGATGCGGGCGGCGGGGCGGACGGCGTGCGCGTCGAATTTTTCAGTTCGTATAGCCGTTCGTCAGCCAGCCGAATCAGCGCGTCCTTGGCTTCGCCGTCATTCGGAAAGACGGCCACCCCAAAATCCAGCGCCAGCGGAATATCCAGATTGAGCGGCGCAATCGCGGTAGCGTAGTTGGCTCTCACGCGACGGCCCAGTGTGGCCGCCTGGACCGGATCCGCAAACGGCAGCAGGAGAGCGAATTCATCGCCGCCGATGCGGAAGGCGTAGTCCGAAGTCCGCAGGGTTTTCCGCAGCGTGCTCGCGGCCAGTTGCAGCATGTGGTCGCCCTGCATGTGACCGTGGCGGTCGTTCACAGCCTTGAAGCAGTGGAGGTCCATGATCACCAGGGCCACGTGCTGGTTGTGCCGCTTGGCGCGGTACAGTTCCTTGGCGAAGTATTCTTCGAACAGTCGCCGGTTGTAGAGCCCGGTCAGCGCGTCCGTGGCCGCGTTGATTTGCAGTTTCTTTAGATCCTCGTACTCCATGAGGATGGGCATGCGCAGGAAATTGGAAGAGGCCAGTACGTCGACGATCGCCGTCTGCAGCGAGACCGGTTTCGCGAGCGTTTCGGAAAGCTCCCGCCGGCGCGTGAGGATCTGGTCCCAGAATTCCAGGCTCGTGGCCTCGCTCAGTTCCACCTGGGCCAGCGCTTTCAAGAATTTCTGGAGAAATTTTGCGCGCACCGGCTGCTCGAGGTTTTGCAGCGTCTCGATCAGCAGATCGAGAAACGCGTCCTCGGCAGACAGCTGCAGACGCGAGTTCTCCGCGTTGTTCGGAGTCGGCGCAGTTCCACTCACAGAGTTGTCCGTAAACAGGCCGAAGCGGCCTCTTCCCTCAGGAGAGCACGTCACCTTCCAACTGTTTGCCGGATGGGTCGGCTCGTAGACGCGAATCGTAGAAAATCCCCGCCTCGCTGTCAACGTATGCTCAATGCGCTCTGTGGGTTGGTAGTGGAAAACCGTTTCCACTGTGAAATCACGTTCATTTCCAGTTTCTCGCGCGGCGAGGATAGGAATTTCTTTTCTCTTCAGCCCAGTGGTTTCACAAACTCCACACCCACAAGGTGAAGATCCCCCACTCGCTGTCCCCGGATGACTCGTGCGCTGATCGGAGGCGAATCTTCCGGCACGAGGCCTGACTGAGAAGGTGATGGCGCAGGGATTCGCAAGGAGACGAGCTGATTCGGATAGAGCGGGCGCGGACTGGCCAGACACGCTCCGACACCGCTTATATCCATCGTTTTTGTGAGGTCGAGAAATTCATCTCCGTACTGATCGAGACCTCGGACAAAGACAGGCACCTGAAGCGGCAGGCGCGGCGAACGCCTCCGATCGGCAGGGCTGGATGAATTGGGAAACCCGGGGCCGTGGGTCATACCTGCGGAGTAGTACTCCCAGTACTACTCTCCCGCAATTCAAAGACAAATACCGGCGTCCGTAGGAAAAACGGGTGCGCTGCCATACATTTCATACATAAGGACTTAGACGCGGCTCGGCTATCCTGGGATTCTGGAAAGAAAGTCCTGTCCTCCCTGAACTGCCCAACTTTTCCCTTTATGTGCAAACTAGGACTCCTTTCCTATTGACGCTCCTCCCGGCCCCTGCGAGCATGGCAAAAAGCACGACAGGGCCTTTGATTTCGATGTTTTTTCGCAGTATCGCTGAATGGAACGCCCAGCCACTCTCGAGCAGCCCGCGCGCGCCGCATTGCCCCTGCCGGTTGTGTGTGCGATTCTCAACTGCGTGGACCAGCCGCTGATTCTAGCGGATGCCACAGGCCACATCTGCGCGAAGAACGCTCCCGCAGAACGGTTTCTCAAAGCCCGTGGGCTGAAAGCAAAAAAAGGCGCTGAAATTTTCTCGGAGCTGTTCCGCATGGCACCGGGAGCGGTGGTGGAACAAATGCGCAGCGGTGAGCGGGAAGTGAACCTGCCGCTTGCCGAGACGGGCGGCAGCCCCGCGCGTGCGCGACTCCACTGGATTGCCGACCTTGGCTGGATGGCGGTGACGCTGGAGTCCGCTCCGGGCGCCGCTTCCGGCGAAGATGCGGCCATGCAGCAGACACTGGGAGATTTGCTGCAGGAACGCGAAGTCACCTACCGCAATCTGCTCGCGGCTTACCTCCGGCTGCAGGAGGTGAACCGGCAGAAGACCGTATTCCTGGCTTCGGCGGCGCATGAGTTGAAGACACCGCTGGCGGTAATGAAGGGCTATTACGATCTGCTGCTTTCCGGCTCGCTGGGAAGACTGGCGGAAAAACAAAAGGAAATTCTGAGCGAATCGAAGGAGAGCTGCGAGCGCCTGATCCGGCTGGTTTCCATGTTTCTGAATTATTCCGCGCTGGAGAGCGGAAAGCTGGTGATGCATCTGCGCGAGAACGATCCGCGCGATTGCCTCAACGAACTCGGAAGCCTCTGGCGCGACGCCTTCGCCCGGAACCAGGTGCGGCTGGACATCCAGCTGTCGGAAGCGCTTGCGGCCTTCCGCTTCGATTACCAGAAGGTGCAGCAGACCGTGGCCAACCTGCTGGACAACGCGCTGAAGCACACTCCCACCGGAGGCCACGTGACGCTCCGGGCGGAGCCGCACTTCTGGGAACGGCGCGCCGCCAGCGTGTCTCCGCGTGTTGAACGGCGCCGCGCCCCCGAAGGCGGGGCGAACAGCTTGTTGGTGGCTGTGGCCGACTCGGGACCGGGAATCGCCCCGGAACATCATCAGGAAATTTTCGAGGACTTCGTGCGCGTGGACCGCTCCTCGTCCGGCATGGGACTGGGGCTGGCGATCAGCAAACGGCTGGTCCAGGCGCATCGCGGCAAGATCTGGGTGGACAGCGAGGTCGGCCGCGGCTGCACCGTTAAATTTCTGCTGCCCATGGACCTGGAATAGCGCCCCGGGGCAGGCGAGGATCAACGAATGGCTACTGCGACGGAAACCAAGGAACGCATTCTGGTGGTGGACGATGAGCCCAGCATCCGGAAGTATCTCCAGACGCTGCTGGAAGTGGAAGGCCACGAAGTGGACGCCGTCACTTCCGGTAAGGGCGCGCTCGAGCTGATCGGCGGAGGCGCTCGGCCTGACCTGATCATCCTGGACGTGCTGATGCCCGAGATGGATGGCCTCGAGACGCTCAAGCAGCTCATGCAGATGGATCCAAGCCTGAACGTAGTCATGCTTTCCTGCTCCAACGAAGTTTCCACCGTGGTCGAGGCGATTCGCATCGGCGCGCAGGATTATCTGACCAAGCCGTTCGAAAAGTCCGAGCTGGACGCGGCGATCCTGAAATGCCGGAAGAAGCGCGAATTGCGCGCGGAAAACACGGCTTTGCGCGAGTATGTGGAAAATCTGACCGAGGACCTCACGTTTCTGGCCGCCAGCCCGCAGATGGTGAAGATCCGCCAGCAGGTTCTGCAGATCGCGCCCGTCGACGTGCCGGTGTTCATCTATGGTGAGAGCGGCGTGGGCAAGGAAGTTGTCGCGCGCATGGTTCACCTGCGCTCGGCGCGTTCCGCGCAGCCTTTCGTCAAGGTCAATTGCGCTGCGCTTCCCAGTGAGCTCCTGGAATCGGAGTTGTTCGGCTACGATCAGGGCGCGTTTACCGGCGCTGTCCGTTCGAAGCCCGGCAAATTCGAGTTGGCCAGCAAGGGCACCATCTTCCTGGACGAGATCGCCGAGATGAGCCCGCAGTTGCAGGCCAAGCTGCTGCACGTCCTTCAGGACCAGCAGTATTCCCGTCTGGGCGGTCGCGCCATGGTGCACGTGGACGTGCGAATCCTGGCCGCCACGAACGTCAACGTCCGGGAAGCCATCCAATCCGGCCGGTTTCGCGAGGACCTCTACTACCGCCTGAACGTTTTCTCCATCCACGTTCCGCCGCTGCGCGAGCGCACACCGGAAATCCCGCTGCTTTTCCGTCACTTCCTGGAAAAATACAGCGAGAAATTCCAGAAGCAGCCGCCCGTTCCCTCTTCGCACTTGATGGAGGCCGCCATGCGGTACTCGTGGCCGGGCAACCTGCGCGAGCTGGAAAATTTCGTCAAGCGCTACGTGATCATGGAAGATGACGAATCCAGTTTCCGCGAGCTCCTCGAAATTGCTTCCACCCGGCAACGTCCCGTCGCCGGCCAGGAACCGCAAGCCAAGGAGCAGGGATTGAAGGCGCTGGTGCGCAGCCTGAAGGCCGAGGCGGAAATGGAAGCCATTGCCGACGCGCTGGAAAAAACCAACTGGAGCCGCAAGGAAGCGGCGCGCCTGCTGGGCATCAGCTACAAGGCGTTGCTCTACAAAATGAGGCAATTCAAGCTGGACACGGGCCGTGCTCCCCGCGCGGGTGCCGCGCCAGCCGCCTCCCGCGAGCCCTGAGCGACTAATGAAAACCATTGCATATTCCCGGCAATTGAGATAGCAGGGAGTTCGCAATTGGGTGTTTAGGGGCGGGGGGCCCCAAACCCACAAAAGACGTTCTCAGGGGGCGTCGCAAGAGTACCATTTCAGGACGGTCTACCAGTGCGGTTAATCTATGCATTTTCTATGACTTACGCGAAAATGTCGCATGCACGTTTGCAGGTCCGGAGGTTTTGCACAACGGCAAGTCCCAGCAACTTAGAGGGGCGGGTCTGGCAGAGTGATTGCAACCTTTTAGATTAGCCCGGCCGTCGTTCGTATCCGCAGTTCTGGGGGGGGAAGGGACATGACGGACCGCCGTATTGCACGACGCTATGAACTGAATCTGCCCGTGGTAGTGCGGGCAGCCGCCGAACGCAAGGCTGCTGACTCTCGAAACGGCAAGACCCGCGACATCTCCACGCGCGGCGTCTACTTCCTGATCGACCAGCAGCTGGAGCCCGGCTCAACTCTCGACTTCATGCTCACGTTGCCCGCGGAAATCACCCAGGGAACCGAAGTGTTTATCCACGCCCAGGGCAAAGTGGTGCGCGTCGAGCGGAAGGCGGGAGACGAGGAAGAACGCATGGGCGTTGCCGCGGTGATCGAGAAGTACGACATCATCCGCGCCGAGCCCGCGGCCACCTGAGAGGCAGGGCCGCGCAGGAAACGGGAGAAGCCCGCGACGGCGGAGTGTTCCAATGCCGGCGGGCACAGTAGGTTCCGCTTCGCGACGCAGCGCGGGGCTGGCTGAGGCGATGGCGTCCCTCCGACGAAATCGGTTGCGACGGTTGCCTTGCAGAATTACTATTTTCTCGAGCCTACGGAGGTGCTGCGATGAACGTCCGTGACCTGCTCGGCTCCCGCACAGATGTATTTTCCGTTTCTCCCGAATCCAGTGTGCATGAGGTGGCTCGCTACCTGCGCGAAAAAGGAATCCGCGCCGTGGGCGTGGTGGACGCGAAGGGTGGCGTGGTCGGCGTGGTGTCCCAGGCGGACATGTCCGACAAAGTTGCCGCTGAAAACAAATGTCCCGCCTGGATGCGCATCACCGAAATCATGTCGGTGAACCCCATCTCCGTTCCACTGGACACCGCGCTCGATGAGTGCGTCCGGCTGATGGAGAAGAACGGGATCTTTCACCTCATGGTGCACGACGACAAAGGGCGCTATATGGGGATGCTCTCCGTGCAGGACCTGCTGCGCGTCATCGTCAACGACCACAAGGAACGCGCCGACCTGCTGGAAGCCATGATGTTCCCCCAGCACTGAGGGGAATCAGCGCGGGCTCGCCCGCGGTTTCGCAGGGTCACTTCTGCTCGGCCGCCGTTGCCGTGGCCGGGCCTTCACCCACGATTTCGATAACGGCCTCCGTGTCTTTCGCTCCGTCGTAGTGAATCTGCTTGGCAAAGTGTGTGACGAACGTGCCGGCGGGGAGCGGTACGGTCGAGTCCGGATCAAATTTCGGTCCCGTGCCTACCCACCACGTTCCGGAGAGCACGGTGATGAGCCGGTCGTTAGGATGAAAGTGAGGATGGCTCATGTGGTGCGGCTTCCATTTCACCAGCATGATGTACAGCCCCGGCTTCTCCGGGTCT
The DNA here is from genome assembly GCA_035541255.1 of Patescibacteria group bacterium. GTDB lineage: Bacteria > Acidobacteriota > Terriglobia > Acidiferrales > UBA7541 > JOPF136. The sequence goes on along the minus strand of DATKNR010000039.1, from coordinate 20,246 downwards.
CCATACATCACCGCGGATTGCAGGCCCATGGGATTGTCGCGCCATTCGATTTTGTCCGGCAGCGTGTAGGCGAGGGCGGCGGGATTCAGTTGCGGCGCCTTCGCGGCGCTGAGCGGAGCCAGCATCCCCGCCATCAGCCCGGCCAGCCACCAGCTCCGCAGACGCGATTTTGTGCGCATGTGCTCCTCCTCGATTTCTTTCGCCGCAAACGTCCCGGCGCGATGGCATCATCCAACACCAGCGCACCCAGCGCAATCCGGCTGGCGCGAATTCCCGGCAACGAGGTTGATATAATCGGCGGCGGAGCGGCCCGGTGCGCGGCAGCGCGGGCCCGCCGGTCATACACTTGCAGACATACTGGATAGAAAATTTCGGTTGCCGCGCCACGCAGGCAGATGCCGCCTCCATCGAGGCCCAGCTCGCCGCGAGCGGCCTGACGCCATGCGATGCACCATCGCGCGCGGACCTGGTGGTGCTCAACACCTGCACAGTCACCGCGGCTGCGGACGCGCAGGCCCGCGAGGCAATCCGGCGCCTGGCCCGCGTCAATCCGGCCGCGCGCATCCTCGCCACCGGCTGCTACGCGCAGCGCGCACCGGAAGAATTGGCGGCGCTTCCAGGAGTCGCCTGGGTGGTGGGCAATTCCCACCAGCAGCGCATCGGCAAGCTGCTGGCAGATGCGCAGCCTGCGCTCACGGAGCACTTCGTGCCGCTCGGCCTGCTGGCCGGTTCTGTGCCGTTCGCCATGGAGCATTCTCCGAAGATCCTGACCGGCGACATTTTTCGGGCGGACGAGGTCATGGTGGCCCCCGCCGCGGCTGGCGCCCGGACGCGTCCTGTGCTGAAAATCCAGGACGGCTGCGACAATCGCTGCGCCTATTGCGTGATTCCTTTCGTTCGCGGGCGAAGCCGCAGCCTGCCGCCCCAGCGTGTGGAGCAGGAGGTCCACGGGCTGGTTTCCGCCGGCGCGCGGGAAGTCGTGCTGAGCGGGATCAATCTTGGCGCCTGGGGCCGCGACCTCGTGCCCCGCGTTCCTCTGCGGGATTTGCTCGCGCGTCTGGTGGACGCAACGCCGGTGGATCGCATCCGGCTGAGCTCCATCGAGCCGATGGATGTCACTCTCGACCTGGTGGATCTCGTCGCCCGCCACGGCGGCCGTATCGCGCCGCACTTCCACGTGCCGCTGCAGTCCGGCTCGGACCGCATCCTTGCCGCCATGCACCGCTGGTATCGTGCAGCGCATTACGAGGAGCGCATCCTGCGCGCGGCAGAACGCTTGCCGCACGCTGCTTTCGGCGCGGATGTGATTTGCGGATTTCCGGGCGAAACCCAGGGGGACCACGAACGCACGGTAGCGCTCGTGGAGCGGCTGCCGTTCAGCTACCTGCACGTATTTTCGTATTCGAGCCGGCCGGGCACGAAGGCCGCTGGGATCGCGGAGAGTGTTCCGCCGGGCGTGATTCGCGAACGCAGCACCGAGCTGCGTGCGATTTCCGGACAGAAGGCCGCCGCGTTCCGCGAGGCGCAATCCGGCAGCCGCCACCGTGTGCTGACGCTGGAGCGTTCCGGCATGCGCGCTGATGGGCGGGAGTGGACCGGCGCGCTCACCGGCAACTACTTGCCTGTCCGCGTGGACGGCCGCTGGCCGCGGAACACGTGGCTCGACGTGAAGCTCGCCGCGCAGGGCGGGGAACTGCGCGGGCGGGTTGTCGACTCCTGACACAACCCACACGGCGCCGCGTTTCCGAGCGTTTTAATTCTCGAAGATCACTTGCGCCTGCGCTGTATTTCCCGCATGGGTGATGCTCAGCGCGGTGTGCCGCACGCCCATGGCCGCGGCGATTTCCGCCGCGCGGCCTGAAAGCCGCAGGACCGGTTTTCCGCCCGGCTCGCGCGCCACTTCAATGTCCACCCAGCGAATCCCGCGGCGCCAGCCGGTTCCCAGAGCCTTCATCGCCGCTTCCTTCGCGGCAAAACGGCCGGCGTAGCGTTCGTAGCGGTTGCGATGGCTCTCGCAGTACTCGATTTCCGCGCGCGTGAACAGGCGGTGGAGAAAGTGTTCGCCGTACCGCTGGATGGCCGCTTCGATGCGGTTGATTTCCGCGATGTCGATGCCCAGCCCGACAATCATGGCCAAACAGTAGCACAGGCAATCCTGCCTGTGCGCTCCGGGCGTCCCGCCAGGCGGAAACTGAATTGTGGCGGCGTGATATCCTGACGGCGGCACACCGGACACACGAAGGGAACTCCACCCATGGACGCAAAATCCGCAGCGAAGGAACGATTCAGCTCCGCCCGCGACGCGCTCGTGGCGCTAAGCCACCGCATTCACGCGCATCCCGAACTGGGATTCGAAGAAGAGAAGGCTTCATCCTGGTTGTGCGAGTCGCTTGCGGATGCAGGATTCAAAGTGGAGAAGGGAGTCGGCCAAGTGCCCACGGCATTCCGCGCGCGCGCAGGGTCCGGCCCGCTGCACGTGGGCATCTGCGCCGAATACGACTGCCTGCCGGGCATCGGCCACGCCTGCGGGCACAACATCATCGCGGCTTCGGCCGTGGGGGCGGCGCTGGCGGCGGCGAAAGTGGCGGACGAGGTGGGCCTGACCATTAGCGTCATCGGCACGCCTGCCGAGGAAGTGGGCAATGCCAGCGGAAAAATTCTGCTGCTGGAGCGCGGCGTATTTGACGGTCTCCACGCCGCCATGATGGTGCATCCCGCGCCATTCGACATGCTGCGGGCGAACATCATCGCCGCGTCGATGTTCGAGGTCCAGGTGACCGGAAAGGAATCGCACGCCTCGGCGTTTCCCGAGCTGGGCGTGAACGCCGCGGACGCGCTGACCATCGCCCAGACCGCGATCGGCCTGCTGCGGCAGCACATCCGATCCGGCGACCGCATCCACGGAATCGTGACCAATGGCGGAGCGGCGCCCAACGTGGTTCCGGCGCACACCTCGGCGCGTTACATTATCCGGTCGGAAACTCTCGAGCAGCTCACCGAGCTGCGGCCGAAGGTCTATCGTTGCTTTGAGGCCGGAGCTCTGGCTACCGGCACGAAGCTGACCATCACCGGCGGTGACAAACCGTACGCGCAGATGCTGCACAACGCGATGATGGCGGAAATCTACCGCGGCAATTCCGAGGCGCTCGGCCGGCCCTTTCCCGATCTCGGCGAGTGGATGACGCGGCCTTCCGGCTCCACGGACATGGGCAACGTTTCGCTCGCCATGCCTTCCATTCATCCCATGATCGGCATCAACTCGCTTCCGGCCGTCAACCATCAGCCCGAATTTACGGCGCACTGTGTGACGCCAGACGCCGACAAAGCGCTCGAAGACGGCGCGCTGGCCATGGCCTGGACCTGCATCGATCTCGCCTCGAATCCGGCAGCGCGACAAAGCCTGACGGCCCGCCCCCTGTGACGGCGGTTGATTCCGGCCAGACTTCAGTCCATTCGAAGCTGCCGCGCCTTCCGTCTTATACTGCTCTGTGCATCGCATGAAGAAGCTGCGAAAACCCTATAGCGGCGCCCGCCGCCGCCGCGCCGCGGATCACGCCGCCATCGGGGGCAGGGGTTCGGGCTGGCATGCCGCGCGCTCGGGCCGCGTGACGCTTCTGCGCGCCGTGCCGCTCGACGAACTTCCCTGGATCGTGCATGCGTTCAGCACGCGCCTGGGTGGCGTGAGCCGGCTGGCCGAGGCGCGCGTCCTGAATCTCGGCTCAACGGAATGGGACAGCGAAGAGGCCGTGGCGGAGAATCGCAGGATTCTTCTCCACGCGCTCGGAGCACGGCACACGTCTCTGGTGACGCTGCGCCAGCGTCACACCGACACGATTCATCATGTGGATTCGCGGCCGCACGCGCCCCTGCGCGGTGACGCGTTAATCACGCGCGCTCCCGGCCTGCTGCTCGCCGTGCAGACGGCGGATTGCGTTCCCATTCTGCTTGCCGATCCGCGCAGGCACGCCGTTGCCGCCATCCACGCGGGGTGGCGCGGCACACTGGCGCGCCTCGCGGAGAAGACGCTCGGCCGCATGCGGATGGAATTCGACACGCGCGTGGAAGACGTGGTTGCCGTCCTGGGCCCGGCCATCGGCGGCTGCTGTTACGAGGTCGGCCCTGAGGTCGCTCAGGCGTTTGCCGCGCAGTTTGCCGATGCGCGCGGATGGTTCGAGGGACCTTTCGACCGCCTCGCCTCGGGCGATGACCCTGCGCCGTTCCCCTGGCTCTCGATGACTCCGCCGGGCCACGACGCTCCGGCGCCGCGGGTGCGGCTCGACCTGCGCGCAGCGAATCGAAGTCAGCTTCTAACCGCGGGCGTGCCCTCCGCGCAAATCCTATCCAGCACGCTTTGCACCTCCTGCCGCACGGATTTGCTGTTCAGTCATCGCCGCGAGAAGGGACACACGGGCCGGCAGATGGCCATCATCGGTATCCGTGCCTGATGGTTTCATAGGCATCCGCGTTCGCTCCATCGCTCTCCGTTGCCATCCCGGTCGCGCCTGCGTAGTCTTTCGAGAGCACTTCCCTGGGAGGAGTTCGCAATGGTCTCTTCCGAGTTTCGTTCCGCCGAGCGCGCGCAGGGCAGCATCCTCACGCGTATCGAAAAAATCTGCCTGCTCTGGCTCGCCGCCCGGTTGCCGGGCTGGGTGTCGTCGGACGCGCTTACCGCGCTCGGACTGCTCTCGATGCTGGGCGCCGGTCTTTCCTACTGGTTGGCGCGCACCGACCGCATCGGCCTGCTCCTGGTTATCGCCTGTCTGGCCATCAACTGGTTCGGCGACAGCCTCGACGGCACGCTCGCCCGATTCCGCAATCAGCCGCGGCCACGCTACGGCTTCTATGTGGACCATGTGGTGGACACCTTCGGCGCGCTTTTCCTGCTCGGTGGGCTGGCGCTTTCCGGCTACATGAGCCTGACGGTTGCGGCGGGGCTGCTCATCTCTTACTACATTCTTTCTATCGAGGTGTATCTTGCCACATATACGATCGGCACGTTTCACATGTCCTTCGGGGGCTTCGGCCCCACGGAGCTGCGCATCCTGCTGTCTATCGGCAACGTCGCGCTCTATTTCCATTCGGGCGTGCCGCTGGTGCATGTGCTGCAGCGCGACTATCGTCTGTTCGACGTGGGCGGAGCGATCGCTATGGCCGGAATTCTGCTCATGACCATCGCCGCTGCCGCCCGGCACACCGTTCATCTCTACCGCGCCGAGCCGTTGCAGTAGCCGGCCGGATCACCGCTGCCGCCTCGTCCCGCGTCTGCCCGCCGCGCGGACAGCGCCCGCCATGCGTTCCTGTGTTTCCGCCGGCAACGCCGCCATCCATTCCGCCTCGCCGCCGGGCTCCGGCAGCACCCGGCCATATTCCGCCATTTGTCCTGCCGGCAGTTCGTTCAAGTAGACCCACACACCCGCCGCAGGAATCCGGCAAATCCGGCTGACTGCGGTGACAATTTCCTGCAGCAGTTTTCGTTTCACTACACCGGTTCGCCCCGCGCGAATCTCGCCGCGGACGAAGGCCATTTCCAGTTTCGCGGGCACTCCGCCCACGAAGTGGTCTCCCGCTTTCGGCTCCAGGAAGTACAGCTGCGCGAATGATCGCGGCGCGCCCGTTAGTGCGCTGTGCGCACGTGTGATTTCCGCTGCAATTTCGCGCTTCTGGCCCGCGTTCAGTTTCTTGCCGGTTACGGTGCACACGTAGGTTGGCATGTGTTCACTCCTCGGGTTCCTTCCATTTGTGACCGCGTGCGGCCCTGCCCCGGCCTCACGCGCGGGCTTCTATCCCGGTTTCGATTACGGCGAGCTGGCCGCACGCCGCGAAAATATCCTGGCCTCGCGAATAGCGCACGAACACGGGCACATCTTTTTCCGCCAGAATGCGCCGGAATTGCTCCACTGCTTCCGCCGTCGGCGGACGGTAGGGCAATGCGCCCGGATTCCACGGGATCAAGTTGACCTTCGCGCGTATTCCCGCGAGCAGGCGCGCCACGCGCCGCGCCGCCTCGGCCGAATCATTCACGCCGCCCAGCAGAACGTATTCGAACGTCAGCCGTTCCCACGGCCGCAGCGGGTACCGCCGGCAGGCGTCCAGGAGCGCGCCAATCGGGTACTTCCGATTGATGGGCATGATCGCGTCGCGTTCCGCGTCGTTGGACGCATTCAGCGAGATCGCCAGTTTCGGCCGTACTTTTTCCTTCGCCAGCCGCTCGATCCCCGGAATAATCCCGCTGGTCGACAGCGTCACGTGCCTGGCGGCCAGTCCCATTCCGTTCGGGTCGAGCAGAATGCGCACGGCCGCCATCGTCGCGTCGTAATTCAGCAGCGGTTCGCCCTGTCCCATCAACACAACGTTGGTGCGAGGCGCGAGCCGCTCGCGGTTGTCTTCCAGCGCCACGAGCACCTGGCCCACGATTTCTCCCGCCGTAAGATTCCGCACCAGTCCCAGTGTGGCCGTCAGGCAGAACTTGCAATCCACCGCGCATCCCGCCTGCGTGGAAATGCAGATCGTCTGCCTCCCCTCCGATGGCATGAACACCGTTTCCACGGTGGTGACGCGCGCCGCGGCTCCTCCCGGAGACGGCGTCTCGTCCAGCGGCAGGAGGTACCGCACCGATCCGTCCGCCGAGTGATACTTCCGCGCGATGCGCGGCAGTGTGATGGCCGCTTCGCGCTCCAGCCGCTCGCTCAGCGCCGCCGGAAGGTTCGTCATTGCGGAGAAGGCGAAGCGCCGCTCCGCGTAGATCGCGTGATACACCTGCGCCCCGCGATAGGCCGGCTCGCCCAGCGATGCCATCCACTCGCGCAGCTCCTTCTGCGATTTTCCCAGCAGTTCTTCGCTCATTGGGTCGGGTCTGCGTCTTTCTCGATGGTAGCACGCGAGGTTTCTCCCGCCGCTCGCGCGCGGTTCCGCTATACTGCTTTCGTCGTCCTGCATCGGAGGAAACCATGGAGCAGATGCCCGTCAGCGAATGGGTCCGCCGGCTCACCGCCATCCCGCAGCCGCAATTCACCGTGGAAAACGTTCTGAAATTCTGCCAGGGGCACGGTGTGCAGGCTTCCACGCTCGAACCCTATCTCCACTGGGACCCCTGCTGCTACACGCGCAACCTGATCCACAAATGCGAGCTCTTTGAGGTGATGGCCATTTGCTGGGATAGCGGCCAGGTGAGCCGCATTCACAATCATCGCGACCAGAATTGCTGGATGTCCGTTCCCATCGGCAAACTGAAAGTGCAGAATTTCCGCGTGGACATTACCGACCGCGATCAGCACACCTGCCGCATGGTACCCACCGACGAGTACATCATGGACGCGCTCCATCCCGGGGCCGTCAATCCCGCCGAGCCCGTGCACCAGGTGCTGAACCTTCCCGAATACCGTCAGCGCGCCGTCAGCATTCACATTTATTCGTATCCTTACGACAGTTGCGAGGTCTATTCGCTGGACAAGGGGACCTATATGGACGTCCCGCTCTACTACACCAGCGAATACGGCAAAGTCGCCGCCACGGCGAAGAGTTCCTAAACACGTTCCGTATTCGTCCCCTTCGATTCGGCGCCCCAGCCTTCCCGGGCTAGAATGGGATGACGGTCATGTTGGAAGTGCGCCAAATCGAGCGGGAAGTCCTGACCAACGGTCTCGTGCTCATCACGGAGGCCATGCCTCAGGTGCGTTCCGTCGCTGTTGGCATTTGGGCGCGCTCCGGCTCGCGAAGCGAGCCTCCTGAACTGGCCGGCATCGCCCACTTCATCGAGCACATGCTGTTCAAGGGCACCGAGCGCCGCTCGGCCGAAGATATCGCGCGGGAGATCGAACGCGTGGGGGGCTACCTGGACGCGTTCACCGCGAAGGAAATGATCTGCCTCAATACGAAAGTGCTGGATGAGCATGTTCCCACGGCCTTCGCAATCATGGCGGATATGGTCCTGCGCTCGCGCTGTGCGGAAGAGGACGTGATCAAGGAAAAGAACGTCATCCTCGAAGAGCTGAAGATGGAGCAGGACAATCCGGAATATCTGGTTCACGAGATTTTCTCGCAGAAATTCTGGGGCAAGCATGCGCTCGGCAGGCCCATCCTCGGCACGCGCCGGTCAGTCAGCGGATTCAATGCCGCAAAAGCCCTCGCCTGCTACCGGGACCTGTTCTCGCTCGACAATCTGTTGATCACCGCTGCCGGGAGTCTGCATCACAGCGAGATCCGAGACATGGTGATCTCCGAATTTGGCGCTCTCCAGGCGGGACGGTCGCGCCTGCGTGCCCCGGAGGCGCCGCCCAGGCCCTGCGCGCACATCACCACGCATACGAAGAAAGGCCTCGAGCAGGTGCAAATCTGCATCGGCGTTCCCTCTCGTCCGGCCGCAAGTGAAAGCCGCTACGCGCTTTCCGTCTTCAATTACGTGCTGGGCGGCGGCATGTCGTCGCGCTTGTTCCAAAATATTCGGGAGCAGCAGGGATTGGCGTACACCATCGTCAGCGACCTCAATCCTTACCGCGACGCGGGAATGCTCTGCGTCTATGCCGGCACGGCCCGCGAAAATGCCGGCAAGGTTATCCGCTGCGTGATCGAGGAATTTCGCAATATAAAAGCCGAACCGATCACAGAAGAAGAACTCCGCCGCGCGAAAGATCACCTCATCGGCTCGCTCGTCCTCTCCTTGGAATCTTCCACGGCACGCATGTCCAACCTGGCCCGGCAGGAGCTGTTCTTTGGCCGCCACTACTCGACCGAGGATCTCACGCGCTCGATCGAAGCCGTCACGCGCGAAGAGATTCAGCAGCTCGCCCGCGAACTTCTCCAGCCCGAAAAGATTGCCGCCGCCGTGCTGGGCAATCTCAATGGCTTCCGCCTGCGCCGTTCCGCTCTCGACTGCTGAACTCTGCCGTCATGCGGCGCGGGAAGACTCCCGGCGAATGCGCGGGAGGGAGTTTGCCTGGAAGAGTAGGCGGACCTCAGTTGGCGGCTGCCGGCCGCGGATGCGCCGCGAGATACTCATTCATGCCGGAAACCAGTTGAAGGATTCCTTGCTGGAGGTTTTTGTCGAGTGCCGCGGCGACGCTGGCCACGTTCTTGCTCGCCGCGGGCTCGTCTTGCGAATAGCTCTGGGACCAGACGGTTTCACCGCTCTTCTGATCATACAGGCTCATGTGCAGCGCCACGCGGGCCGATAGTGGTCCGTCGTCCACTTCCTCGAAGTGCTCGATCCTGCCGCGCACCACGTAATCGCCCTTCGCATTGGAGGCAAGCAATTGAACGCTCTTGTAATTCCCGCTCCGGCGCAGCGTGTGCAGCACCATCTCTTCCACGATCAGGACGGGCGCCGCAACCCACCGGTGGTCTTCGTACAATCCCAGCTCATTGGGGCCCATCCGGTAGGCGATCCGGGTATCGCGATACATCGTGGGTGCGCGGAAGTGGCCCACCAGCAGCGATACATCCAGTTTCTGACCACTGGGGGACACCTGCGGCGCCGCCAGCGAGTAATACTTCACCGGCCGCGCTGCCCCACAGCCCGCCAGCACCATCAGGAATCCCGCGGCCAGCGCCGCGGCTGCACTCGCTCGAAGGCTCATGCCAGGACCCTCTCTCACGGCTTGGGATTCTCCCCCGGCTTGTGTTCCGGAGGTTGCGACGACCGGATTAGCGAATACGGCCGTGTGCGGATCTCGTCCGTGAACTCGCGCAGGTTCTCCGTGGTCAGCCGGATGTTATCCAGGATCTCGTCGATGTTTTCCGAGTTCGTGTTCACGGTCGAATTCAGGTTATCCACCAGTTTGCTCGCATCATTCAGCGCCTTGCGCAACTGCTCGATCGACGCGTGCAGATCGGCCCGGTTCTCTCCCAGGATCTCGTCGAGCTTCTTGATCGTATCGTCCGCTTGTTTCGCTGTCTGTTTGAACTGGTCCACCGTGGGGCCGAGCTTCGCGCTTACGTCGTCGACGTGCCCGATCGCGCTCCTGATCTTTGGCCGGTTTTCCGCCAGCATTCCGTTCAAATTGCTCAGGGCACCGGACACGTTCGCCCGGTTCTGGTCGTTCAGCAGGTCGTTCGTCCGGTCGATGGTCACCTTGAGCTGCACCACCCGGTCATTCAGGTGAGTCACCAGGTCCTGGACGTTCGGCCCCAGCTGGTTCAGCATATCCGCCAGATCGCCGATTCCGAAGTATTCCTTCGAGGGCAGCACCGCGCCATTTTTTGCAAGCGGCGAATCCGGTTTTCCCGGCGTGACCTCCAGATAGTTCTCCCCCAGCGCGGAGGTGCTCTGGATCTTCGCCATGCTGTCCGTTTTCACCGGCACACCCGGCTCCACGCCGAGTTCGATGACAACCCGAGCAGGATCCTTCGGGTCGATGGTCAGTTTCTCCACCCGGCCCACCCGGATGCCCGCATAGCGCACCAGCGATCCCGGTTCCAGCCCGCCCGCATTCTTGAAATACGTCAGGTAGGTCCGTCCCGCGCGGTTCAGCGTTCCTTCTACCGCGAAGATGGTGACAATCAGCAGACCGACCGCGATGATCACGAAGACGCCGACGAAAGCCTGTTCCTTCTTCGAATCCATAGCTCCACTCGCCCCCGACAGGCGGGCCTCTAATTTCTCGATACCGCCAAGGCTGCGGGAGTATACCACGGCGCAGCGGGAATCATGGGACGCGGATCGTCAATTTTGCGGAGCACTGCGTTGATCCAGGAGCCGGCGCACAGCTCGCGCTAGTTCCAGCGCCGGATACGGCTTCTGGAGCACGGGATGGCTGGAGAGCGCCTCAACGTGTGCCGAGTCCGGATTGTAGCCCGTGCAGAACAGCACAGGGATGGGCGGATTCAGACAGCGGATTTGCTGGTAAACGTCGGGTCCACGCAGCCGGGGCATCACCACGTCCAGCACCAGCAGATCGATCTTTCCGGGGTGCCGGTGATATAGGTCCAGGGCCTCCTGGCCGTCGCTCGCCGTCAGCACCCGGTAGCCGAGCGTCTGCAGCGATTCGCGCACCAGCTCGCGCAGCCCATCGTGATCTTCCGCCAGCAGAATCGTTTCATTGCCGCCGCGCACCGGATCCGTGTCCGGAGGATTCGATGCCGCCGGTTCGGACGCGACCGCTGCCGGGAAAAAGAGGTGAAACGTCGTGCCTGCTCCTGGCGTGCTGTTGACTTCGATGAAACCGCCGTGCTGTTTCACCACGCCGTAGGCGGTGGCCAGTCCCAGGCCGGTTCCCTTGCCGAGCGGTTTGGTCGTGAAAAACGGCTCGAAAATCCGGCTCTGCGTCACCGCGTCCATCCCCATTCCCGTGTCCGATACGGAAAGATGGACAAATTCCCCGGGAGAGATTCCCGGACGCGTCCGGCAGGCCTCTTCGTCGAGCCGTGCGGTTCCCGTTGAGAACGTCAACACGCCCCCGCGGGGCATGGCATCCCGCGCGTTGACGGACAGGTTCATCAGCACCTGCTCAATCTGCGAAGGGTCCGCCAGGATGCTGGGAAGATCGCCGGACAATTCGGTGCGCACTTCCACGTCTTTTCCCAGCGATTCGCTGATCAGGCTGGTCACCTCGTTGATGGAAAGGTTGAGGTTGATGTGGCGGCGTTCGAGTTGCTGCCGGCGCGAGAAGGCCAGCAACTGCCTCGTGAGCGCGACGGCCCGACCCGCATGGTGGCAAATCTTCTGCAGGCGCTCCGCGATACGAGTTCCTTCCGGCGCTTCCAACTGTCCCAGTTCCGCCATCCCGACGATGGCGGCCAGCACGTTGTTGAAGTCGTGCGCGATTCCCCCCGCAAGCTGGCCGATGGCCTCGAATTTCTGGGCCTGCAGGAACTGCCGCTCGAGCGACCTCCGCTGCGAGACGTCCTGCGCGATGCAGATGAACGACGTGATGCCCCCGCGCGGTCCCCGCACCGGCGTGATACAGGTTTCCATGGGCACCAGGCTCCCGTCCTTCCGCCGGTTTTCAAACTCCCCGCGCCAGATCTGCCCGCTCAATATCCGGTTCCACAGCTCGGCGTAAAACCTGCGGTCGTGCCGTCCGGAGCGCAGCAGTTTCGTCCGCTGGCCGACGGCTTCCTCCCGCGAATACCCTGACATCGCGCAGAAGGCCGGATTCACGTAGCGGATGAATCCGTCCGTATCCGCCACCATCACCGACTCCGCGGCCTGTTCCACAGCCGTGGTGAGCCGCAACATTTCCGCTTCCGCGCGCTTGCGCCCGGTGATGTCCGTGAGCACGGAAATGACCAGGAATTCGCCGCCAGGCTCACCCGGGCCCGCCCCGACCCGCACCGCCGCCGCCGAAAGGCTCACCTCCAGAAGTGACCCGTCCTTCCGCTGGCGTTGCGTCTCCATTCCGGAGATGCCTCCGCCTTGCCGGAGCAGGTCGTACACGACTTGGAATTCCTCTTCCCGCCCGCGGGGAACAGCTGGCGGCGCTTTTCCCAGCACTTCCGCCGCGGTCCAACCCAACATTCGCTCCGCCGCGGGGTTCCAGATGCGCACGTTCCGGCACTCGTCCAGGACAATGATGGCAACGGGTGCGTGCGCCACCAGAGCCGCGAGCATCTGGTTGGCCTGATCGAGTTCGCGCGCGTGCATCAGCGACTCGGTTTCCATCCGTTTCTTTTCGCTGATGTCGAGGGCCAGTCCCAGACATCCGGTGACTCTTCCGCCCGTGTCGCGCAGCGGTTCCACACGGCTCCAATAGGTCCGGCTGCCCACTTCTTCGCCGAATTCCACCGATTCTCCGTTGAGCGCGCGCCGGTGCGCAGCCACGGCAGGATGTGAAACCTGGTTGGCGCCGGCGAGCGGTTGATTCTGGCGCTGCCAGGCGCTCTCCGGCAATTTCGGCAGTCCCGCGCCCGTCAGCGAAGTGAGCCGGAGTTCCCCGTCCGTGGTCCAGATGATGGCGGGAAGCTGCGATAGCAGGAGCTGGAGTTTCGATTCACTGGCCCACAGTTCCTCGACGATGCGCCCCTGACGTTCGCGGATTTCCCTCATTTCCACGGCCTGTTGCACCGCCGCCGGGAGCCGCGCCAGCCGGTCCTTCAGGATGCAATCCGTCACGCCCTGCCGCATGCACTCGACGGCCTTTTCCTCGCCCAGAGTGCCGGTGACCAGCAGAAAGGGGATGTCCATGCCGGCCTGCTTCAATTCTTCGAGCGCGTCCAATCCACTCCAGCCCTGCAGGCGGAAATCGGAGAGGATCGCGTCCCAGCACCCGTCGCGAATGCGCCGCGCGAACTCCTTCGGCTGGGTTACGGCTTCGCCCTCGAAGCACATGCCCGCGCGGCTGAGTTCCCGCCGGATCAGCTCCAGATCCGCGGCGTCGTCTTCCAGAAACAACAGGCGGTACACGCGCGGGGCCACTTCCGCTGCCGGCGCCGCGATGGTGGCGTATTTCCGCATCCGCACTAGCCCCGCGAGAAGGTCGCCTCCGGCGGCGGCTCGTTGGTCACCACCCAGTAGAGTCCCAGTTGCCGCACCGCCTCCCGGAACTGCTCGAAATCCACCGGCTTCTGGACGTAGCTGTTGGCCCCGTTGCGGTAGCCACGCACCACGTCCGACTCTTCTCGCGACGAGGTGAGAACGACGACGGGAATGGATTTCGTGCGCGGGTCCTCCTTCAACTGTCGCAACACCTCCAGTCCGTCCACCTTCGGGAGCTTCAGGTCCAGCAGAATTACCTTCGGGGGGTGCTGGAACGACCGGCCGGAAAACGCATTTCGGCACAACAGGAAATCCAGCCCTTCCTCGCCATCCTTGGCCCAATAGATGCGGTTGGCCAGGTTGTTGCGCCGCAGACTGTACAGCGTCAGCTCCGCGTCTTCCGGACTGTCTTCCACCAGCAGCAGATCCACTTCAAACTCGGGCATGACGTCCTCCGGTCCGGCCGGAGGTTTCGGTCGATCGCCGCTCCTCCAGCCCCTCAAGCGTGAAATAAAAGGTGGCGCCGCGATCTACTTCCGCGTCCGCCCAGATTCGGCCGTTGTGCTTCTGCACGATGCGCTGCACCGTCACCAGCCCCACTCCGGTGCCCTCGAAATCCTCCACGCGGTGCAGCCGCTGGAACACTCCGAACAGTTTGTCCGCGTACTTCATGCTGAAGCCCACCCCGTTGTCGCGGACGAAGATCGCGCGGCAGCCGTTCGAATCCGCCTGTCCTACTTCGATTACTGCCGGGTCCCTCGGCCGCGTGAATTTCACCGCGTTGGCCAGCAGGTTCGCGAACACCTGCCGGATGAGCCCCGGATCGCATTCCGCGAATGGCAGGGAGCCCACGCGGAAGTCCACGTGGCGGCCCTGGCAGGCCGGTTGCAGGCCCGCGATCACCTCGCGCACCAGCGGGTTCAGGTCCGTCACCAGAGGCGTAGCTTCCTGCCGCGAGACCCGAGAGAGATTCAACAGATCGTCCACTAGCTCGCCCATGTGCTGCGTGGCGCGCCGCACCCGATCCACCAGCCGCTCGCCCTCCGGGCCGAGTTGCGCAGCGTACTCCTCGACGAGGATGCGGCTGAACCCGTCCACGTGCCGCAGCGGCGCGCGCAAGTCGTGGGCCACCGACGATGTGAACGCCTCCAGCTCCCGATTCGTCTCTTCCAGTTGCCGCGCGCGCGTCTCCAGTTCGCCATTGAGCCTTTCCAGCGTTTCGCGCGCGCCGATCGCCTCGGTCACGTCGCGTGCCGCTGCGTACACCAGACCGCGGCGCGCGTCGGGCCGCGCGTTCCAGTTCAGCCACCGGTAGCCCCCCTGCCGCGTCCGGTAGCGGTTCTCAAACGACTCGACGCCCGTAGACGATGCCGCCTCCGCCGCCGCTCGTGTTTTTTGCAGGTCCTCGGGATGGATGAAATCGAAGTAGGGCTTCGAGAGCAGCTCCGCCGCGGGGAATCCCAGCACCTTCTCCCACATCGGATTCACCCGCTTGAAGTACCCGTCGTTGCCCGCCACGCACAGCAAGTCCGCCGAAATTTCGAAGAACTGGTTCACTTCTTCCTCCGCGCGCGCCCGTTCCTTCACCTCCCGCTGGAGCAGCAGGAACGCTCCCAACACCATTCCGATCGTCGCCACCATTCCCAGCACCAGCAGGAGTTCCGTCCGCCGGCTGCTCGTCCGGGCCTCCGCGTCGCGTTTCCCCAGCAAATCCTGTTCGGCGTTTTCCATCGCGTTCACCGATTCCATAATCCGGCCGGTCAGCTCCGCACCGGGAAGCGTGTAGGCCGCCTGCCCCCGCTCCTCCAGTTGCGCGCTCCTCGGGCTGGACACCGAAAGTTCCAGCAGTTCCAGCCGCCGCTGGACGAGCGGCTGCAGTTCGGCCGTCTGCTTTTGCTGCTCCCTGTTGTCGGCCGTCAGCGTGCGCAGCGAACCTAGAGTTTTCTGCAGCTCGTCTCGGGCCGCGGAGAATCTTGCGCGGAAGCGGTTGTCGCCCGTCAGCACGTATCCCCGGCGCGCGTTTTCCGCCTTCAGCACCTCGGCGCGCAACGTCTCCAGCTCCTCGATGACCACGTGGGTGTGCGCCACCCATCGCGCGTCTTCGCCCTGTTCCGCCAGGCTGCGCAGGGAAAGCCCGCCGATGGCCGCTACGAGTACCAGCGACAGTCCAATACCCCAGGGCACCGCGTTTTTCAGGCCGCGATTCATGCGAAGCAGGCAGAGAGAGTCCGTGCCCGCCGTCCGGCGGGCACAGGCCCACTATGTTTATCGGCTCAAAACGGGAGGGCTTCAGGCCGGGTGTTCGCGGGAGTGCTGGAGGCCGAACCGCCGGCCGCTTAGAGCGCCCGGGGCGGCGCTTCTCCGGTCAGCATCTGCAGATAATCCATTTCCTCGGAGACTTCCGGCTCGGGTACGCGGTCCAGGAACTGACGCACGCGGGGATGCGTGCTGTTCTGCATCTCCTCTTTCGTCCCGTGCGCCACAATGTCGCCCTTGTTAATCAGCAGCATGCTGTCTGCAATCAGAAAGGCGCTGGCCAGCTCGTGGGTCACCACGATGATCGTCATGCGGAACGCCTTCTTCAGCTTCAGGATCAGGTTGTCGATGCCCGCGGCGATGATGGGGTCCAGGCCAGCCGAGGGTTCGTCGAAGAACAGGATTTCCGGGTCCATGGCCATGGCGCGCGCTACGGCTGCGCGCTTCTTCATTCCCCCGCTCAGCTGCGAGGGCATGTAATTTTCAAATCCTGCCAGGCCCACCTGTTCCAGCTTCAGCCGCATGATGATCTGGATGGTGCTCTCTTCCAGCTGGGTGTGCTCCCGCAGTGGCAGGCTTACGTTTTCTCCCACGGTCATGGAGCCGAACAGCGCTCCGCCCTGGAACGACAGGCCGATCCTCTTCCGCGTGTCGTCCAAATCCTCGTCCGACATCTTCGCGATGTCATGCCCGCGAATCCAGACCTCGCCGGAGCTGGCCGGCTGCAAACCCACCAGGGTTCGGAGCAGCGTGCTCTTTCCCGAGCCGGAGCCGCCCAGGATCACCAGAGTTTCCCCGCGCGCGACCTCAAAGTTGATCCCGTGCAGGATCTCCCGCTCGCCGTAGCGCACCCGCAGGTTGCGCACCGAGATGATGCTGTCGTTGGCCGCTTCACTCATCGCTGGAGCTTGTAGAACATGGCAGTGAAGATCAGGTCCACCACGATCACCAGGAAAATCGACATAACCACCGCAGAGGTCGTAGAACGGCCCACCTCTTCCGCGCCCCCGCCCGTCTCGAAACCTTCATAGCATCCCACCGCGGTGATGACGGCGCCGAACATGATGCTCTTGATCAGGCCCGTCACGATGTCACGCACCAGCAGCGCGTCAGTGGTCGCCTGGATGTAGGTGGGCAACGTGAAGCTCGCGCCCGTCACGCCGAATACCGCTCCGCCCATCACGCCCATAAAGTCGGCCCACACGGTCAGGCACGGCAGCATCAGAATCATGGCCAGGAACTTCGGCGACACCAGGAATTGCACCGGATTCAACGCCATGGTGGTCAGCGCGTCGATTTCTTCCGTCACTTTCATCGTCCCGATTTCCGCCGCGAATGCCGAGCCCGACCGGCCGATCACCACAATCGCCGTCATCAGGGGGCCGAGTTCGCGCGTCATCGATACCGCCACTCCGGCGGCCACATATTGGAGCGCCCCGAATTTCCGCAGTTCGTAGGCGCCTTGCAGCGCGAGGATCAAGCCGACGAAGAACGTGATCACGGACAGAATCGGAAGCGCCTCGATTCCCACCGCCATGGCTTGGTGGAATGCGCGCGTCAGCCGCACCGCCTTGCCCCGGAACGGCCCAATGAGCGTGAAGTATGCGGCGCGCCCGCTCAGCCGCGCCAGGCCTCCCACGTAGGCCAGCCCGCCGATTGTGTTCTTCCCCACGCTTTCGAAGAAAGCCATCGGTTCCGTTTTTCGCCGCTTCCCAGGCTGCCTACTTCGCCTGCAGCGCCTCCTGTTCGGTCCCGTACACCTCAAACACGCGGATCAGCCGCGAAAGCTCCAGAACCTCGCGCGCCGCCGGGCTCAGTCCGTAGAGCATAAACCGGCTCGAGAGGCTCCGCGAGATTTTTAACCCTTCCACCAGCGACGCAACTCCCGAGCTGTCGATGTATCTCACTCCCGTCAGGTTCACGATCAGCCGCGGCACTTTCTTTTCCTTCAATTCCTCCAGGATCACTTTGCGGACTTCAGGGGAGTTATAGAGGTCGATGTCTCCCTGTACGTCCACTACCGTGTGGCTTCCCAGCTGTCTGGTTGCAATATGCATCACTCACTCTCCCACCGAACTCTTCGAGCCCTTCCTCTTGAACAGGCGCAGTTCGTTGCGCCCGTCCAGGGGCATGTACTCGGTCTCATTCATGATTTCGCGGATCATGTGCAGACCCAGCCCTCCCGGGCGCACGTCGTCCAGGTCCCGCCCGCACATTTGCTCCTGTTTCACTCCCGTCCCGTGATCCACCATCAGCACTTCCATGCCTCCATCGCGCTCTTTCAGCCGCAGCTCCACCGGCTGATCGTGCCGGTTGTGATACGCGTGTCGGATCACGTTGGTCAGTGCCTCGTGCACCGCCAGGGTAATCCAGCGGCAATCTTCTTCGTCAAAACCCACCAGCGCCGCGAACCGTTCGATGGCCCCGCGCACCACGCCCAGCAAGCGCGGGTCGCTCGGAAACGACAGCTTGACGGCGTTATCCATCAGATTCGGCCGGCCTCCGGGAATTTGGGCGCACCCCGTTCCGGGCGCCATTGTCCCCAAAATCGCACTCTTCTGCCAGTGTTTCTCCCGGTTTGCAAGGATTTGGTCAGTGGCTCAGCCTCGTTGCTCGATGGGAACGTATCCCCGCTTCGCCGGTCCTAGGAACACCTGCCGCGGCCGCGCGATTTTCTGTTCCGGGTCGTCCAGCATCTCGTGCCAGTGCGCCAGCCAACCCGCCGTCCGTGGTATGGCGAACAGCACGGGGAACATCGACATGGGGAATCCCATTGCCTGGTAGATCAGCCCTGAATAGAAATCCACGTTGGGATACAGCTTCCGCTTGATGAAGTAATCGTCCGACAGTGCGATTCGCTCGATTTCCAGCGCGATCTCCAGCAGCGGATTTCGTCCCATCACTTCGAACACCTGGTACGCGGCCTGTTTGATGATCTTTGCCCGCGGGTCATAGTTCTTGTACACACGGTGTCCGAACCCCATCAGTTTGGACTCGCCCTTTTCGATTCCCTTGATGAACGCCGGCACCCTCTCCACCGATCCGATTTCGGTGAGCATCCGTACCACCGCCTCGTTCGCCCCGCCGTGCAGCGGCCCGTAGAGCGCCGCAGTGGCCGCGGCCGTGGCGCAGTAGGGGTCCACATGCGAGCTGCCCACTCCCCGCATCGCGCTCGTCGAGCAGTTTTGTTCGTGGTCCGCGTGCAGGATGAACAGCAGGTCCAGCGCACGCTCCAGCGTCGGATTCGGCGTGAACTTCGTCTCCGTCGTCTTGAACAGCATGTTCAGGAAATTTCCCGGATAGCTCAGGTCGTTGTCCGGATATGCGTACGGCATCCCCAGGCTGTGCCGGTAGGCAAACGCCGCCAGTGTCGGCATCTTTCCGATCAGCCGGTAGGTCTGCTTCTGCCGCGACTGCGCGTTGAAAATGTCCTTCGCGTCCGGATAGAACGTCGAGAGCGCCGCCACTGTGGACACCAGCATGCCCATGGGGTGCGCGTCGTAATGGAATCCATCCAGAAATTTCTTGATGCTTTCGTGGATGAACGTGTGGTGCGTGATGTGCCACGTCCATTCTTCCAGCTGCGGCCGGGTCGGCAGCTCCCCCCGCAGGATCAGGTACGCCGTCTCCAGAAACGTGCTCTTCTCCGCCAGTTCCTCGATCGGATATCCCCGGTACTCGAGTATTCCCTTTTCCCCGTCAATGAACGTGATCTTGCTCCGGCACGCCGCCGTGTTCAGGAAGGCCGGATCGTATGCCGTCAGGCCGGGGTCGTCCGGCGCGGTCCGGATTTGCTTGAGGTCGTTTGCCCGGATGGCGCCGTGCTCGATCGGCAGTTCGTACTGCTTGCCGGTGCGGTTGTCCGTGATCGAAAGCGAATCGCGCCCAGCGGGTGTGGACGAAGTTTCCACCGCCCCGGTTTGCGATTTGACGGGGTTCATCTTCAGGCTCCTGCCTTCCGGCCCGCGAGTAGGGGAGGGGATTCACATCCTTCCCGCCGGCTTCCGGCCACATTATATACAACTGCTCGTCCTTGGCGGCAGCTTGTCCGTGCCCCGATCGCTCCCCAGGGCGCTCATCGGGTATAAGATGTTGCGGCTCGTATGGAATTCCTCCGGATTCCCCCGGCTGCCCGGGCCGCCGCGCTCGTTGCCGCACTCGTCGTCATTCTTCCCGCTTTTGCGCAAAAGCTTCCCTGGCGCGCCAAGGAGGGCAACTTTCTCGGAGACGTGACCCGCGTGCAACTCCTTGCGCCCGATGTCAGTGTGGCGAAGTGGACCGCCACGAGCGGCCGCGAACTCGAGGGCACCTCCGACCACATCCGCCGCACCATCTGCGGCGAACTCGATGACTGGTTTGAACAGAGAAAATTCCACGTGAGCGACTACATGCTGTGCCTCGGCGAAGGCGAAGCCAGCCGCGAGCGCCTCGAAGCCCTCCACGCCGTCCAAACGCGCTTTTCCGAGCTCGTCACCGCATGGAACAAGCCGGGACATCATTCCGATCTGCTCCCCGCTTTTCATCTCGGCGAAGAGCACGAGGAGATCAGGAAACTGGATGCCGAGGTCCTGATTCTCGTCGT
>DATKNR010000038.1:0-30623 GCA_035541255.1 Patescibacteria group bacterium | reverse complement strand
CGCTCCCAGCGCCATGCGGAGGCCGAATTCGGGAGCGCGTTGCGCCACCGAATATGAGATCACCCCGTAGATTCCGATAGCGGAAAGCAGAAGCGCCAGGAGCGCGAAGAGCCCCAGAAGCCAGGTGCGAAAGCGCGGCTGTACCGCGGAAGCGGCCATGTTGTCTTCCATTGTGCGGGGCTTCACCAGCGGCTGGTCTTTGTCGACTTCCGCGAGCGCCGTCCGAAGCGCGGACACTTCGGCCGTTGGTTCCATCGCCGTTCGCAGCACGATGGAGAGCGAATAAATCGGCAGCACTCGGTCCGCCTGGCGGAACGGCAGGTACATCTCCGCCTGGGGTTCCGTCGCCAGGCCACGCCGCACGTCGCCCACCACGCCGACAATCTCCATCCACGGAACTGCGTCGTCAGGCAGCGCGCCAAGTTGCATGCGTTTTCCGAGCGGCGACGCCCCGCCGAAAAATTGCCGCACGAACGACTGGTTCACCACCGCCACAGCCGGCCCCTTTTCATCGTCACCTTGCGTGATCCTGCGGCCGGCGACCAGCGGTACGCCCAGCGTTTCAATGTATCCCGGGGTAATCGCGCGGTAGCCCGCGGCGATGAATTCGTGCGGACTCTTCGGAGGCCGTCCGTGAATGTTGAAATGGATCAGCGAGCCATTGCCGCTCATCGGCAGGAACGTTGCCGCGCCGGCCGAACGCACGCCCGGCAGTGTGCGAACGCGCTCCAGGAGCCGATCGAAGAACTCATAACGCAGCTCAGGCTTTGCATACGCGTTGCGCGAAAGCGGCAGATCTGCCGCAAGCAGGTGGTCCGTCGGGAAGCCCGCGGCTGTGGATTGCATCCGCTCAAAACTGCGCAGCAGAAGGCCGGCTCCCACCAGCAGCAGCATCGCCAATGCGAACTCGGAAACGACCAGCGCGCTCCTCAGCCGATAGTGCAGCACTCCCCCCGCCGTCCCCCGTCCGCCCTCGTTCATCGTCTCGCGCAGGTCCGGACGCGCCGCGCGGAGGGCGGGCAGCAGTCCGAACAGAATTCCCGTCGCAATCGCCACGCCTGCCGTGAATGCCAGGACCCAGCGATCGATTCCGATGCCCCCCACGTCCGGCACCGCGCCTGCGGCCAGACGCAGTAGCGGCCCGAGCGAAGCACCGGCCAGCAGGAGCCCGAGACTTCCGCCGGCGAGCGCAAGGACAAGGCTTTCCACCAGGAACTGGCGCACCAGCCGCACCCGGCCGGCACCGAGCGCCGTGCGGATGGCCACCTCGCGCGCGCGCGACGCGGCCCGCGCCAGCAGCAGGTTGGCCACGTTGGCGCAGGCAATCAGCAGAACAAAGCCGACGGCACACAGCAGCACCACGAGCGCGGGGCGCACGTTTTGCACCAACTGGTCCTGCAAACGCACCACGTCCGCGCTCGTCCCCGTGTTGTAGTCGGGATACTGCTTTTCGAGCCGCGCGGTAATTCCCAGCATCTCCGCGCGCGCCTGCCCGATGGATACTTCGTCTTTCAGCCGCGCCACCGGCAAGATTCCCGGATGCCAGTTGCGGTCGTCCGGCAGAGTGGCCGCCCAGGGTTCGAGCGGGACGTACACATCCGCCGGCGGCAGAAACTGGAAATTCGCCGGAACCACACCGATGAGCGTGTACGGTTTCGAATCGAGCTCGATCGAGCGCCCAATCGCGTCGCGCGCGCCGCCGAATCGCCGCTGCCACAGCGCGTAACTGATCATGGCCACCGGCGCTCCCGATGCGGTGTCTTCTTCCGGCAGGAAGTTGCGTCCCATGGCGGGCTGCACGCCCAGCAGCTGGAAAAATCCGGCCGTGGTGTACCGCGCCGTCAGCCGTTCCGGATCGCCGCTGCCGGTGAGCGTCAGCGCCGTGACGCACGTGGCCTGCATGGACTCAAACGAACGGCTCTGGTCCCGCCAGTCCTTGTAGTTGAGGTACGAAGTCGTGAAGATGGGATACTTGCTTTTCTCGGTGATGAGCACAATCCGCGAGGCGTCGCGGAAGTCCGGCGGCCGTAGAAGCACGGCGTTCACCACGGTGAAGATCGCGGTGTTGGCACCGATTCCGAGCGCCAGCGTCAGCACGGCCACCAATGTGAATCCGGGCCACTTCAACAACGTTCGAATGCCGAAGCGGAGATCCTGCCAGAACGTTTCCACCCGAGCCCTCCCGCACCCAGTTACTTACCCCCGTGCAAATTCCCGGAGCATTCCCCGATAGGACGCAACACGCGCCACGTTCGGTGCATCGTCCAGCGCGACCGGCCGCCCCGAGCCGGCCGGCTTCTGGAAGTCTCACGATCCCGTCGAGGAGTACTGCCGCAGGCCGCGATTCCAGGCCACGAGCAGCAGGCCAAGACAGGCCGCGGCCACGAGGGGCGCCAGCGGGGCCAGGTCATGCAATTCGCGCCGGCCCAGCAGGTGCGCGCTTGGATAAAAGCTGGCGAACGCGAACGGAATCAGCCAGCTCAGCATGAATTGAATCCACTGGCTGTAAATCGACAATGGATAACGCCCGAAGGCAATCAGATTCCACACCGGCGGGTGAATTCCGATGCGGTCTTCGAACCAGAACGACACGCAGCTCAGCAACATGAAGAAGGAAATGTAGATCACGCCGCCGCAAACACCGTAGAGCACGAGCAGCGCAAAGTCGCTCGCGGTCCATACAAATCCCATCCGCCGCGCCGCCCACCACACCGCCAGCGCTCCAGTAGCCACCTCGTGCAGGGACTCGATTCGGAACGCTTCGAACAGGACCTGATAGAGCGAGGACACGGGACGCAACAGAACGCGGTCGAATTTTCCTTCGATGATGTAGTTGTTCCCGAACTCGTAGATGTTCGGGCTGAACACGTTGAACAAGCCGAAGGGGATCAGCCCGAAGCCGTAGAGGAAAAGCGCCTGCTCCAGGCTCCAGCCGCGCAACTGTGTGATTTTGGTGAACAGGACAAGCAGGAATCCGAACGCAAAGATGGTGGCGAGCATGCTGGTGGCAAGGCCGATCAGGAAGTCGCCGCGATACTCGATGCGCGCCTTTACATAGTTGGCGAAGTAGGCGGCGAGCAATTGGATGTGGCGCCGCACCCTAGCCTCCGTGAATCGTCACGCGGCGGATCGACACGCGCCACCACAGCGCGCCCAGCCAGATGAGAGCCACCGCCCACGCCCATTGCACCAGCAGCAGCAGCAGGGCCTCGCGCGTCGCGATCTTGCCCAGATATATCTGCAGCGGCGTGTAGGCGATATGCTCGAATGGCAGCCAATTGCAGATCGTTTTCGCCCAGCCCGGGAAAAAGCTGATCGGAATCAGCACGCCTGACAGCAGCTCCATGAGCCAGAACTTAGCCCGGATTAGCGCGAGAATTGAGGTGAGATAAATCGCGCACGTCCCAATCAGAAAATTGATCCCGCCCACGATCAGGAAGCTCCCCAGCGCTGCGGCGCAAAACAGCACCAGGTGGCCCACGCTCGACGGGGCGCGCACCGGAAACAGCAGAATCACCAGCAGCGCCGTGGGTGCGGTGAGCAGCAGCAAACGGAACGTGGATTCGCCCGCGGCGCGCGCCAGCCACATGCCCTGTACCGAAAGCGGCCGGATCAGCTGCATGGCGATCTTTCCTTCCAGCACTTCGTAGGACATCTCCTGGTCCACCGTGTTCCAGTAGAACGAGCGCAGAATCCATCCCACGGCCACGTAGGTGAGGATCTGTCCGAGGTCGTAGCCCGCGATGGGCCCGCTTGCATTGCGGAATACCGCGCTCCAGATGAAGTAGTAGACCGTCACGTTAATGAGATAGGTGAAAATGCCCGTGAAATAGCGAAGACGGAAGGCGAGGATGTTCACGAATCCGATGTGCGCGCATTCGATATAGGGCGCGAGCCGGCTCAGTGCGGATGAACTTGCGGCACCGCCGAGTGCTGCGGGACTGGCGGAGGCGCTCATCGTGCGAACATTCGCTGGCCGCTCATTGCAGGCTCACCTCGCGCAGCGCTTCGCCGGCATAGATCCGCTTCACCACTTCCTCGATGGATTCGTCCTCGATCACCAGGTCGCGCACTTCCGCGCGTGTGAGCACCTGGCGAACCAGGTCGCTTGTGTCCACGCGTGTGCGGTCAAACCGCACGCGGCATGTGAGCTCGTCCACCGTTTCCAGCTCCAACCCGTCGAACGGCAGCGCGGCCAGGCGCGCGCACGCCGCCGCGTCGCGCATCACGAACTTCACCTGCTTTGTGCGCAGCAGCCGCTGCTTCAGCAGTTCGAGAGGGCCGTCGTACAGCAGCCGGCCATGGTCAATGATGATGATGCGGCGGCACAGAGCTTCAATGTCGTCCAGATCGTGCGTGGTGAGCAGCACGGTGGTGCGGAAGCGTTCGTTCACCGCCGTCAGGAATTTGCGGATGTGGTCCTTGGCCACCACATCCAGCCCGATGGTGGGCTCGTCGAGAAACAGAAGCGGAGGATTGTGCAGCAGGGCCGCGGCCAGGTCGCAGCGCATGCGCTCGCCGAGCGACAGTTTGCGCACCGGAGTGTGCAGATAGTCCTTCAGACCCAGGATTTCGCCGAACAGGGACATGCGCTCGTCAAAGTCGCGCTGCGCCACGCCGTACATCTTCCGGAGCAGGTGGAAAGACTCGATGACCGCGATGTCCCACCAGAGCTGCGTGCGCTGGCCGAACACGACGCCGATTCTGCGGACGTAACTGGTGCGCTCGCGCCAAGGCACAAAGCCGTTGACGATCACTTCACCGGAAGTGGGCACCAGGATGCCGGTGAGCATTTTGATGGTGGTGGATTTTCCCGCGCCGTTCGGCCCGATGTAGCCGACCATTTCGCCCTGGGTCACGTCGAAGGTGATGCGGTCTACGGCCTCGACGGTCTGGTAGTCGCGGACGAACAGATTCTGAATGCCGCCCCAGATCCCCTGCCGGCGGCGGAACGTGCGGAATTGTTTGGAGAGGTCCTGAACGTGAATCAGCGGACCATTGGATTCGGCTCGGGGCATGACGCAGGAAGTGTAGCAAAGCCCAGCGGCGGCTCGAAGGCCGGCGGCGCGGGTGCAGCCGCTGCCAATCTGCGCGCGTTTTCCATCAGGGAACCAAAGAGAACGCGATGGAGTTGGGGTGCGTGCCGGCCGGGAACGGGGAACCGGCAATCTCGGTGAGTGAACCCGATGGTACGTTGTACGAGAACACGGAGACCGTCCCGGCGATCCTGTTCGCCACATACACATGGCCAAAGTTGGACACAACCACGTCGGAAGCTCCCTGGCCCGCGCGGAAAGGGGAGCCGGGGACGGAGCTCAGCGAGCCGTCCTCGGCGATGGCAAACCCGCCCACCGTCCCGTCCACTTGATTGGTCACATACAAAAACATGCCGGTGGGATCGGCTGCCAAGCCACCCGGGGATTTTCCAGTGGCGAAGGGAGAACCCGGCACGGGAGCCAGCTCCCCGGAGAGCGGAGCAATCGAGAATCCGGCGACAGCGTCGTCCGCCGGGATGGAAACAAAAACAAATCGGTTCTGCGCCACTGTGATCGGACCGGCCGGCCCCAAGCCCGACGGAAGCGGGAAGGGCGAGGCGGCCACGCCGGTCTGCACCCCGCTATTCACGTCCACCGTAACTGCGGTAATCGCGCCGGGGACCGCGGAGAAATCGCTGATGTACACGAAGCGCATTCCCAGCGAGGTGACCGCAGAGGCAAACGGCAACGTGGACTGCGGAAGGCCGGGCACAGGATTCAACACAGTCAGGCTGCCATCGCCCGCGATGGCCAGGACGCCGAGGCCGGTGCCCGCGGAGCCGGGGACATACAGGTTCTTGCCGTCGCTTGAGGCGCGGGCCTGTCCGTCGAACCCAGTGTAGGGAGAGCCGGGAACGGCAGTGAGAGTTGAACCGCTGGCCGCGAATCCGAGGATCGCCCCCTGGACTTGATCGACCACGTAAACGAAATTCCCTCCAGAGGGAGCAACCGCACCTGCCACCGGGTTGGCGCTGGTCGCAGAGGCTTGCAGCGCAAGCGCGCCGGTAGCGGGCGTCACACTGAAGCGTTGGATCTGATTTCCGGCGGTCACATAAATCGAACCGGAAATAACGCAGAGTCCGCCACCCTGGCAGCAAGCCGCTCCCGCTTGATTGCAAGCTATTTGCTGCAGCGTGGCATTGCACGCAGGGAGCGAGACCGCTCCTAAAACGACCACGACCAGAAAAAGTCGGTTCACAAACGAGGGCCGAGTCATGCGGGGGACCCCCAGTTGGCCAAATCATACGTATCTCGGGATGAAAAAAACAGTGGGTGGAGACGACGATTCCGCTAGCATCGCCTCAGGCGCGGAAGAGAACGTCCTCGCGCTGGAACAGGCGCACGGCAGTGGCGAGCGCGATCGCGGCGTAAAAGCAGGAAGAACCGAAAATGAGGCAGATTAAACCCCAGTGATATGTTCCGGTGAAAATCTCCTTGCTCACCAGACTCGTGCTCAGGATGGGCACGAGCGCCAGCCGCAGATTCAGTTCCACGCCGGGTATGAGCGAAGCAACCGCGGGCACAATCACGACAATCATGAGAGGGGAGATGTAGCTCTGCGCTTCCTTGTAACTCTTGGCGAACAGTGCAATGGCCAGCAGCGCCGCGGAAAACAGCACAGCCACGGGCAGAATCAGCAGGAAGACAACCAGCAGGTCGCTGGCGCGCAGCGCCAGATGGAATTGCGCGGCGGGCGCGCTCTTTGCGAGTTGTTCGGCGAGCATCTTGGCCGCCATCCTCGAGGAAAACCACATGGAACTGACGGCGAGCAGCGCCGTGACCAGCGAGGTGGTGAGCACGAGCAGAAATTTTCCGATCACCAGATGGGTCCGTGAGACGCGGGAAGTGAGAATGGTCTCCATCGTGCCGCGTTCCTTTTCGCCCGCGGTCAGATCAATCGCCGGATACATGGCGCCGGTTAGGCACATCAGGATGACGAGGTAGGGAAGCATGGCGCCGGCGGCCGCGCCGCTCACCTTTTCCGGCGGCGCCACATTTTCCCGCGTGACATCGAAGGGACGCAGCAGGGACATGGAGATGTTCCGCTCGGCCATCCGCTTTTCGATGGTCTGCTGGCGCAGACCCTGGAAGAATGTCTGAAGCTTCGAGCCGGCGACCTCGGAATTCATGTCGCTTTCGTAGATGTAGATTTCCACTTTCGTCGGCTCGTCGCGGTCGAGAGCGGCATCGAAGCCTGGCGGAATGCGCACGGCGGCGCGGAGTTCCTTGTTCGAGATGCGGCTGGCGTAGTCGTCCGAAGGAGGAACAACGCGAACGGAAGGAAGCTGTTTGAGCGCGTCGACCGTCCGCCGGGAATCCGCGCCGCCAAGAATCATCACCGGCGGTACGTCTGCCTGCGCCTGCTTCATCATGCTGCTGATGAATGCGCCCAGGCCGATGGTCATCACCGGAATGAGCAGGATGGGAACGACGATGGTGGAGATAAGCGTGCGCCGGTCGCGTAGCGAGTCGGTGAGCTCCTTGCGGTAAACAATGCCGATGTTGCGCAGGCTCATTCGGGGGCGCCTCCCGCCTGTGAGACGGCGTGAACGAACACGTCCTCCAGGTCGCTCATCCCGTGCTTCACGCGCAACTCCGCGAGCGTGCCCTCCGTGAGCAGGTGGCCGCCGTGGATGATGCCGATGCGATCGCACAACTTTTCCGCTTCGGTCATGACGTGCGTGGAGAAGATCACAGTCTTGCCGCGCTCGCGGCACTCGCGGATGAAGGCGACGATAGTGCGCGCGGTCATCACGTCGAGCCCGGTGGTGGGCTCGTCGAAGATCATCACCTGCGGATCGTGGATCAGCACGCGCGCGATGGAGGTTTTCTGCTTCATGCCGGTGGAAAGCTTGTCGCAGCGGCGGTCGCGGAATTCGTTCATCTCCAGGCGCGCGAAGAGCTGCTCGCGGCGCGCGGCCAGCGTGTCTTCCGGCAGGCCATGCAGCCGGCCGAAATAGTCGACGAATTCGCGAGCGGTGAGCCGGCCATAGAGCGCGGTGGCGGTGGAGAGGAAACCGAGATTGGCGCGGGCCAGCTCCGGCTGCGCCACGACGTCGTAGCCGGCCACGGTGGCGCCTCCGCCCGTGGGGGCGAGGATGGTGGCGAGCATGCGCAGAGTGGTGGTCTTGCCGGCGCCGTTAGCGCCTAGAAGGCCGTAGATGTGGCCCGGTTCGCAGCGGAAGCTGACGCCGTCCACGGCGCGGACGGCGCCGCGCTTTTTGTCCTGGAAGATTTTGGTGAGGCCGCGGGCTTCAATCATGGGCGCGTCATGGAGAGTCTACGCGGGAACGGGCGGAAAGATAACGCAGGAAGGCTCAGCCCTTGTGGCAGTTGGGACACTGCTTGGCGTCGAAGCGGTCGGGCGTAACGGTGAACATGGCGTTGCACTGGATGCAGACGCGATGGATGAGCTTCGGCGGCTTGCCGTCCGCAGTGGCGGCGGGTGCTTCGGTCTTGTGGGTTTCGCTCACGGGTAGATTCTAACCGCGCGGGGTGGCGGGAAGTCAAGGAGTCGGTGTGGCGCAGTGGCGTGTGGCGAGTGGCATCGAGATCGAACCAGGCGCATTTTATTCTAACTCGACACTATAACTGAATAGGAGAAAGTTACGCGGTTGGGCCCACGCCTCGCCGGGGGAGGCCCGTGATTGCTGCCTTGCTTGGGTCTAGAGGCGCGGGTCGACGGGCTCGCTTTCCAGCGCCAGGACGCCGAAAACGCACTCGTGAACGCGGCGCAGAGGTTCGCGGCGCACGAAGCGTTCCAGCGCTTCGATTCCGAGGGTGAATTCGCGAAGTGCCAGTGAGCGCTTCGCGGCGAGGGAACGGCTGCGCAAGCGTTCCAGATTTTCCGGCAGGAGGTACTCCGGGCCGTAAATGATGCGGAGATATTCAGGGCCGCGGCATTTTACGGCAGGCTGGAGCAGGCCTCGGCGTCCACGGGCGACGAACTCCAGCGGCTTGACGACCATGCCCTCGCCACCGCGCCCGGTCAACTCCTCCCACCAGCGCACGGCATCTTCAACGCTCTCGCTGTTTGTGACGTCCACGACCTTGTACGGTGTGGCGAGGAGCAGCCCACTGAGGGCTCGTGAGAGCTGCGCTAGCTTTTCCAGGTGCCAGACGTGGTCCCGGTCCAGGTGCGCGCGACCTTCGGAAGCGAGCAGATGGAACGGGGCCAGCTTCAGGTCGTCCACCGAGCGGACCGGCCAGCAGTAGCGGCGGTAGGAATCCACGTAACGATTCACTGCTTCCAGGCGCTGCCGGAACCGCTGCAGGAGCGGCTGCTGGTCATCGGAGCTCTGCTGTAGCCGCTCGAGCGCAGTGACTGTTTCTGCGAGCGAGGCGCTGGCCGCCGCCCCCACGGCGGCGTATTGCCGGCGCAGCAGTTCCTGGGCCTTTGCGGACCAGGGCATGAGTTCAGCGTCGAGGCAGAGCCAATCCGTTTCCAGTTCCTCCCAGAGGCCGGCCGCGGAGACCGCCTGTTGGAGCCGAGCCAAGAATTCCTTTTCGACTGCCGGATCATCGAAAAAACGCCTGCCAGTGCGCGTGTAGCATATGCCGGTGCCTTCTCCCACGACGCCAAAGCGCAGCCGCGCGGCGTCTTCGTCGCGGCAGACCACCACGACGGCGCGGGAGCCCATGTGTTTTTCTTCGCAGATGACGCGAGGCACGCCTTCGCGGCGGTAATAGTCAAACGCCTCGGCGGGATGTTCGAGGAGGCCGGGACGCGCGGTTGTTTCCGTAGGCGACATCGTCGGGGGCAGATAAATGAGCCATTTCGGATTTGCGGCAAAACGGCTCATTACTTCGAGCGCGGCAAGGGCATTCTCCTCGCGCACGGTGACGTTGTGGTGCTGGCGCGTGGCCACGATTCGTTTGCCGATGACATCCTCGATGTCCAGCAGATCGTCGTGTATCTGCTGGGAGGTGAGCTGTGCAGCGGACTCCTGGGCCGGCGCGATGGGCTTTGCCGGCTGCGCGTAGGTCTTTTTCGCCGGAACGGAAATCAGTTCGCGTTCGGGATAGCGGAGAGCGGTGAGGCTGCCGCCGAACACGCAGCCGGTGTCAAGGTTGATCGTCCGATTCAGCCAGTCGGGCTGGGGGACGGGGGTGTGACCGTACACGACCATGGCCCTGCCGCGATACTCCGCGGCCCAGTTGTAACGCACGGGCAGCCCGAATTCGTCGGTCTCACCGGTGGTTTCTCCGTAGAGGGCAAACTCGCGGACTTTGCCGGAGCCGCGGCCCTGCATCTCCTCCTTCATTCCGGCGTGGGCGACGACCAGTTTGCCGTCGTCGAGAACGTAGTGGCTGACGAGATCATCGATGAATTCGGCTACCCTGGCGCGGAATTCGGGGGATTCCTTGTCGAGCTGCTGGAGAGAGTCCGCGAGGCCGTGGGTGATCTGGACGTCCTTGCCGCGAAGCTTGCGCAGGAGCTTCACGTCGTGGTTGCCAGGCACACAAAGTGCCATACCCGCCTCGACCATGTTGATGGCCAGTCGGAGGACGTCCGGGATGCGGGGGCCGCGGTCCACGAGGTCGCCGAGAAAGACAGCTTTGCGCCCCACCGGCGGTCTGGCGGAGGGGCCCGCCGCCGTCGCGCCGTCTTCGGCACGGTCGACCGTGTATCCGAGCTGCTTGAGCAGCTCCACTAGTTCGTCGAAGCAGCCGTGCACGTCGCCAATGATGTCGAAGGGGCCGTGCTCCTGCTTCAAATTGTTCCACAGCGGCTCGCGGACGATTTCGGCGGAATCCACCTCCTCCGGCGAGCGAAGGACGTGCACGCGGCGGAATCCTTCGCGGTCGAGGAGGCGGAGCGCGTTGCGCAGTTGGCGACTCTGCTGGCGGATGACGTGGGGCCCAAAATTGCGGTCCGGCCGTTCCTGGTTGCGCTCCTGGCAAACCTTCTCAGGAAGGTCGAAAACGATTGCCGCGGGAATGCAGTGGTACTGCCTGGCGAGCGCGACGATGGGTTTGCGCGCTTCGGGCTGGACATTGGTGGCATCGATGACAACCAGCTTCCCGGCGGCCAGCCTCTTGGCAGCGATGTAATAGAGCACGTCGAATGCGTCATTCGTCGCCGCCTGGCTGGTTTTCGTCGTCGGAGACGAGCCCCCGGCAGAAATCGGAGGAGAGGATTTCGGTTGCACGGAAGTGTTTTCGGGCAAACGTAGATTTGCCGGAGCCGGACGGGCCGACCAGCGCGACTACGGCGAGCTCGGGGATGGGGAGCTTCATGGAAGGTTAAAAATGCCCATTTGCGTGGGGCTGCCGAGCGCCGGATCTTGGGGCCCGACCGGCACGAAACCGACGGAGTAACCGAACCGTCCGGCCACGGCACTGGCCCAGGATTGGAATTGGGCGCGAGTCCACTCGAAACGGTGATCTTTGTGCCGCAACTTTCCTGCGGGGAGAGTCTCGAACCTGACGTTGTATTCGACGTTGGGCGTGGTCATCACGATGGTTTGCGGGCGCGCGAATTCGAACAGGACACGCTCGAAAGCCGCCAGCCGCGGCGGGTCCAGATGCTCGATTACTTCCACGACCGTCGCGGCGTCGTAGCCTTCGAGCCGTTTGTCGCGATAAGTCAGGGAGCCGTGGAGCAGCCGGATGCGGCCTTTCTGGTGTGCGGGCATATCTTCCAGACGCAGCTTTTGCGACGCGATTTCGAGGGCCCGGTGGGACACGTCGAGCCCCGCGATTTCGGTGAATGCCTTCTCTTTTAGAAGTTCCCGCAGCAGG
This sequence comes from Patescibacteria group bacterium, assembly GCA_035541255.1. Lineage (GTDB taxonomy): Bacteria > Acidobacteriota > Terriglobia > Acidiferrales > UBA7541 > JOPF136. The sequence continues at coordinate 18,843 of DATKNR010000038.1, read as the reverse complement.
CGTCCTTCGCCGCAGCCGAGATCGAGAACGCGATGCGCGCCGCAGTTCCGCAGCGCGGCGATGACGGTGCCGATGCGCTGCGCGGCCAGGCTGATGGGCTTCTCGATTGCCTCCTCTTCCTGTGTGTGGGCTGCCGCAATTTCGTCCGCTTCCGGCTCCTCGTCGCCGATGAGACGTGTGAGAACCTCGCGTGCGAGCCGCCGCTGGTGCTTCAGATAGCGGTTGGCGATCAGTTCGCGCTCGGGATGTTCGCGCAGCCAGCCCTCGCCGTGGCGCAGCAGTTTTTCGACTTCGGCGTCAGTCACCCAGTAGTGTTTGTCGTCGTCGAGCACGGGGACGAGGACGTAGAAATGCGTCAGCAACTGGCTCAATCGTAGGGTTGCTCTGAAGGTGACCGCGAAATACGAGCTCTCGCCCCATTCCGGGAATTTCGGGTCCAGCGGAAGGCGCGCCGCCTGCACTTCGTATCCCAGCGGTTCGAACAGCCGGCGCAGCAGGGGCTCGCCGCCGCGGCAGGGCAGCACGGAAATGCGCGCTTCGAGCGGCAGCGCCATATCCGCGAGTTCCTGCCGCTCCTTGCTCCTGCCGCCCATGGCCGTGCTGAAGGTGCGGGCGATGGCCACGCTCAGGAAAGAGGAGGCGACGTAGGGACGGTCATTGACGTATTCCTCGAGAGCGCGAGCTTCCCCTGAGGGACCGTGCTGGTTGCGGACCAGTGCGATGGGATCCACCTCGAGCAATAGAGCGGCTGTGCACCGCGCCGGTCCAACCTCGGGATAGAACACGTGAGCGTGCCCGAACGCCTGTTCCTGCGAATGGACGCGAAACGGGCTTTTGTGCAGCAAATAGCCGAGATCGGTCGCCGGGGTTCCCGTATAGGAAATGGTGAGAAGCATTGATTTGCCGGACGTCTCCGGTCGCGTGATTGCACACCCCAGGAATCCGCGAAAGCCTGGTTCAGGTGAAATCGAGAAACCGGCGAGCGGCGGATTCGCGGCTCGAATGATTGTATCCCGATTTGAGAATTGACGGGTCGGGAGCGGGTGGACGGAGGGGGGCGCGTTTTGGGAGGATGCGCGAAAAGCAAAGGCGCACACACAGGATTGTCTGTGCTACCGGGGCTCAGAGTCTCGTGAAGCCGTCGGGGCTCCACTCGTCGGAACCGACGCCATTGTGCACGAAGAAGAGTCCCGAGGGGTCGTACTTCTTTTTTACGGCGGCTAGGCGCGGATAATTCGCGCCCCAGTAGGAATGCTGCCAGTCTCGCTGGAAGAAATCGCTTTCGGAAACATAGGCGCCATCGGCGGGGGCGAGGGCGCGCAATTGCTGCATGCAGCGGTGAATCTCTTCGCGGGACTTGCGCGCGGCGGCGACGTCCGGCTCGTGGCCGCGAACGCCGGGATAGCCTCCTTCGCCGTCGGCCACGATGGCGAGCGCGAACGCGTCGAGCACGGCTGGATTTGTCGCCGTGTCGCGCGCGGCTTCGACGGCTTCGCGCGGGGCTCCGCCCAGACCTTTGTTGAAATGCAGCTCGATGAAGCTCGAGCGCGAGGCGGCGAACAGAGTATCGGCCAGGCGCTCCTGCGAATCGCCGGCGAGGAGCGAAGACGGGAGCCAGAGCGATTCGAAGCCGTAGATAGTCCAAGCGACCTGGCCGCCGTCGCCGGTCCACCAGGCGTTGAGCGCGCTCGAGCCGGGACGCGGGTCGGAGATCATGGCGTGCTGGCCGTGCTCCTTCCTCCACGCCGGATCCCACCAATGCCGTAATGGCATGCTGCCGAGAACCATTCCGGGTTCGAGGGTGTAATCCGCCGGAGAACGAGCAATCCAGTCGAGAAACGGCTGCCACACCTTGCGCGCTTCGTCCGTGCTCAATCCGAGCGAAACCATGCTGAGGCCCAGCACGTTGCGCGGGCTGACGTGGGCCTGCTCGCCCCAGTGATCGTTGAAGAGGGCGTCGCGATAGAAGCCGACAAAGTAACGGAGCAAGCGGCGATACGCGTCGTCCGAGGAGGCTTTGACACGGAATATCGCGCCGCCGCCGAACTCGGGAAGCTCGCGCACGCGCAGCGTGACCCGCGTGACCACGCCGAATGTGCCGCCTCCTCCACCCTTGAGCGCCCAAAAGAGATCGGGATTCGAGCAGGCGTTGGCGATGCGAATTTTTCCGTCGGCGGTGACGACTTCCGCTTCGAGCAGGCCTGCGGCGCAGGTGCCGTAATGTTTGGAAAAGCTGCCGAATCCACCGCTTTGCACCAGGCCGGCGACGCCGACGGTGGTGCATCCGCCGCCCTGGACGTAGCCGCCGCCTTTGGTGGTGACCGCGTCGTAGGCCTGCATCCAGATGGCCCCGGAGCCGCAGGTGACGGCGCGCTGCGGGGGCTGTTTCCCCCGGCATTCGCGCGGGACGAAGCCTTCGACCATGGCGACGTCGTGCATGCGGCGCGTCCAGATGAGCAGGGAATCCGCGGCGTTGGAAGTGCCCTGATAGCTGTGCCCGCCGCCCCTCACGACCAGGCGCAGATCGTTGTCCCGCGCGAAGCGCACCGCAGCGGCAACATGATTTGCGTTTTCCGCCGCGACCGCGAAAACGCTCGGCTTGGTGAACCAGGCGTCCACCCATCCGATCGTCTGCGTCAAGCCGGGCTGGTCTCCGACGAAATAGGGATTCTTAATGTTTGCCAGCAGATCCTTGCAGGCCGCGCCGTCGACGTCGCGGATGCAGGCCTCGATGGGAAATTCGACGGGGAGCAGATTTCCGTCCACTTCGTCTTTCAGCCGTTTCCAAGCCGCCGCGGAAGGCCAGTCAGGATCGGAGGGGCGGCGACGGCGAAAAGGCCTGGAGGCGAACAGGGAGCGGGGCCAAAACGAGAGCGATGCGGCGATGCCGGAAGTTTCCAGGAATTTACGCCGGTTCATTGAGTTGGTTGTCCTCTATTGTGCTGTTCGACGGCTAAGGAAAATCGCGGGCAACATTCAATCACGCCGCGCCGGGGAAAAGAAGGATTTCGCGGGATGGAGTTGGGGAGGTGTGCAGAGGCGTGGCCGACGAACAGGACGCAGAAGTAGGTCCCTCGTTGAGGACTCCTCAGGATGACAGGGAGGGTGCTACGAGCGGGTGGCGCGCTCGACGAGGAATATGAAGGAGCGGCAGAGGCGGCCCGTGGCGCGCGTCATGCCGATTTCGCAGGTGCGGCTGCTGGAAAAATAATCGCTGCCCGCCGCGGCAGGATCGAGTTTGGCGGCGGCGATCTCGGCGGCTTCCAGGCGCGTGGCGGATTCGGTTAGCTCCGGAATCAGAAAGCCGCGATCGCCGGCGAAACCGCAGCAACCCGCGGACTGGGGCACCAGCACGGAATCGCTACACGCGCGGGCGACGGCTTCCAGTTTCGGCGTGAGGCCCATCTTCACGACGGAACACACGGGATGGAGGGCGACGGATTGCTGTTTGCGGCGGACGGTGAGATTCGGGAGCAACCGGTCGTGGACAAAGGCCACGACATCAAAGATTCCCAGTGCGTCGAATTTCTTCTGATTTTCCGGTGTGAGCGACGCGCGGCAGGTGAGCAGACCGTAGGTGCAGGGACTAGTGTCCACCACGACGGGCAGGCGGCCTTCTCCCGACCAGCGCCACAGGCGTTCGACGGCGGCGTTTGCGGCAATGTCGTGCGCCTGATCGAAACCTTTCGATGAAAAAGGAACGCCGCAGCAGGTACCGGCCACGTCCTGAGGGATAAACAGGGGAATGCCGGCGCGCGTGGCAATGGTGAGCAGAGCTTCGGGGAGGGACAGGTCTCCCGATTCGTCCGCGATCGCGCCCATCACGCGCGAAATGCAGCTTGGGAAATAGACGGCCTGTGCGCCGGATCGATTCGTGGAGGGGAGTGATTTCGCGGGCCTGGGCACGTCGGGCGACCAATCCGGCAGTCCATTGCTGGTGATGGCGCGCATGGCGCGCGTGATGGCCTTCATGGCGCCCGGGCCGAAGACGGATTGAACGGCGTGGCCCGCGCGCAGCGCGGCACGAAGCGCGCTCTCCGTGGCGGCGAAGTTCTCGGCGATATTCCGCGCGCGCCGATTTGCTTCGGCGGAGTGCCGCAAGCGGCGGAAGCGTTTGGTGAGCTGTCCGGTGTCGATTCCCACCGGGCAGGCCGTGGCGCACAGGCCGTCCACGGCGCATGTGTCCAGCACGGTGTAGGGGAACTCGGCATTGAGCGCGTCGAGCCAATCCGCCGGGGCGTGCTCGTTGATCAGGCGCGTCATTTCGCGCCGCAGGACGATGCGCTGGCGCGGCGTGGCGGTGAGATCGCGGCTGGGACATTTCACTTCGCAGAAGCCGCATTCTATGCATTTGTCCACTTCCGGTTCGACCGTGGGAGTCGGTTTAAGCGCGCGCAGGTGCGACTGCGGATCGGGGTTGATGATGACGCCGGGATTGAGGAGGTTTTCGGGATCGGCGAGATCCTTCAGCCGCTGCATGATGCGATAGGCCTCGGCGCCCCATTCTTTCTCGACAAAGGGCGCCATGTTGCGTCCCGTGCCGTGCTCGGCTTTGAGCGCGCCGTCGTAGCGGTCAACGACAAGGCGGACCATGTCGTCGAGAAACCGGGCGTAGGTGTCGATGGCCTCCTTCGTGTTGAACGACTGGGTGATGATGAAGTGCAGGTTGCCGTCTTTGGCGTGGCCGAAAATGATTCCATTGCCGTAGCCGTGCTTCGCGAAAAGCCTGGTGAGATCCACGGCGGCATCGGCGAGATTTTCCAGCGGAAACGCGACGTCTTCGATGATGACCGTGGTTCCGCTCTCGCGCACGGCGCCGACGGACGGGTAGAGTCCCTGGCGGATTTTCCAGAGCAAGGCCTGTTCGGCAGGGTCGAACGTAAACCGCGCAGGCTCGAGGAGCTTGAGCGAGTGCATGGCATCGCGGGCCTGCTGTTCGATGGAGGCGCTCTCCGATGGATTCGCGCCCTGGAATTCGGCGAGCAGGCCGGCAGAAGCGGCCGGCAACCGGCGAATGGAAGCGGGGATGCCAGGTTGATTTTCGACCGAGCGGAGCGAGGCGCGGTCCATCAGTTCGAGAGCCTTCGCTCCCGCCTCGCGCAGCGGCACGATGGCAGCGCATGCCGCATGCAGGTCGGGAAACAGGAGCAGGCCCGTATACTTCAGCGGCAGGTCCGGAACGGTGTTCAGCACGGCCTCCGCGATAAACGCCAGCGTGCCCTCCGAACCGACGAGCAGATGCGCGAAGACTTCGAGCGGTTCTGAAAAATCCACGAAGGCGTTCAGCGAGTAGCCGGTGGTGTTTTTCATCCGGTATTTGGCGCGAATGCGGTCGCGCAGCGCTGGGTTGGCGTCGATTTCCGCCTTCAAGTCCAGAATTCCCTGGACGAGGCGCGGCTCGCGCTCGCGGAAAAGCTGCGCGGCGCCCGGCTGTGCGGTGTCCATCACGGTGCCGGAGGGCAGCACAAACTTGATCGAATCAAGGGTGTGATATGCGTTCTGCGCCACGCCGCAGCACATGCCGCTCGAATTATTGGACAGGATGCCGCCCATCATGCAGGCGTTGATGGAAGCAGGGTCGGGGCCCATCTTCACGCCGTAGGGCCGCAGCAGTTGATTCACGTGTCCGCCGACAATGCCGGGCTGGACGCGGACTTTCTTGCCGCCTTCCTCGGCGCGTGCTCCGCGCCAGTGGCGCGCGACCTCTACAAGGATCCCGTCAGTGATGGCCTGGCCGGAAAGGCTGGTCCCGGCGGCGCGGAATGTGAGCGGGATGCGCGACCGATGGCTGAATTCGAAGAGCGCCTGAATCTCAGCCGTGCCGTTCGCCAGCACGACGGCCTTGGGGATCAGGCGATAGAAGCTGGCGTCAGCGGCAAAGGCGAGAAGATCGATGGGCCGCGTGAGGACGCGGTCCGGAGCCGCGATGCGAACGAGCGCATCACGCAATTCGGCTGGAGATGGCCGGGTGGGTGGCGCAGATTGGGTCGCGGATGCCATGTCGGGATCCCGATGTGCCTCTTCTCAGCCTTCGGTCGCAGAGGACCGCGGGCGAACTCCGTGCAACTGGGGCATGATGCACTATCCGCGCACTCCCGGCTGTCGTACTGTGACATCTATCACAAAAAGGAGTGATGCGGGCGTGGCCGCGCGGAAGGAGAACGGGGCCGGCACCAAGATTGCCGGATGTCCCGATCGCCCGCGCCAGGCCAGTGCGTTTGAAGCAGAGAGCGGAGAGGAACGCGACCAGGTCCGATTCCTCCTGCTTGGAGAGGACGAGGCCGAACCGGGTTTCGTAAAAGCGCACGACATCCAGCAAAGACTGTGCCGAGCCGTTGTGGAAATAGGGAGCCTGCGCAGCGAGTCCGCGAAGGATCGGGCCTTTGATCTTGCCGACGTGGTCGAAGCGGCCATCAATGAGAGCCAGGCCGAGATCCGTGGATGACTTGCAGTCGCTCGTAGCTTCTCCAGTCGCCGGATCCGTCCTGCAGACCGTAATCTGCGGCAGGTAGCTCACGTCCAGGCCACCCAGATTCTTGGAAGAGTCGGAAGGGCTGGGGTCGCCGGTGCCGATGTCGAGAGGCGTCGGGAAGGAGTGGTCACCGACGTTTGGCGTGTCGTGGCAGGTTCCGCATGTTCCCTGCAGCGAGGGAATGCCGCCCGCGACCAGGCCACCCGCGGCCACATCGTCGTTGATGCCGGCGACGCCCGTGATGTTCATTGGCTTGGTGTTGAAAATGATCTGACCGCGCGCGATGGCCGCCCGCGGATCTCCGCTCGGAAGATTTTTCCAAGCATCGAAACCATCGAAAATATTGGAGCTGAACTGACCGTCTCCGGGGGTTACGAGGCCGCCGGGCTGCTCGAGTTGGGGCAGCAGAAAGTTCACGCTGGAATTGATGCTGATGAAAAAGGGCTGGGTGGTGATGGGAACGGGTCCGCCTTTCGCGCCGCGTGCGTTCAGGAGCCCGGCGCGAAAGTCCAATGCCTGCGCGGTGGAGAGACCCATTTCAAATTCCACAATCTGTTTCTGTTCCTCGGGCGTGGGCCGGGAACCGTCGCCCTGCGCGTGTCCTGTAGTTGCGTCCAGCGCCTGATGCTCCAAGTCCGCGAGGAGCGACTCCGGATAGTTGGAGTTGAGAATCTTCGTTGTGCCCGTCAGAGGAGTCGATTCGCGGCCATCCGCCATCACCGCGCTCAAGAAGCGCAGATTGGTAGCAGGCAGCGGGCGGCGATACATGGAGATCACATCCGATTCGTTGCATCCATACGGATTGCTGACGCTCACCACCCGGTAATCGGCGTCTGCGGGAACGGGAATCGCAATGCGAATCAGGCCGCGCGAGAGAAGCAGACTGTAGGCAGACCTCCGTCCCGCGAGCGTGGACACATCAATGTTGTGATTGCAATTGGAACCGTCCACAGGACGGAAGAGGGGGTCTTCCCCCCCAGTGAGCAGGAAGCGCAGCTGAATCTTCGCCGCCGCAATGGACATCCCCTCGCCGGGCACGTGGCATGTGGCGCAGGCGCGGCCATTGGTGCCGAGGCTTTGGAAAAACGGGCCGGTCATGTCGATCCCGCGGCCGGCGGTGCTGTAGGTCTGTGACGCGCCAGTGGCATTGGGGAAGAACACACCGTTGGGGATGAAGGTAATGCGCTGCGCGCCAGCGCCGGCAATCACCACAAGTGCGGCAAGAACGGCAAACATCCCCCGGGCAAACCAGCGCCTGTGATTGCGCGCGCCCTGAATTCTCTCCGCCCGGCCCTGGCTGGCCGCGGTGTGAAGTCTCAGCTTCATGTGCATTTCTCCCTCCGTTTCGCGGATAAGTCGGGGTGAACACGCCTAGGCGCCACGCGCGCGTGCGGTCACTCCAGTGCAATCCGACCGAACGGCCCCGGAGGGGGGGCGCCTCGAGGGCCTTCTACTTTGACAATCGTAAACGGCGGGCAAAAGACGACAGCTGCGGGGAAGATTTATTGAGGGCTGGAATCAGCAAATTTATGGGCGGCTTCGGATTCGGGGTTGTCAGGACCGAGCGTCTTGTCCAGTTGCTCTGCGGCTGATCGGAAAGCAGCATGGGCCTCTTCGGGCTTCCCTTGGGCTTCCAGCGCGCGGCCGAGCGCTACATAGGCACGGCCGGTCGTGTCCGAAAATGTGCCTGGCTCAGAGGAGGCTCGCAGTGAGCGCAGGCAGAGTTCGGCGTCGCTCCCTGCCTTGTCCGGGTTGCGAAGTTCCAATTCCGCAGCGGAGCGGGCCATTAGAACAATCGGCAGAATCACTGCACCTTGCCTTCCCGCATGGATGGCCGCTTCAACGATGCCCACGGCCTCATCCGCGAGCTTCAGCGCATTCTGAGGATCGCCACTCTCAAGCGAAATCGCCGAGCGCTCGGCGGCAATCCCCGCAAAGGCGTAATGACCGGGAGGGAGATTGCGCCGCAGCCGAGGTTCCACCAGCGCGAGCATTTCTGTGGCACGAGCCAGGTTGTGCTGCGTGCGGTAAATCCGGCAACGCTCAATCAAGGATTGATCCACTACCACTGCGTACCCGGCCTGCTGGGCCTTGGCATAGGCGCGATCCACGTAGTCCGCCGCCTCGTCGATGTGGCCCAATTCCCGCAGCGTCTTCCCATAATTGAGGAGAAGCATCGGCGAAACCGCGGCTAAGCTCGTGTCTGCGCGGCTGATTGCAATCGCCCGCCGGAATAGTTCCTCGGCTTCCAACGGGCGTCCCATCTGGAACAAAGTCATCGCCCAGTTGTTGTACAGAGTACCCGCAGTCTGCGTATTGTCGCGTCCCAGGGAAGCCAGCAGAGTGGAAGCGTGCTCGAATGCGCCGAGCGCATCTCGGACCCGGCCCGCTTGGCGATAGGCTTCGGCCAAGTCGATGGATGCCCGCAAATTCAGGATCTCGGATTCGAACCCCGAGGCCCGCAGCACACGCTGCGCCTCCTCAATCCGTGCAATCGCGGCCTGGGAGTCTCCCCGGCTGTCGGCGATTTGCCTTCCATCCAGCAGGCAGTAGAACCGATAGATCGCATACTGAGGCTCATGGCCAAGCTCGCTGATTCCTTCCTGGTATAAGGACTCCCCGCGGGTCGGATCTCCCGAGCTTGCAAAAGACGCTCCAAGAGCACAGGCAGCGTACGCGCGGCTGGTGCGATCTTGAAGGCCGCGGGAGAGGCGATACGCATCTTCGACTATGCGGTGCCCCTTTGCTTCCTCGTCCTGGAGCATGTATTGCCGGCCAATCGAAACGAGCAGATCCACTCGGTCCGCGCTGCTTCCCTGCGCGCGTTCGACAATCCGTTCGGCGCGATCCAGTAATTCATCCACGGTGAATGGCTTGCCGGAAGGCGCGGCGTCCCTAAGTACGAACTCCTCCAGATCATTCACCGTCGCCGCCCGCGAAAGCTCACGGAGAGCGAAATCGCGTTCCTCGCGCGCCCGATGAGCTTGCAGCAGGGTTCCGGAGACCCCCGCGATCAGGGAGACAAGCACCAGGCCCGCCAGCGCCACCGCGGTGCGGTTCCGGCGAATAAATTTTGCCGCGCGGTAGGCGAGCGTGTCCGGCCGCGCGGTAATGGGCTCGTGCTTCAGATAACGGCGAAGTTCTTCCGCAAACGCGGTAGCGGACGCGTATCGTTCCCTTGGATTTTTCTTGAGCGCTTTCGCGATGATGGTGTCCAGATCTCCCCGAAGCAGGCGGCGGAGCCTGTCGGGCGAGGTAGCCCGCTTTTCCGCCACGCCTTGCGCATCAAGAGCCGTGATGGTCTCGGAGGCACGCGGCGGTTCGTTCTCCAGAATGGCCTTGAGGAGGTCGGCAGCGGAGTGCGGCCCCGGGCCGGCAGGGTGCCTGCCGGTCAACAGCAAATAGAGAAGAACACCAAGAGCATAGACATCGGTGGCCGTAGTGACGGCGGCGCGGGTCACCTGTTCTGGCGCCGCAAACTGAAGGGTGAGGGCGCTTCCGCCATCGAGGGTGAGCTGGGTCGCCGCAGCGGAACTTTCGTCATCGGCCAGCAACTTGGCTATGCCGAAGTCGAGCAACTTTACCTGACCGTCGTTTCTGACCAGCACGTTGGATGGCTTGAGGTCCCTATGAACAATGAGATTCGCATGCGCCTGAGCCACAGCTCCGAGCACGTCGAGGAAAAGCCGGATGCGCGTTTCCGTACTCAGCGAATGACGGTCGCAGTACTGGTCAATCGGCTCGCCTTCGACGTGCTCGAGCACAAGATAGAGCTCGCCCCCGGGAGTGACGCCCGCATCGATCAGTTCGGCAATGTGCGCATCAGCGAGCCGGCCGAGGAGGTGGCCCTCCCGCCGGAAGCGTTCCGCGCCCTGCGCGGCGACGGCCAACCGCAGGAATTTGATTGCCACGCGGCGCTCGAACCGCCCGTCAACTCGCTCCGCCAGCCATACAGTTCCCATTCCGCCCTGGCCGATGAGGGAGAGCAGCCGGTAGGGACCGATTGTCCTGCCCCTGAGCGCGCTTTCGTCGGCCAAGCGTGCCGGCCCGTTTTCGAGAAACTGTTCCCGTGACAGTGTGCGGTGTTCCTCCAGAAGTTCCTCCAGGAGGTCGGCAAGTTCCGGGTGACCCAGCCGGAAGGACTCGAGCCAGGGTTTGCGCTCGTGCTCCGGCAGGGAAAGCGCGTGGTCCAGGTGCGGACTGATCTCGCGCCACAGGCTTGGACTGATCGGTGACACGGCCCCTCAGGTCTCCAGATCCGCGCGAATACTGCGGTGAAGATAAATGCGCGCCTTCTCCCATTCCCGCTGAGCGGTGCGCTCGGAGATTCGTTTCATGGCGGCAATCTCACTGAAAGTGAGCCCGCAGAAAAAACGCAGATCCACGATCTCCGCGGGCAGCGGTTCCGCCTTGGCAAGCTCATCGAGCGCATCACTGATGCGGCTCAGATGACGGTCGTCCGCGAGATTTTCCGCATCGGTCCCTGCGGAAGTAATTTCAAACTGACCCCCGCGCTTTTGTGCCTGCCGTCTCCGGGCGTGATCAATGATCAGACCGCGCATCACCCGGGCCGCGTAACCCATGAAGCGGGCACGGTCCGGAAACGAAGGCCCCTCGCGCGCGGCCATGTCCAGGTAGGCTTCGTGGAGCAGGGTGGTGGCGCTCAGGCTCACGGGAACCCCTTGCCGCGAAAGTTCGCGCCTGGCGATCCGGTGCAATTCGGAATAAAGGGCTTCGAAGAGGGCGTCGGCAGCGGAGTGGTCGCCCTTCTCCGCAGCCGCGACAAGCATCGCAATCGGAGGGAGGTTGGCGCTCGACATACTCGCGGCACCCTTTACTAACTCCGCCCCGAGCCAGTAATAGACCGGCCGGGCAGGAGTTTGGCCAAGAGTCGAAACCTTTGGTGCTGGACAGGGGCGGGGCGGCATTGCCAGCAGGGGAATACTAAGACTTCAAGCAATAAGATGACAACGCGAAAATTGGGCGCATAGGCACGCCGCGGCCGGTTTGCTACACTGAATTCTTTTGACGGCGCCGCAAACCGCCGCAGGGGAAAATGGAACGAAAACAAATTCGCCGGCTCACCATTGCCGCTGTCGGGGGCGCGCTGCTTGTGGTGGTGCTGGTGTGGTTCGGGGGGCGCGCGCCGGTGCCGGGCGTGGGCGCGGTGCAGGTGGTGCGGCAGAATCTGACCGAGATCGTGACCACGAACGGAAAAGTGGAAGCGATCAATCCCGCGGTGATCCGCGCGGAGCTGAATGCGTTTGTGCTGCAGATGACCGCCACGGAAGGGAAGCAGGTGCGCAAAGGCGATCTGCTGCTGAGACTGGACACTTCCGATGCCCAGGCGCAACTGGCGCGAACCCGGCAATCCCTGCTCGATGCCGAAGACGCATTACGCGCGGCACGCGCGGGGGGCCCGGCCGACCAGCGTGCGCAGCTCGACGCCGATCAGAAAAGAGCGGAAGCGGAAGTGCAGCGCCTGCGCGCGGAACAGGCCGCTTTGAAACGGTTGGTGGCCCAGCAGGCGGCCACGCCGGACGAGGTCAGCCAGAATCAGCTCGCGTTGATCAAGGCGGAAGCGACGGAGAATGAAATCGCCACGAAGAAGGAGGATCTGGCGCGGCGGGCGAAGCTTGCGGTGGAGACGTCGCAGCTCCAGGTGGACCGCGCCAAGGCGGAAATTGTCACGCTGGGCAAGATGGTGCGGCAGGGCGACCTGACCGCGCCCATCGACGGTACGCTGTACCTGATGCCCGTCCATGCGGGCGACTACGTGCACACGGGCGACCTTCTGGCGGAGATCGGCAATCTGGCGCATCTGCGCGTCCGCGCATTCGTGGACGAGCCGGAGCTCGGCCCGGTCGAGCCGGGAGAACACGTGTTGATTACCTGGGACGCCCTGCCGAACCAGACATGGACGGGAGTCACAGAGCAGGTGCCGAAGACGGTGGTTCCCCGGAATACGCGAAGCGTGGGAGAGGTCCTCTGTTCCGTGGAGAACAGCAACCAGAACCTGCTGCCGAACGCCAACGTCAACGTGAAAATCATTGTGCGTCAGGCGACAGATGCCCTGGTGGTTCCCCGAGGCGCCGTGATGGATGAAGGGAGCCACCGCTACGTATTCCTGGTGGAGGGCGGTGGCCTGGGCGATACGAGCGTGCTTCACAGGCGGGAGGTGAAGCTGGGCATCAGCAGCCCAACCAGTTTCCAAGTGCTGGAGGGTGTGCGGGAGGGAGACGAAGTGGCTCTCCCCGGCGACGTGGACCTGGCGGACGGCATCAAAGTAAGAGCACTCTTACAGAAAGCTCCCGCTGGGGGCTGAGAGAACGGTTGCCGCGCACGAACCTATGCTGTCCGCAAACCTGAAGAATTCCTTCCGACTTTGGCAGAGGACGAGGCTACGTGTAGGCCACGCGATGGCGCTGCTGCTTGCCTGCCTGCTGGCGGCAGCCGGGGCGCCTTCCGCTGAGCGGCACCCGGCGATGAGTGGCGACCAGCTCCGCCGTTTGTTCGAGGCAGGAAATTACCGGCAGGTGCAGGCGGAATCGCAGACCGCGGTGGCCGCCGCACCGCAGGATCCGGCGGGTCATTACTGGCTGGCACGAAGTGCGTATGAGCTGGGCAGTTTTGATTTGGCGATGCATGCGGCGGAAGATGCCTGCCGGCTGAGCCCGGAGAACTCGGATTACCAGTTGTGGCTCGGCCGGGCATATGGCCGGAAAGCCGAAATCGAATCGAGTTTCTTCCTGGCGCGCAAGACGCGGCACGCCTTTGAAACCGCGGTGAAACTCGACGGCACCAACATCACGGCGCGCCGCGACCTGGCGGAATACTACATCGAAGCGCCTTGGTTTCTGGGCGGCAGCAAGGACAAGGCGCGCCAGCAGGTGCAGGCGATTTCCGGCATCGATCCGTTGGAGGGAATGCTGGCGCTGGCGCAACTGTTTCGAGGGCTGGATCAGCCGGACCTGGCGCAGCAGCAGTACGAATCTCTGCTCGAAAAGCGGCCCAGCGGCGTCCACTTCTATCTGGAAGCGCTGGACTTCTTCGAGCACCAGCGGGACGCGCTGGGAATGGTCCGCGTGCTCGACCGTGCGCACGAAGTCGCGGCCAATGATCCGCGCCTGCTCTACTACCGGGCAGTTTCCCGGGTAATCGGCGGATTGCAATTGACGCTGGCGGAAGAAGAGCTGAAGCAGTTTCTGCTCCAGTACCCCGGAAATTCGGAGTCGGTCACGCAGGGGGACGGGCGCGAATGGCTGGGCAGTGTCTACGAACATGAAGGCAACTGGACAGCGGCGGTGGAGCAGTACCGGATGGCGGTGCAACTCGAGCCCTACCGTAAGCGGTTCCGCAAGTCGCTGGAGCACGCGGAAAAGGAATTGAAGAAGCAGGCAAATTGAGGCGGTTCCCGGGCGCTACGGGCGGAGCAGGGAAGCGCTGCCGGACGGATCGAACCGTCCCGCGCAGTTACGGGACACGGCAAACGCGAAGTGTGCGGTTCTCAAAGGGGCAGGCCAGTCCCGGCAGCGAGGCCGCGCGCCCTGCGTCCTTCCTGAGCAAGATCCAAGCGACGCCGAAACGGCGGCGCAAGCCGGCGAGACGGTTCTCGTCGAAATCTTCGATGCCCCGCTGGGCCAGCACTTCCTCCCTCCACTCCCAGGCCAGCCCGGGATCGTTCCGGGAAACGGCGCGATCTTTTTTCGAATCGGCCAGCTGGCTGCGTTCGGCCAGACCGCGGAAGCCGTGCTCATTTTCGCCGGGAAGGAGCAAGTAATCCGGGTTCATGGCGAACAGAACATCGCGAGGAGTGTTCATGCGAATCCACTCGAACGCGCGCCGCCAGTCGTTCTCGGGGGTAACCCAGGGCCATTCGATGTGCGCGTTTGTGCCGAGGTCGGCGCGCTGCGCGAGAAACATCGCCACAGCCAGTGGAACGAGCAACGCTGCCGCGATCATCTTTCCGGAACGAGGCAGCAATTCCGCGGCAAGCCCGCCTGTAGTCAGAGCCAGGAACAAGTAAATGAGATGAAGCGCGCGCATGGGCTCAAGCGCAACCAGCGGCAGCAACACGGGAACCATGCCAATGGCCAGTCCGGCGGCCACGCCGAGGCTTCCGGAAATCGCGAGCCTGCAGCAAATCCGCGCGAGATCGTGAAGTCCCCGGTTCCCAGCCAGGCGGGAGTAAAGATAGAGAATCCCGAGAGGCCCGAACGCGCCGAGCAGTTCGTACCAGGTCCATTGCGCGGGGAACAAGTACCGCTCCCCGGCGAGCGCCGAGCGCCAGGCGGAATCGCCCGGATCAGGCAGCCAACGCCCGGATACCGCGAGAGGGGAAATCATGAGCACCGCAACCGCTGCGACCACCGCCGAAGAGGAAGCGGTACGCAATCGCCCGGGCCAGGCCTGCACCGCGAGGTGGCACAAGCCGAGCAACGCGAGCGTGGGGTGCGCCAGTCCGGCAAGGAGCAGCCAGACGAGGGCAGCAAGCCGCCGGTCGAGCAGATCAGCAAAAGCGAAGAGGATCAGGCCGGTGGCGAGTGTCCGCGTGTGAAGGTACGGATCGCAAATGACCAGGAAAGTTCCGGCCACGGGAAGTGTCAGCAGCACGGTAAGCAGCAGCAGGCCCCCATACACTCCCGCCGGTGTGCGGAAGGAGCGGCGCAATATCCGCCAGCATCCGCCAAGCAGTAGCAGGAGCGAACCGAAATGCCAAAGGAGCAGTGCCCAGGGCAGGGGGCAACTGGTGAGGCGAACCGTCCACGCTACCAGACTTACGAAGCAGCCGAATTGGGACTGGCCGAGGAAAAAGGCGGAATCGGCAGGATAGAGACCGGGATCGAGCGCCTGCTTAATGGCGGGAAGATAGACGCACTGGTCGTCGAAACCGTAGTGGTAGCCGTGCAGCAGAATGCTTGCAACAACGAGGCCGACCAGCAGGAACAATGCACCTGGGGTGAAGCGGATGGGCGGGTGGGAAGCGCCGCGCGTACCGGACATATCCATAGTGAGGCTATCACAGTCAGTGCCCGCCCCGGCGGAGCCGGATCGGCCCGCGCGTGCGCGTCCTTGTGTTTGTTGCGCCACCCGTTCAAAATGCGGGACCGGACTTTTACACTTCGGTGGAGTCGCGCGCCGCGGCCGAGCGGAACGGGGTGGACTTCATTTCCCCGGGCCAGGGGAATCCCCTTGAAGGCAAGAGAGTATCTCTATCTTTCGCTGCTGACCGCAGGAGCCTTTCTTGTTCACGGCTATCATCCTTATGCGGAAGATGCCGAATTTTACGTCTCCGCCGTAAAAAAACTGCTCAATCCCTCGCTCTACCCCATCGGCGCGGAAATCTTTGCGCGCCAGACGGCTTTCTCCCTGATGCCTCGGGTCATTGCGACCATTGTCCATACGCTGCATCTTCCTCTTGAGACGGTCCTGCTCGCCGGGCACTTGCTGAGTTACTTCCTGTTCCTGCTTGGATGCTGGGAGTTGAGTTGCCTGCTCTTTGGCAGCGCCCCCGCGCGATGGTCTGCCGTGGCGCTGGTGGCCGCCCTGCTGACGATCCCCGTGGCCGCCACGGCCCTTTTTCTCATGGACCAATATTTGAATCCGCGTTCCTTCTCCTCCGTCACAACTTTGTTCGCGGTAGGCGCGGCTCTCGAGAAACGTTACGGGCGCGTAGTTGTTTGGCTGCTCATCACCGGACTTATCCATCCGCTGATGATGGTTTTCGCAGCGGCATTCATCCTTCTCCTTGGAACGGGAGATTCCCTTCAGAGGAAGGCCGCTCTCGGGGGCGTGCTCCCCGGCATCGGATACCTGTTTCAGCCGCCTTCGGAGGCATACCACCGGGCCGCCGTCAGCCACTCCTACTACTACGTAACTCAATGGGCGTGGTACGAATGGTTGGGGGCGATCATCCCGGTTGCCCTGTTCTTCTGGTTCTGGAGAATCGCGCGGACTCGGCGAATGACCAACATCGAGAGGCTGTGTCCTGTCTTGATTGCATGGGTCCTGCTCAGTCTCGCGGTGTCGTTCGTCCTCGATGTTCCTCACCGGTTTGAAGTCCTGGCCGGATTGCAGCCGATGCGCAGCCTTCACCTGGCTTACGTGTTCCTGTTCCTGATGGCCGGCGGTCTGGCGGCAGAGTTTGCTGCCAAGCGAGTCGTCTGGCTGTGGTTGCTGGTTCTTCTGCCGTTGGCATCGGGGATGGCTTATGTGCAGATTCGATTGTTCCCTGTCTCGGCCCATGTCGAGTGGCCGGGCAGCAGCGCGCGGAATCGGTGGGTGCAGGCATTCCTGTGGATCCGCCAGAACACGCCCACAGATGCCTACTTCGCGCTCGATCCCGCGTACATGAGGAGCCCAGGGGAAGAGTTGCAGGCGTTCCTGCCCGTTGCGGAGCGCAGCGCCATGCCGGACGCGGTGAAAGACAGCGGCGCCGTGACCCTTTTCCCCGATTTGGCGCCGAAGTGGTGGGAGCAGGTGAGCGCGCTTCGGGCATGGCGCACGTTTCAACTCTCCGACTTTCGGGAGGTCGGCGGAAGGTTCGGGGTGGGCTGGGTAGTGGTGGAACAGCCGGGTGTGCAGGGTCTTGAATGCCCTTACGAGAACCAAGCCGTGAAGGTTTGCCGTGTGCCTCGAGCCATGGGTACGAAACCCATCTCCCCTCCTCCCGGAACGGTGGCCAGGGGAGCCAATCAATGGTAATAAATAGGCATTGATTCGGCCGTTCGATTGTCTTCATACCGCTCAATTTTATGGGTTTGGTGTCATAGTTCCGCATCGGTGCGCAAACAATCGGGTACCGGCGGCGCCCGTACAGATCTTCCGCGCACGCAGGCGGGTAGCGAGGCCTGTGGGAAATTGGAAATAAGTTGCCGAAAACGCATCAACTCTCCCTGCGCGGGGGAATTGAATAGGGGATGAGCCGGCGGCGACTTGCCAGCCCGGAGTTCCCGATCACAAAGTGCGGTCCCGCGAAAGTACAGAGCGACGCCGCTCAGGAGAATTTCCGAATGGCAGAAGCGCAGGTATGGCGCGACGATAGGCCAAAACTCTCCGCCCTGTTTTTTCTGTTTGCCAGCTTCGGGCTAATCAGCGGGTTCGTGGAAGGCTCAGCCCTGTACTTCCTGCAAGCCGGCCGGTGGTCCGGCGAAACGATCAACTACTTGCTGGTCCCCCGCCGGATTGTGTACGTCTCGCCGCTCGTGGATCTGTTTTTTTTCGTCGTGATGGGACTGCTGGCCGCCGGAATCTGCCGGGCGGGGCGCGGGCGAGTGAGCGGGAAGCTGATTCTCTTCCTGTTGTTTATGTTGGCGGTGTTTGACTGGCTGTCCATAGCCCTGGACCGGCTGATGGACGCGCCGTACATCGCAATCCTTTCCGCAGGAATCGCGATGGCGCTGATGAGAGGTTTCTGGAAGCATCGCGAGCGGCTGGCGGGCTTGGCAAGGCGGTCTTTCTGGGTGCTCGCGCCGCTGCTGGTCGTCCTCGTCGTTTCGCTGGAGATGTCCCGCGACGCCGCGGAAGTGAATGCCGCGGCCGAACTGGGACGCGCGCCGCAGGCCGCTCCCAATGTGCTGATGATCGTACTGGACACGGTGCGCGCCGACCATGTTTCCGCGCTCGGTTATTCCCGCCCAACCACCCCGAACCTGGACCGACTGGCGGCGCAGGGGGTGCTCTTCGAGCATGCGATTTCCACCTCGTCCTGGACATTGCCTGCACACGCCTCGCTTCTCACCGGCCGTTTTCCCTTCGAGCACGGCGCGGAAGTGAAGACCTACGACGGGCGCTATACCACGCTGCCGGAAGCGTTCGAGGCTCGCGGATATCGCACGGGCGCTTTCTCCGCGAACACCTTCTACTTTGCGACGACAAACGGGTTCGGTGCGGGATTCTTGCGGTTCGACGGGGTGTTCAGCAACTTCATGGATGTGCTGGTGCGGACCCTTTACGGCCGCAGCCTGATGATGCTGTACGAATTCGCCCCCCACTCCAATATTCCGGGGCGAAAACACGCCGACGTCGAAAATGGACGATTCCTGGACTGGCTCAGCCGGGATTCCTCACGGCCGTTCTTCGCCGTGCTGAATTACTTCGACGCGCACGCCCCCTATCTGCCTCCGCGTTCTTTCCGCCTGAAATTCGCAAACGGTTCCGATGTCGGGGGAATCCTGAACGGGTGGGCGGACAGGGAGAAGCTGAAACATCCGGAGGAAATCCGGGCCGAGGAAGCGGCTTACGACGGGGGAATTGCGTACGAGGACGATCGCATCGGCCAGCTGATGCAATCGCTGAAAGAGAGAGGCCTGTCCGATAACTTGCTGCTCATCGTCGTGGCGGACCACGGTGAATTCTTCGGCGAGCACGGA